>NZ_JBEPMN010000004.1:0-294585 GCF_040545755.1 Aquamicrobium ahrensii
GGATCATCGGCATGTAGATGGTGACCCGGTCGCCCTTTTGCACGCCGTGCTTCTTCATCACATTGGCCAGCCGGCACACCTGCTCGTGCAGCTCCCTGTAGGTGATCTTCCGGTCCTCGGCAGGGTCGTCGCCTTCCCACAGGATCGCCACCTGGTCGCCGCGCGCCGCAAGGTGACGGTCGATGCAGTTCGCCGAGACGTTGAGCGCCCCGTCCTCGTACCAGCGGATCGAAACATCGCCCTCGAACGACGTGTTCTTCACCTTCGTGTACGGCGTCAGCCAGTCAAGACGCCGCCCATGCTCCCCCCAGAACCCATCAGGATCCCGCAAGCTCGCATCGTACCAATCCCGATACCGCGCAGCGTCAACCGACGCACCCAATCGCCACGAAGGCTGAACACGGTAGATGTGATCATCGGACATTACGCGCCCCCCGTCAGATCGCCAGATATTCGTTGCGAAGTTCCTCGCTTTCGAGAAGCTCCTTCGCCGCTCCGGCAAAAACCAGTTCGCCCGTATCGAGAATCACGGCCCGGTCGGCCAGCCGCAGCGCCGCCACGGCATTCTGTTCCACGATGATGGTGGTGATGCCGCGTTCCTTGATGCCGTGGACGATGCGCTCGATCTCCTGCACGATGACCGGCGCCAAGCCTTCGTAGGGCTCGTCCAGAAGCAGCAGCTTCACCTCGCGGGCCAGCGCCCGCGCCACCGCCAGCATCTGCTGCTCGCCGCCGGACATGGTAATGGCCTCCTGCCTGCGTCGTTCGGCCAGCCGCGGAAAATGCTCGTAAAGCTCCTCGACAGGCATGCCGTGACCCGGCGCGACTTGCGCAAGGATCAGGTTTTCCTCCACCGTCATGCCAGGGATGATGCGACGATCCTCCGGCACGAGCTGGATGCCGGCGCGCGAAGCCTGCCACGACTTCATGGCATGGAGCGGCTGCCCCTCCAGCCAGATTTCGCCCGAGCGCAGAGCCGGATCGTCCATGCGGGCGATGGCGCGCAGGGTAGATGTCTTGCCGGCGCCGTTGCGTCCGAGGAGCGCGAGAATCTCGCCCTTCTTCACATCAAGCGTCACGCCCTGGACGATATAGCTCTCGCCATAATAGGCATGGATATCGCGCACGGCGAAGAAGGCCTTCGACGGATCGGCTTCCGTTGCAGCGGAAATCGCTTCGCGTTTCATCGTAACGACGCTCATTGTACGCTCCCGCCGAGATAGGCTTCCTGCACCCGTGGATCTTCCTTGATTTCCTGCGGAAGGCCCGATGCGATGATGCGCCCCTGCGCCAGAACCGAAATGCGATCCGCCAGCGAGAAGACGACATGCATGTCGTGCTCGATGATGACCTTGGTCATGCCGCTGGACTTGATCTTGCGCAGCAGTTCGATCGTCGTGTTGGTGTCGTGGCGGCTCATGCCGGCCGTCGGCTCGTCGAGCAGCAGAAGACGCGGGCGCTGGATCAGGCACATGGCAAGTTCCAGCCGCCGCTTGTCGCCGCGCGACAGGGACCCGGCATGATCCCCGCGCCTTCCGTGCAGGCCGATGTCGTTGAGCATGTCCTCGGCCTCCTCCCGGATCTCCGCCTCGGATTCGACGCTGCGCAGCATGTTGACGCGAAACGCCCCGTCACGCCGGGCGAAGGCCGGAGCCATAACATTTTGCAGCACCGGCAGGTCCGGAAAGATCTCCGGCGTCTGGAAAACACGCGAGATACCGAGCTGATTGATCTCGTAGGGCGCCTTTCCGGTCAACACGGTGCCGTCGAACACCACCGCGCCGCTGGTGGGCGGTATGCGGCCGATGATGACATTGAGCAGCGTCGACTTTCCGGCCCCGTTGGGGCCGATGATGGCGTGGGTCTTGCCTTCCTCGATCTGCAGATCGATATCGGACAGGGCGCGCAGGCCGCCGAAATTCTTGTGAACATCGGCCGCATGCAGGATGATGTTGGGCGGTGTTTCGCTCATGTCTGTCCTCCTATTCCGCCGGCTGGACCGAGGCGACGCCCTCAGGCGTCTCCTTTCGCCGTTTGAAGCGCGCCATTAGGCGGTGGAACCCCTCGACCAGACCACCGGGCAGGAACACCACGATCAGCACGAACATGAGCCCGAGCGTCAGGTGCCAGCCCTCGCCCACGAATTTCGACAGCACCGTCACGACGACGTTCTGCAAACCGTCCGGCAGGAAGGAGAAGAAGTTGTTCAGCATGTTGGTGTTGATCGCCGAGAAGATGTTCTCGAAATATTTGATCAGCCAGGCGCCGATCACCGGACCAACCAGGGTTCCGACGCCGCCCAGAATGGTCATCAGCACGACATTGCCGGATTCCGTCCACTTCATGCGTTCCGCGCCCGCCAGCGGGTCGGTGATCGACAGGAGCGCGCCCGCCAGACCGGCGATCATGCCGGAGATGACGAAAGCCGCCAGCATATAGGGCCGGGTATTGAAGCCGGTGTAGTTCATCCGCGTCTGGTTGGACTTGATGCCGCGCAGCGCCATGCCGAAAGGCGAGGCGAAGATTTTCTGCGACATGAAAAATGTCAGGATCAGGACCAGGGCGCTGAGGTAGAAGCCGGTGTAGCCTGTCACCGACATGCCCAGGAATGTCGGTTGCGGCAGACCGGCGATATTCGCCTGCGCGCCGAACATCGCATCAAGATAGCGCGGATCGTCGCGCGCCAGCAGCAAGCCGGTCTCGCCATTCGTGATGGGCGTCAGCACCGAATAGGCGAGGCTGTAGCTCATCTGGGCGAAGGCCAGCGTCAGGATCGAGAAATAGATACCCGTGCGCCGCAGGCTGAAATAGCCAATCACCAGCGCAAACAGACCGCTGACGATGACCGCGAAGATCATCGCCGGCACGATATCCATAGACAGAAGCTTGAACGACCACACCGTCGTGTAGGAGCCGACGCCGATAAAGGCGGCGTGGCCGAAGGACAGATAGCCGGTCAGACCGAACAGAATATTGAAGCCGATGGCGAAGATCGCGTAGATCGCGAACTTCTGCATAAGGCCGGGGTAGGCGGCGCCCAGCGGCGCCAGCCAGAGCGGCATGGTGAGCACCACGGCAGCGAAGACTGCGAGCGTGGCGAGGTCCTTGCGAGAAAGCGAGAACATGGCGGATCAGCTCTCCATGATTCCGCGCCGTCCCATCAGGCCGCGCGGACGCACGAGCAGGATGATGACTGCGACGAGGTAGATGATGACCTGATCGATGCCGGGAATGAGGGATTTCACCTCGGTCATCGATGCGAAGGACTGCAATATGCCGAGCAGGAAGCCGGCCGCCACGGCGCCGGGCAACGAGCCCATGCCGCCGACGACCACGACCACGAAGCTCAGAACGAGAAAATCCATGCCAAGGTGATAGTTGGGCGCGAGCAGCGGCGTGTACATGACGCCTGCCACGCCCGCCACCACCGCCGCCAGGCCAAACACGATGGTGAAGCGCCTGTCGATGTCGATGCCCATCAACCCGACCGTCTCGCGGTCGGCCATGCCGGCGCGAACCACCATGCCGAAGGTGGTGAATTGCAGGAAGGCGAAGACGCCGCCGATGACCAGGCCGGAAAACAGCAGATAAATCAGCCGCCACCATGGATAGGTGAGCACGTGCGGAGCCATGCCGAACCACATGCCGATATCGGCCGCGCCGCGCAGATCGGTGGGAATCGGCTGCGGCACCGGATTGGCGCCGAAGAAGCTCTTGACGATTTCCTGCAACACGATCGCCAGACCGAAGGTGACGAGAATCTGCTCGGCATGGCTGCGCTTGTAGAAATGCTTGATGAGGCCCCGCTCGATGGCGATACCGATGATCAGCATGACCGGAATGGCGAGCAGGATCGAAATCGGAACCGAATAATCGACCAGAACCGCGCCAAAATCCCCGAACCAGTTCTGAACCAGCGGTGTGCGCACCTCGACAGGCGCTCCCCATGGCGACAGCTTCTCGGGGTCCACGGTTACTGTTTCAAGGGTGATGAGATACCGGAATGTGACGGCGCAGAAACAGCCGAGCATGAAAAGCGCGCCATGGGCAAAATTCACCACGCCGAGTGTGCCGAAAACCAGCGTAAGGCCGAGGGCGATCAGCGCATAAGCGCCACCCTTGTCCAGCCCGTTTAGCAACTGGGCCAAGAACACGTTCATCTGGATAATCCTTCGATGCGAGACGCAGCACGTTGCGAACGTCAAGGAGCGGACAGAAAGATGACCTCCACCCCGCCCGGTTCAGGCAGGCGGGGTGGCGGCATCTGTTTTCGTCAGCACTCGTTGGGTTCGTAAGGCCCAAGTTCTCCGCCGAAGATCGAAGCGTCGTAGGTGACATCCTCGCGCGTCGTCTTGCCGATCACATTGAGCACATCGAAGCGGCTCGACGGATTCTCGTTACCGCGCACGACCAGAACCTCCTTGAAGCACTGGTGGTCGCTGTCGCGATAAACGGTATGGCCGTTACCCATGCCGTCAAACTCGAAGCCCTCCAGCGCCTTGATGACTTCCGGCGGATAGAAGGTTCCTGCCCGCTCCACAGCATCGGCATAAAGGATCGTCTGGACGTAGCCGGTATGAGCCGACTGCGACGGAGGCTCGCCATAGGCTTCGCCATAGGATTTGGTGAAAGCCTTGGTGCCCTCGTCATCCAGAGACCATTGCCAGTTGGAAGTGCCGATGATGCCCTTCACCGCTTCGCCCGCGCCGACGGCCATGAGTTCGGAGAACATCGGCACGACGATCTCGAAGTTCTTGCCGTTGGCCTGACGCTCACGCAAACCGAACTGCACCGCCTGCGGCAGCGAGTTGACCATGTCGTGACCGTAGTGATTGAGGATGAGCACGTCAGCGCCCGAGTTGAGCACCGGCGTCAGGTATTGCGAGTAATCGCCGAGGCCGAGCGGGGTGCGCACCGTGGCGACTGTTTCCCAGCCGAGCGCCTCGGTGGCGTTCTTGATCGATTCTTCCTGCGTCCAGCCCCAGGTGTAGTCGGCCGTCAGGTGATAGGCGCGGCGGTCGGTGCCGTATTCCTTGGCCAGGAACGGCGCGATCGCCACGCCCGACTGGTAGGCGTTGAAGAAATGCCGGAAACCGTAGCGGCGCTTGTCCTTGCCGGTGGTGTCGTTGGAATGGGTCAGACCGGACATGTAGATGACGCCCATCTCCTGACACAGGCTCTGCTGAGCGATGGCTTCACCGGAAGTGACCGACCCGGTGACCATGATGGCCTTGTCGCGCTCGATCATGCGGCGCGCGCCGTCACGGGCGGCGTCGGTGTTGGTCTGCGTGTCGCCGGTCACATACTCGACCTTACGCCCGAGCACGCCGTTACCCTTCAGCGCCACAGGATTAAGGGTCTTCAACAGACCGCCATCGCCCTCGCCGTTGATATGCTTGACAGCAAGCTCATAACCCTTGAGCTGCTCCAATCCTTCTTCCGCATAGGAGCCCGTCTGGGGCACGTTGAAGCCGAGAACGATCTTGCCGCTGGTCGGATCGTTGCAGAAATTCTGGGCCCATGCCCCCTTCGTGAAAATGTAGGGCGTGCTGAGCGCGGCGATACCGGCGCCAGCGCCCTTGAGCAGGCTGCGCCTGTTGGGTTTAAAAATAGCCATTTCATCTCCTCCACGCGTCCGAGTCTTCGGTTCGCGCCAAGAGACTGTCACAGAATGTTATATTCTCAATAAGTATTTGACATTAAATGAATTTTTTGTCACAAAATGAAGATTGGTAAATTCACTTTAGTAAAGAATTTACAAAATGGGGAAATCCAGAACGCCCATCGGGGTGCGCATAAGGCGCAAGCGCCTTGCAGCCGGGCTGTCACAGGTGGCGCTGGCGCGCTCCCTGGGAATTTCGGCCAGCTATCTCAATCTCATCGAGAACAACAAGCGCAGCATAGGCGGCAAGCTTCTCTTGCGCATCGGCGAACGGCTGGGCATCGATCTGGAACATCTGTCGGGCGAAAGCGAGGCGCGAACCATCGCCGCCATCGGCGACCTGATGGCCGATCCGCTGATGAGCGGTATCGACATCGAACAACAGGCGATCCGTGATCTCGTCGCGCGCTTCCCCGAAGCGGGAACCGCACTGGCGCGACTGCATCGCGCCTATGCCGACGCCTCGATGGAGATCGAGGTGCTCCAGCACCGGCTCAAATCCGATCCGCTGCTTTCCCAGCTCCTGCACGAGATCCTCAACCGCATCGCCGGCATCAAGTCCGGCGCGGAGATCCTGGCCGACATTCCCGACCTCACCGACGACGAGCGCGGTCGCTTCATCGCCAATATAAACACTGAAGCGCGCGAACTGGTCCCCGCGACGCAGGGCCTTGTCGCCTATTTCGACCAGACTGCCGCGCGCCAGCGGCCGGTCTCACCGCTTGGCGAGGTCGATGAGGCATTGATCGCCAACAACAACCATTTTCCGGACCTTGAAGATATCGCCGATACGCTGCGACATGAGGTGAGCAAAGCAAGCGAACTGGATGAGGCGAGGCTTGTCGAGGCCCTTCACAAACGGTTCGACATTACCGGCGATGCGGCGTCGGCAGGCGAGCCGCGCCCGACGTTTTCGGACGCCCTGCCCCGCCATGCGCGCATCTTTCAAATGCTGCGCACATACGCCGCGCATGCGGCGGCTGACGGGCTTTCAGCAACCGCCGACAGGCTTGACCTGTCGACCGAAGAAGCGCGCGAACTCGCGTTGCGGGCGCTTTCCTCCTATGTCGCCGGGGCCATGATGATGCCCTATGACGACTTTCTCGGCAGGGCCGAAGCCCATCGTTACGATGTTGAGTTGCTCGGCACCCTTGCCGGGGTCAGCTTCGAGCAGGCTGCGCACCGGCTGGTGACGCTACGCCGAAAAGGGCGTGAGGGTGTGCCATTCGGTTTTCTGCGCGCCGACCGGTCTGGGCGACTGACCAAACGCTTCCCCCTGCCCGGCCTCACAATTCCCGGTTTCGGCCATGGCTGCCCGTTGTGGCCCATCTACGACGCCTTCTCGACCAGCGGCGTTGTCCGGCAGGTGTCGGTGTTTCCCGGCGGCGGCCGGTTTCTTCTGCTGGCGAAAACCGTGTCCAAGCAGACACCGCGATTTGGGCAGAAGCCGCTGATGTTCTCGATCATGCTCGCCTGCGACATCGTGCATGCCGACCGCACGGTCTACGGCGACGGGCTGGACCTCGGCGGTGCGCCGGTCGAGGTCGGGCCATCCTGCCTGCCCTGCCCCCGTCTTCGTTGCGGCCACCGGCAGGAGATCCCAGTCTAGGAGCATGTCGCCCGAAAGTAGGAACCGGTTTCGGGGCAACGTCATGCGTAAAAACGAGAACTTAAAGCGTAAAGAGCGAATCTGAAGGATCGCGACACGCTTTAACAGCGGTCCTGGGCTTCATTGAGAACCGCTCTATCCCATTGTTTTAGATGTATTTCCGGGCGCAAAAGCGCGACGACCTTGCATCCGGCACCTATCGGGTGACCTGCGTCAGGCGTCTTCCGCCACGCTTTCACGCTCCGCCCCCTGCCAGACCGGCAGGACTATGCGGAAGCAGGCTCCGGGCAATGCGCCCTCGGTGAGTTCCAGTCGACCGTTCAGCTTGCCGACGATCTTGTGGCTGATATTGAGCCCAAGGCCAAGTCCTTGAGAATCCGGCGTGCCGTCCGGTTCGGCCCGAACGAACTTGTCGAATATCTTGTTCTGGAAGAGTGGCGGCACGCCTGAGCCGTTGTCCGAAATATCCACGACATACCCCTCCGGCGTCAGCCCGGACGAGATATGGACCACGGGTTCCCTGGCGTCGTTATGCGAGATCGCATTGGCGATGATGTTGATGAACACCTGGCTTAACCTGCCGGTGTCGGCCAGCACGATGCAGGTTCCGGAACGCGGGCCGCTTTCGATGGCGACCAGCCGCTTTCTGGCCAGCGCCTCACATACGGCGATGGCCTGATCGAGCACATCCTCGGCGTCGACCGGGACATTTTCCCAGTCGCGCTCACCCTGTTCGAGCGCGCTCAAATCGAGAATCTCGTCGAGCAGCTTGGTCAGACGCACGCTTTCATTGTGAATCGTGTTGATGAAGCGCCTTCTCTGCTCCAGCGTCAGCCCGTCAGGCTCCATGAGGATTTCCGCGAAGGAGCGGATCGAGGTCATGGGTGTGCGCACCTCGTGACTGACCTGCGACAGGAACTCGTCTTTCTGCTGGTGCAGTTCCTTCAGCAGCGCGTTGGCCTCCTTCAATTGCTGGGCTGTGAAGTGCAGCTCCTGCGATTTCAGCTCCAGCGCATGCGAGTATTCAATCGCCTGCTGGGTCTCGTCGGCAATCTGCATCATCTCTTCCAGCGAGATGGCATCGCCGGCAATGGCCTTGGTGAGCAGGATATGGGCCGAAGCCGAGCCGATGGAGCCCGCCAGTTCGCGTTCCAGCCGGGCAATGAAATCAGCCGACACGCCCTGCTGCTGCGCCGTCTGCCGATGCGGCACGCCGGCCGTATCGAACAAAGAGCGCGCGCGGCTCCAGCCCAGCACCCTCTCCGCCACGAAGAACAGTTCGCTGGTGGTGGCCGAACCGCGCAGGATGCGCGGCTGCAAGGAAGCCCCGCGGCGGAACACATCCACAAACAGCGCCGCCTGTATGCGCTCAAGCGCATTCTGGCTGGTCGCCGACGAGACGCCCAGCAGCACTGAAACATTGACAAGCATGCTCCAGAACACGGAATGCACCAGCGGGTCCATGCCCTCCATGCCGAACAGCGCCTCGGGCCGCAACGCCCGAACCCCCCACGGGCCGTTCGCCACCACATCGGCGACGACCGGGCTGAACGTATCGAAGGACGGCAGGAAAAGCGTCCAGGCCCAGACGAAGAAGCCGGCGGAAATCGCCGCAAGCGCCCCCTTCATCGTGGCGGTGCGCCAGAAGATCGCCGCCAGCATCGCCGGCAGGAACTGGGCCACGCCGCCAAAGGAGATCAGGCCGATCGGCGCCAGCGCATCCGAACCTTGGGTCAACCAGAAATAAAGGAAGCCGAGCAAAAGCATCAGCGCGATGGAAATTCGGCGGCTGCGCAACAACAGTCTCGCGATATCGCGCTGCTCGCCCGCCTCGTCGCCACGTGGCGCGCTGCGCAGGGCCAGCGGCACGACGATATGGTTCGAAACCATGATCGACAGGGCGATCGAGGCAACGATGATCATCGAGGTGGCGCTGGAAAAGCCTCCAATAAAGGCGAAAAGCGCCAGCGCATCATGCCCTGTCATCATAGGCAGAGTCAGCACGAACATATCCGGGTTGGAACCCGGCGGCATGTTCGTTTGTCCATAGAGCGCGATTGGCAGGATGAACAGGCTCATGGCCATCATGTAACAGGGGAAAGCCCAGCTCGCCGTACGCAGATGATCCTCGTTGGAGTTCTCGACCACGGTGATCTGGAACTGGCGCGGCAGACAGATCACGGCGCAGGCCGAAAGAAACAGCACCGCGATCCATCGGCTGCCGAAGGGCTCAGCCTCATGGACGCGGACACCCGCCTCCACCGCGCGCGCATAGATGTCTGCAAAGCCGTCGCTGACGCCAAAGACCACGAAAACGCCGACAGCTATCAACGCCAGCAGCTTCACCACCGCCTCGAAGGCGATTGCCGCCACGACCCCGGGGTGCTGTTCGCGCGCATCGACATTGCGCGTTCCGAACAGGATGGTGAATACGGCCATGCCGATCGCCACACCCAGGGCGAGCGTGACCTCATCCAGCGTCGCCAGGTGATCCGCACCTGTCCCCTTGGCCACGGATACTGTCTGGATGGATGTCGTGATCGCCTTGAGTTGCAGCGCGATGTAGGGGGTTATGCTCACCACCGCGATCAGCGTGACCAGCACAGCCAGACGGCTCGACTTGCCGAAGCGGGACGACAGGAAGTCTGCAATGGAGGTGATGTGCTGGCTGTGGGCAATGCGGATCAGCTTGCGCAGGAGGAACCACCAGCCGACGAACACCAGCGTCGGGCCCATATAGATCGCCATAAACTCAAGGCCGCTGCGGGCAGCGGTGCCGACGGCGCCATAAAAGGTCCAGCTCGTGCAATAGACCGAGATCGACAGCGTATAGATGGCGGGGGAACTGAGGAAACCGGCGTTGCCGCTTTTGGCGCGCGCATCCGAAAAATAGGCGAGCACGAACAGCAGGCCGACATAGCCCACCGCGGTCAGGATGACGAAATCCGGCGACAATATCATGAATCACCGGCAGGATCTGTCGGCAATGGAGTCCGGGTTTGCGTCGTCGGCTCGGGCGTGACGACATGGAATTGCCGCCGGCGCGACAACAACACCGCGCCGACAATCACCAGAACCCACACGCCGAACAGGTACAGGATCTCGACAGGCACGCCGAGAGGGCTGAGCAGACCTCCAAACAGATTGAGAAGCGGCGGCATCAACAAAACGCCACCGAAAAAAGGCGCGAGCAGCGCTATATCCTCACGCTCCGCCCGCTCCTCCTTCCCGGCTCCGGGCGCGCTAGGCATGGGCGGAACAGGCCTGGCCTTCAAGAATGCGGCGAACCGCATTCACCACATCACCGTTTGCGTAAGGCTTGGTGATGAAATCATCAGCCTTCATATCCAACGCGGCCTGCCGGTCATATTGCTGACCGCGCGCGGTGAGGATGACGACGGAGGTCGATGCAAACGCGGGGTTGGAACGCAGCACCTTCAGCACGTCGAGGCCGCCGCGCTTCGGCAGCATGATGTCCAGCAAAACCAGGCGCGGGCGGAACCGCATGACGGCCTGAAGCGCCGCCTCGCCGTCGCGCGCCACGCCGACGGACCAGCCGCAGCGGGTGAGGATGAACTCGAGCGATTCCAGTATCGCCTGTTCATCTTCAACTATGAGGATATCCGTCATCACAGCAGCCCCTCCCAAGGCTGTGAATGGCGCTGCACCACCTCGTGGCTTTTCCGGCGGCCCACAGGAACGTCCGGTGTTGTTCTTGCAATCCCCTCATCCCAATCCAAACCGACCATTAAATCAAGTCGTCTTTGGTCTAACCATGCCCAACCCGCTCATCCAGCGAGATTTTCTGCGCTTTCCGAAGCTTTTCCAAACGTCTGAAAAAGGAAAGGCTCGCCAATGACGGCAATACGAGGGGCGAAAAACTTTCCTATCCGAGCAAGATTCCCGGAAACCGCATTGAAAACCGACCTTCAAAATCAATTTGAATTTTGAAGTATGCATCCCGAAAACGACAGGCATGACCGTGAAAGCCCGCCGATGTCAAAAGCCGGCGTTCATCCGGTCACAGGCAACGGTGGCCGAGCGAAAGCTTCTCCAGCGAGGCGAGGAAAGCGCCTGGAAACAGATTCACAAAAATACGCGAAGCGACTGAAAACACACAACAATAGATAGATATGGAACATGCGCCGCCCACTCTGCCGTAAGGCGACGCATGTTAAACCATAATTCATTAAGGGCGGCGCACTCACCCGCCATGTCCGTACTTCCGGCCGATGATCGATCAGAATGGGATTTCGTCGTCGAGGTCGCGGCCGCCACCCATTCCCCCGCCCCCGCGCGAACCACCGACATCGCCGGGGCCAGACTGGCCGAAGTCGGAGCCGCGGCCGCCACCACCGCCGCCGGAATAGCCGCCGCGATCATAACCAACCTGCCCGCCGCCTTCGCCCTGACCCTGCCCACGCGCATCGAGCATCTGCAACTCACCGCGGAATTTCTGCAGCACGATCTCGGTGGTGTAGCGGTCCTGGCCGTTCTGGTCCTGCCACTTGCGTGTCTGGAGCTGGCCTTCGATATAGACCTTCATCCCCTTCTTCAGGTACTGCTCGGCGACCTTGGCGAGATTGTCGTTGAAGATCACGACGCTATGCCACTCGGTCTTTTCCTTGCGTTCGCCCGACATCTTGTCGCGCCATGTTTCAGACGTGGCGATGCGCAGGTTCACAACCGGATCGCCGGAGTTCAGCCGCCTGATTTCAGGGTCCGCGCCCAGATTGCCGACCAGAATGACCTTGTTGACGCTGCCCGCCATTACGCTGTCTCCACGCTCGTCCTAAATTGGAAGTCTGCCATATCTTACAGTCTGTCGCGCCGTTTGGCCCGCACGCTGCACCTGTTTCCCCAAAAGGTTTTTGTTCCCTTTATGTTCTTGCTTCCCAGCCCAAAGTCAAGCGAAACATAGCGGTGTCAACCCTGCTTGCATTTCATGAGAGCTGGCGTCAGGCGGGCGACACACCTATAGATACAACATGAAGCTTTCACGCATAGCCACCTGCGGAGTTCTGCTTGTCGCGCTTTCGAGCGGGTCTGCGGTTGCCGGAGGCAAATCCGGAACCGCCGGCCAGACAACTCCATCACCAGGCGATTTGCCAGGTGTGAATGGCGCTTACAGCATCGTGACTCCTCTTCCGCCAGAGCCTGACGACGATAAGCCGACCGGCCAATTCGGCCATTTCAGAGTCGGGAATTTCGATGTGAAGGTTTCAGGCAAGCTCACCTACGACATCGGCGTCGGCACGCTGCGACCTTCGAAACGTTAGGGCCGCGCGTCCTTACCGGTTTCCCAAAGAGTGAGCCCCGCCGCTGCCATTTCGAGCGGTCGGGGCTTTTGATGGGTTCTACCCATGATGCCGGGAGCATTTTACCGGCTTTGGATTTCGGATGCCACGCGGCATTCAGCCGACGATCCGACAAAAGTTTCTGATTTTAGGGGAAACGACCGGTCCGGTTTTCCTGCGCGGAAATTCCGGCTGGCTATCGGCCGATCGCGGCTCCGTTCAGGCGCGGAGCCCTTCGGGACTGTCCGGTGGGGTCATACCTCTCTCCTTCTGTCCGTTTCGCCGTCGGTCCGAAAGCACTTCATCCGCAGGCGCATCATCCATCACGCGGCGTCTCGCAGATGCCATGCGCCTCGCAGAGATCAGCCTCTTGAGGCGATCGGCTTCCGTACCTTCAAAATCTGGCGTGTTCATCCCGTCACGTCAACAGGCCACGGCCGACTTGAGCAAAATGTGATCTTTGTAACAGGCCCGGACCGGATTTGTCAGGAGCATGTTCGGTTTTTGTTCTTTTTGCTTGCCTGCCTTGCAGAAAGACGCTTAAACCCACGATGGAAAGTCGCGGCTTCTCTCGAAACCGCGCCGGGACGACCTATATTGGCGGATGGCCGGGAAACCCCGCCATCCCGAAACATTTCATACCAAGGCGGCGGAACGGCCATGGCCGACCATAAGTTTATCTCCATTCGCGGCGCGCGCGAACACAATCTCAAGAATGTGGACCTCGACCTGCCCCGGGATTCCCTTGTGGTGATGACCGGTCTCTCCGGTTCGGGCAAGTCATCTCTGGCCTTCGACACCATCTATGCCGAAGGCCAGCGCCGCTATGTGGAAAGCCTGTCGGCTTATGCGCGGCAATTCCTGGAGATGATGCAGAAGCCGGACGTCGACCAGATCGACGGGCTGTCGCCCGCCATTTCGATTGAACAGAAAACCACTTCGAAGAACCCGCGCTCGACGGTTGGCACCGTCACCGAGATTTACGACTACATGCGCCTGTTGTTCGCGCGCGTGGGCGTGCCCTATTCCCCGGCGACCGGCCTGCCCATCGAAAGCCAGACCGTCTCGCAGATGGTCGATCGCGTTCTGGCGCTTGAGGAAGGCACACGGCTTTACCTACTTGCCCCGATCGTGCGCGGCCGCAAGGGCGAGTACCGCAAGGAACTTCTGGAGCTCCAGAAAAAGGGTTTCCAGCGCGTCAAGGTCGATGGCGCCTTCTATGAGATCGCGGACGCGCCGGCTCTGGACAAGAAATACAAGCACGACATCGACGTGGTGGTGGACCGCATCGTGGTGCGGCCCGACCTTGCCACCCGCCTCGCGGACTCCATCGAGACGGCCCTTCGGCTGGCCGATGGGCTCGCGGTCGCCGAGTTCGCCGACAAGCCGCTGCCGCCGGAGGAAACCGCCGGGGGCGGGTCCGCCAACAAGTCGCTCAACGACACGCATGAGCGTATCCTGTTCTCCGAAAAATTCGCATGCCCGGTTTCCGGCTTCACCATTCCGGAAATCGAGCCGCGGCTGTTCTCCTTCAACAATCCGTTCGGCGCCTGTCCGACCTGCGACGGCCTGGGCAATCAGCGGGCCATCGATCCCAACCTCGTGATCCCGGATGAAAACCTGTCGCTGCGCGACGGCGCGGTCGCTCCGTGGGCGAAATCCACTTCGCCCTATTACGCGCAGACGCTGGACGCGCTCGGCAAGACCTATGGTTTCAAGCTCGGCGACAAGTTCAGGGATCTGCCCGAGGAAGCCCGGGACGCCATATTGCACGGCACCGGCAAGCGCGAGGTGACGTTCAACTACGACGACGGCCTGCGTTCCTACCAGACGACCAAGACCTTCGAAGGCGTGGTCCCGAATCTCGAACGGCGCTGGAAGGAGACGGAATCGGCCTGGATGCGCGAGGAGATCGAGCGCTTCATGTCGGCCACGCCCTGCCCGGCCTGTGGCGGATATCGCCTGAAGCCGGAGGCTTTGGCGGTGAAGATCGCCGGCAAGCATATTGGCGAAGTCACCCAGCTCTCTATCCGAAAGGCCGACCGCTGGTTCACTGATCTTCCGGACCGGCTCAATGAAAAGCAGAACGAGATCGCGCTGCGCATCCTCAAGGAAATCCGTGAGCGGCTGCGTTTTTTGAACGATGTCGGCCTCGATTACCTGACGCTGTCGCGCAATTCCGGCACGCTGTCGGGCGGCGAAAGCCAGCGCATCCGTCTTGCCTCCCAGATCGGCTCGGGGCTTACCGGCGTGCTTTATGTGCTTGACGAGCCTTCGATCGGCCTGCACCAGCGCGACAACGCCCGCCTGCTCGACACGCTCAAGCATCTGCGCGACCTCGGCAATACGGTCATTGTCGTCGAGCATGACGAGGACGCCATCCTCCATGCCGACTATGTGGTCGATATCGGCCCTGCCGCGGGCGTACATGGAGGCCGGATCATCGCGCAGGGCACGCCGCGCGAGATCATGGCTAATCCGAACTCCATCACCGGCAGGTACCTGTCGGGCGAACTGGAAATCGCAACGCCCTCCCAGCGCCGCGCCGGCAAGAAGGGCAAGCGCATCAAGGTGGTGGGCGCGCGCGGCAACAACCTCAAGAACGTGACGGCGGAAATCCCGCTCGGCACCTTCACCGCCATCACCGGCGTTTCAGGCGGCGGCAAGTCCACCTTCCTGATCGAAACCCTATTCAAGGCCGCCTCGCGGCGCATCATGGGATCGCGCGAGCATCCGGCCGAGCATGACCGCGTCGAAGGGCTGGAATTCCTCGATAAGGTCATCGACATCGACCAATCGCCGATCGGCCGCACGCCGCGTTCCAATCCGGCCACCTATACGGGAGCCTTCACGCCGATCCGCGACTGGTTCGCCGGCCTGCCGGAAGCCAAGGCGCGCGGTTATCAGCCGGGCCGCTTCTCCTTCAACGTCAAGGGCGGGCGCTGCGAGGCCTGTCAGGGCGACGGCGTCATCAAGATCGAGATGCATTTCCTGCCGGACGTCTATGTCACCTGCGACGTCTGCCACGGCAAGCGCTACAATCGCGAAACGCTGGACGTGACCTTCAAGAGCAAGTCCATCGCCGATGTGCTCGACATGACTGTGGAGGAAGGCGTCGAATTCTTCGCCGCAGTGCCTGCGGTGCGCGACAAGTTGCAGACGTTGAAGGATGTCGGCCTCGGCTACATTCACATCGGCCAGCAGGCTACCACCCTGTCGGGCGGCGAGGCCCAGCGCATCAAGCTCGCCAAGGAACTGTCACGCAAGGCGACCGGCAAGACGCTCTATATTCTCGACGAGCCGACCACCGGCCTGCACTTCCACGACGTGGCCAAGCTGCTTGAGGTTCTTCAGGAACTGGTCGAGCAGGGCAATACGGTGGTGGTGATCGAGCACAATCTGGAAGTCATCAAGACGGCCGATTGGGTGCTCGACCTTGGGCCCGAAGGTGGTGACGGTGGCGGTGAGCTGGTTGCAATCGGCACCCCGGAGGACATCGTGGCCGAGCCGCGCAGCTATACGGGCCACTTCCTGAAGGAACTGCTGGAGCGCCGGCCAGGCGGCAAGCAGGTAGCGGCGGAATAGAGGTGAAGCGGCAGGCGAAGCGATTTTCGCGTCCGGATTTGCGTCAAAACAGAGATTTAGGGCGTTGCGCGTTCGCGGAAGAACAAAAAAGCTCTGAAGAATCTGTACGTGAGACCCTGCGACTGTGGCCGCAGCGATAAGACAGACGGGGCGGTTGCGCTCAATCGCCCACGCGCCCACCGATGAATGCGGAGCCGAAGGTGGCCAGCCTATCGGGAGGCGGTGTGCGGCGGCTGCGTTATTCTTGGCGTGACATCATCTATGCAACGCACCTGTCGCCAGAGCGGAACTGTCAGCAGACAACGCGGGACGGTTTGCACCGCTTCCCTCGTGATGAAATACTCCTCAACGATCGGCACCCCTGGGAGTGAAGAATGGCCAAATCAGGAACGATCCGCGCCGGCATGGGCGGCTGGACCTTCGAGCCTTGGAACACGTCTTTTTACCCCGAGAAGCTACCGAAGACCAGGCAACTCGGATATGCGACGCGACAGGTGCCGACGATTGAGGTCAACGGCACCTATTACTCCTCGTTCAAGGAGCCAACCTTCGTCAAATGGGCGAAGGAAGCGCCAGATTGCTTTATCTATTCGCTCAAAGGCAACCGTTTCGTGACCAACCGCCGCGTACTGGGAGAGGCTGGCGAGTCGATGATGCGATTTCTCGGCTCGGGAATTGCGGCTTTGGGCGAAAAGCTCGGGCCCATTCTATGGCAATTTGCACCAACGAAAAAGTTCGATCCGGAGGATTTCGAGGCCTTTCTCAAACTGCTGCCGGGTAGTCAGGATGGCGTGAAGCTGCATCATGCGCTGGAAGTGCGGCACGACAGCTTTGTCACGCCCGATTTTGTGGCGCTTGCCCGAAATTACGGGGCAGCCATTGTCTATGCCGACCATGCCAGATATCCGGCCATCGCAGACCTGACCGGCGACTTCGTCTACGCCCGCCTGCAAACGGGCAGTGACGACAACCCCGACTGCTACACCCCGCGAGCGCTGGACGAGTGGGCCGAAAGAGCCCGGATCTGGGCGGGCGGCAAGACACCCGCCGACCTTCCGACCGCCGGCCCGGTGAACCCGGCTCCTGCCCAGCCGCGTGATGTGTTCATCTATTTCATTACCGAAGGAAAGATGCGAGCGCCGCATGGCGCGATGGCGCTGATGCGGCGCATAGACGGGTGAGGCCAGAGTTACAAAACTGATTCAGAGGTCTGGCATTCTGATTCAAGCGCCGCATGCAAGCCTTTGGAAAAGCTTGAAAAGTCCAGGCGCTTCGCCGTCCCTCGTTCCCGCTGCAGCTTACGTCCCGCGAGCTACCCGCTCTATCTCCTCACGCACAAGCTTCTCGACAAGGGTCGGCAGATTGTTGTCGAGCCATTCCTGCAGCATGGGCCGCAGCATCTCTTCGGCCATTTCATCGAGCGACCTCTTGCTGCGCGCCGCAAAGGCCTCGGAAAGTTCTTCGAACGCCGCCGCAACCTGCCGGCTGGTTTTTT
The DNA here is from genome assembly GCF_040545755.1 of Aquamicrobium ahrensii. NCBI lineage: Bacteria > Pseudomonadati > Pseudomonadota > Alphaproteobacteria > Hyphomicrobiales > Phyllobacteriaceae > Aquamicrobium > Aquamicrobium ahrensii. Next base: position 17,649 of record NZ_JBEPMN010000004.1, read on the forward strand.
CCGAAACCAGCACCGGCCTCGCGGCGGCAGCCTCGGAAGTTTCAGGCGTCAGCACGGGTTTGGCCGCGACCGTTCCCGAAACAGCAGATTCTATCGCCGGCTTCTGCCCGTCGGCAGGCTCCGAATCGATCGGCGCATCGGCCAGCCGGCCAGCCGGCGGAGGCAAATCTGTTCCCGTGCCTTCTCTGCTGTCGAAGGTAGGCTGATCGACCGGTACATGCCAATCATCAGCCGCTTCGGCGGGCTTGTGAATCGCTTCAAGCGAAGGCCGCGGAAACTCGTTCCGGGTGAAATCGATCTTCGTAAACGCCGATTGCGAATTGGCGAGAGAGCTGCCTTCCGGCTCCTTGTCGCCGGTCCGGCTGTCCTCCACTGCGGACCCTGCCTCGGCCGCAGATCGAGAAACTTCAGGCGCTCCGGCGTTGGGCGTCAGTGAAACCGACTCGGCTCCGGATCGTAGCTCGCTGCGAAATACATCAACCACAGCCGGCGCAGCCTCCTCTGAGGCTTCGGCACCGTCACCGGTGAATGGGTCTGTCGGTTTGCGGCCGGAATCGCTGTCCTCGATGATCCGGCGGATCGACGCCAGGATCTCTTCCATCGAAGGTTCGCGCTGAACATTGCTTGCCGTCGCCATCGTCACGTCCGCCGCCCTCGTGATTTGCCTGCTGGTCAGCTCTGAACGCAACCGAATCGTAACGGTCACGTCCGAATCATGTTGCAATGAACGTAGCGGACCATTGGCCGTGCGAGAATCCCCAAACTGGAACTCGGCTCCATTTCAACAGATTACGGCGAGGTGAAGCTTTTTCGCCGCGACCCTTCACGACAGCCGGCCAACAAAAAAAGGCGCCAAAGCGCCTTTTCCTTCGATCAAAATCCAACAGTCAGGTTTTAGCGGCCATCTGGCGTGCGCAGACCATACCACTTGTCCTTCACGGCGTTGTAGTGCTCTTCCGGCTGGTACTTGGCGACCTGCAGGCCGAGGCGATCGACCGAAAGGCGTCCCATCGCCTGAAGGATGGCATAGCTCGCCAGCACCACGTCGCGCTCCGCGCTGGCCAGATTGATCTTCGCGTTGATCACGTCGCGCTGGGAGTCCAGCACCTCCAGCGTCGTCCGCTGACCGACATTACGCTCCTCGATCACGCCATTCAGCGCGAGTTGCGCGGCGCTCACCAACTGGCGATTTGCAACCACCCCTTCCTGGGCGGCGGCATAGGCTGTCCAGGCGGCTGTGATGGCCTGACGCACCTGATCGCGGCTGACATCGACCTCGATACGGGCCTGACCCAGCTGCTCCTTCGATTTGCGCACCTGCGCAGAGGTGCGGCCGCCCTGATAGATCGGGATCGACAGGGTGGCCCCGATATTGGCCGAGTTGGAATAGCCATCGCTGGTGCTGGCGCCGGCCAGCCCGCCTCGTGTATCGCTGTAGTTGCGCGACACGCCAGCCGAAGCCGTAACCGAAGGCAGCAACGCGCCTTCGGCAGACTTCACGCCATATGCGGCCGCATCCACCAGATGGCTGGTTGCGATGATTGCCGGGTGCTCCTTGGCGGCGATCGCGACAGCGGTGTCGAGACTGGCGGGAAGAAGTTTCGAAAGCGGGGAAGCCGCCTTGAGCTGGCCCGGCTCATCACCGATCAACTGCCTGTACTGAGCCGCGCTCGCCAGAGCGTCGGCGCGGGCGGCGCTGAGCTGGGCTTCCGCGCCCGAGCGAGCGGCGTCAGCCTGCGCCACATCGGTGCGGGTTCCTTCGCCGACTTCGAGTCGCGAACGGGCAGCGCGCGTCTGTTCATTGAGGAATTCGAGATTCTGCTTCGTCAGAGCCGCAACCTGGCGGTCATGGATGACATTCATGTACGCCTGAGCAGCGCTGAACAGGATGTTCTCTTCGGTATTGCGCAGGCTTTCCTGCGAAGCCCGGACCCGCGCTTCGGCGGCCGAAACATTGTTCTTCGTCTGAAAACCGTCGAACAAGGTCTGATTGACCTGCACGCCGAAGCTGCCGCTTGTCAGGCGCGTCGACATATCATGCCGCCGCCGTTCCGTGTAATCGATGCTCGCCGAGCCCATCACGCTCGGCCGATAGCCGGACTTGGCGATGGCGACATCCTCATCGGTGACGCGGACGCCCGCACGCGCAGAATTGAGCTGGGAGTTGTTGCGATAAGCTTTTGACAACGCTCCGGTGATAGTTTCGGCCGAAGCCGTCACCGGCGCAAACGCCGCTGCGGTGATCAAAAGGGCGGCAAAAACGGTCTTGCTAAAGGACTGCACGTCGACCCTCAACTTTACAAATCGATGGCGGCGCAACTCAGGTCCGGAGCCAACCTATCGCGCCTCTGTATTCACATACCCCGCCGACGCATGCCTCTGATGGGCCGCAACCGGATTCGCTCACAGCAAGCCAACATGAGTGGACCTCCGCTGCAAGTTAAATCAGATCAGAACTCGAAAACTTTGTTGCGTTCAAATCCGGGTAGTGGCCGAATTGCCGCATTGAACGCGCGACGTCCCGTCACCAACCCGTCGGCTTTCAGAAAAACACGGGCGACGCCGGCGTTGCCGCTGCCTTCGACGGCGACCAGACGGCCACCGTCGGCAAGCTGCTCATAAAGCGCTTCCGGCACTTCGTCGGCGCTGCCCTGAAGCACGATGACGTCATATGGAGCGCCGGCCTTCCAGCCATCGCGAAGCGCCCCTTCCATGACAGAAACATTGCCGCAACCCAGCGCCGCAAGCGCCTCGCGCGCCCTGCCGGCCAGTTCGGGATCGCTTTCCAATGCGGTGACCGAAGAAGTCAGCTGCGAAAGAATCGCCGACGAATAACCGGTGCCGCAGCCGATATCGAGCACGGCGTCGCCGGAGGCTATCTCCGCCAGTTGCAGAAGCCGCGCGAGCGGTGACGGCTCCATAAGAAATCGCGCGCCGGATTCGCCGTCGGCGATGCGAATATCCTCGTCGATATAGGCCAGTTCACGCATCGATTCATCAACGAACAGCTCACGCGGCACAGACAGGAAAGCATCCAGCAGCGGCGTGCTCGTCACATCGGTGGTGCGAAGCTGCCCGTCGACCATCTTGACCCGACGTTCGGTGAAATCAGCGCTCATATGCAAGCTGCCCCGCTTTGGCGCGCATCGCGCGCTCACAGTCCACAGGAACGCGGGCAATCCTGCCGCTTGCAGGACGCCATGGAACTTGGAGGCCTCGCCCGGAATCGAACCGGGGTGCAAGGATTTGCAGTCCTCTGCGTAACCACTCCGCCACGAGGCCTCACGCTGTCCAAGCGTTCCAGCGGCCTCATTAGGTTAGGGTGTTTTCGTCGTCAAGCCGAACAGAGCCATTCTGAAAAATATCCTTGGGGGAGCGTATCCGAACCAGCCCGCGAATCCCCGAACTGGCAGGGCAAAGGAAGCAATGCCGCGGCCCTACCGCCGCTTGCGTCGTTCCCACCAGACGGCGGAGCGGCGACGCCACCGCCGCACGCGAGCGAACTCATAGGAAAGAACGAGCAGGCCGAGGGGAATCATCCAGAAACCCAGCACGGGCAGAAAGCCGAAGCAGCCAAGTGCGATCAGACCCACGCCTATGAAAATGCGCGCGCGTCGCGACCGGGGCAGCATGAACTCCTTGCCCATAAGCCTGATCTTTCGCGGCGGCGGTTCGCTGCAATCGTTTAGGGGATCTTCCTGAATCATGTCGCTCCAAGTGCCGAAGCTCCTGTCCCTGGGCATAATCACACCCCAAGACCCGAAACCCGTTGCCTCTCAATCTGTTCCAATGACTATCTTGCGCCGCCCGGACAGGCCAATATGGCCATGCAATTGCGACATTTCGAGCGCGAGTGTGCAAATGGTGCAAAAAAACAAAAAGCGGCTTTGCAAAGCTGAAAGGTGTTTGCTATAGGCTGCCCCGTTCTCGCAAGAGTCTGCTGTTCCCCGGTAGCTCAGCGGTAGAGCAACCGGCTGTTAACCGGTTGGTCGCTGGTTCGAATCCGGCCCGGGGAGCCACTTCATCAAGCTATCATGATCAGCCTGCCTTGAGTTGTCGCCGGATGGCGGCGATTGCAACCTGCATGTTGTTTGCCGTGCAGGCAAAAATACTATCCTTTATTTTCAATGGCTTGCTCTGAAAGTTGACCTTCCGGGTTGCGCGCGGGGGGTGCTCTCCTATGCTTCGCCGGTGGCGTCGACGAGATGCCGCGTCGATAAAACCGCAACAAGATTGAGGTGCAGCGGGTGAACGACCCCGAAAATATTCTTGAAGAATCGCCGGATACCGACACATTCGGCGGCCGCTTTTCCAGAGCTCTCGATGCCTGCGAACTGGATATGCGAGAGTTCGCACGCCACCTCGGCGTCAGGCCCAACACCGTCCGGGGATGGGAAAGCGACCGATCGATGCCCAATTTCCATCGCCTGAACAAGATTGCCGGCCTGCTCGGCGTCAGCATCGCATGGCTTCTGCATGGCGTGGGCCGCGGCCCCAGCGAGACGGAACTCCGCAACGACACACCGCAGAATGTCACAGAACAGCTCGCCAGATTGAAATTGCTCCACGCCCAGACAGGCGAGCTCATTACACGGCTTCAACTCGATCTCGACCGTCTGGCGGCCGCCGGACGCTGAGCGCACGCGTTCATGAAACAATAGTTGTCGGCGACTGTTCCTTCAGGTGACAAGTCGCCGCGACTAGGCTATGCATTCGTCCGTCGGGAAGCTGCAAAGCTTCAACTGTTTGCGGGAGAGAACAGCACAAGGCTGTCGCCGAAGGGGAAATCGCCCGAAATCTCTCAGGCAAAAGAACCGTTGGCAGTAACGACACTCTGGAAAGTCGGGGCCTCATCCGCCCTGCGCCGAAGGTGTAAGTGCCGCCGACAGGGTTCCGGCAGCACGAGTCTCTCAGGCTTCAGACAGAGGGGCACGGAAGGGCCGCACGGTGCGGCCCGTTACGTGTTGTTCTGGAGAAGTCATGGCAGGCGAAGAAACAAGACACCTACCCCTGGAAGATCTGCACCAGAAGGCGGGAGCGCGGTTCGGCCCGTTCGCCGGCTGGTCCATGCCGCTGACCTATCCGGCTGGCGTCATGAAGGAGCATCAGCATACCCGCGAGCATGTCGGCGTTTTCGACATCTCCCACATGAAGCTCATCGAGCTCTCCGGCGCTGGCGCCGGCGCGCTTCTCGATCGCGCCTGCCCGCTCGACGCGGCGGCGCTGCCGTTGCTCCAGTCCAAATATTCCTTCCTGCTGAACGACAATGCCGGCATCCTCGATGACGTGATCGTCACACGTCTCGGCGACGCCCGCTTCATGCTGGTGGCCAATGCCGGCAACGCGGCGCAGGACGAGGCGCATCTGCGTGAACTCACGGAAGGGCTGGACGTCACCATCAATCCGCTTGACCGCGTCTTCCTCGCCATTCAGGGCCCGGAAGCCGAAGCAGCGCTCAACAGCATCGGTATCGAAACCGGCGGCCTCTCCTTCATGCACGGCGCCGAGCCGCGCGCCGACTGGTTCCTGACCCGCTCGGGTTATACCGGCGAAGACGGCTTCGAGATCGGCCTGCCGGAAAAAGACGCCCGCGAGTTGCTCGACAAGCTGTTCGCCGACGAGCGCGTGATGTGGATCGGGCTGGCGGCCCGCGACAGCCTTCGCCTTGAAGCCGGGCTTTGCCTGCACGGCAACGACATCTCGCCGGAAGCCAATCCGGTCGATGCCGGCCTCATGTGGGCTGTGCCGAAGAGCGTGCGCGCAGACGGCCGGTTCGTCGGCGCCGAAGCGCTGCGCGACCTGATCGCCCGCGGCGCGGTCGAGAAGCGCGTCGGGCTCAAGCCCGAAGGTCGCCAACCGGTGCGCGCCGGCGCAGCCCTGTTCGATGCCGACGGCAATCCTGCCGGCCGCATCACCTCCGGCGGCTTCGGCCCCTCGGCCGGCCATCCGGTCGCCATGGGCTATGTTCCCGCCACCCTGGCAGCCAACGGTACAAGGCTGTACGCCGATGTGCGCGGCACAAAGATGCCGGTCGATGTGCATGCCCTGCCCTTCACTCCGCATCGCTACCGTAAAGGATAATTCTCATGGCGACGATCTACTATACCGAGGACCACGAATGGCTGCGCGTCGAGGGCGACGTCGCCACGGTCGGCATCACCGATTATGCACAGGAGCAGTTGGGAGACCTCGTCTTCGTCGAGCTTCCTGAAAGCGGCAAGGGGCTGACCAGAGGCGACACGGCCGTCGTCGTGGAATCGGTCAAGGCCGCCTCCGACGTCTATGCGCCGGTCGATGGCGAAGTGACCGAAGCGAACGAGGCGCTCTCCTCCGACCCGGCGCTCGTCAACTCCGCCGCAACCGGTGACGGCTGGCTATGGAAGATGAAGCTTTCCGACAAGAGCCAACTCGACGGCCTCATGGATGAGGCAGCCTACAACGCCCATATAGGCTGACAGGACAACTGAAGATGACCACGGCACCTTACGCTTTCGCAGATCGCCACATCGGCCCCGGCGACGACGATGTCCGCGCAATGCTCGCGCGGATCGGCGTTCCTTCGGTGGATGCGCTGATCGATCAGGCGGTTCCGAAATCGATCCGCCTCGACCGCCCCCTGAACCTTCCGGCTCCGGCGACGGAAGCCGAAGCTCTCGAAGAGCTTTCGGCCACCATGTCGCGCAACACGGTGATGAAGAGCTTCATCGGCGCGGGCTATCACGGCGTGCAGGTGCCGCCGGTCATCCAGCGCAACATGTTCGAGAACCCGGCCTGGTACACGGCGTACACGCCCTATCAGGCCGAGATCAGCCAGGGCCGTCTGGAAATGCTGTTCAATTTCCAGACCCTGGTGTCGGAGCTGACCGGTCTTCCGGTAGCTTCCGCCTCCCTGCTCGATGAAGCGACGGCGGCCGCGGAAGCAGTGGGCATCGCCGTTCGCCACCACCGCGACAAGCGTAACAAGATTGCAATCGCCGGCGTGCCGCTGCCGCAGACGTTCGACGTCCTGCAAACGCGCGCCGAACCGCTCGGCATCGAGATCGATGGCGACACAATCGACGAGAACACCGCCACGCTGATCGTATCCTGGCCGGACGCCAACGGCGTCTATGGCGACCACAAGGCGGCCATCGGAAAGGCGAAAGCGGCCGGCGCTCTGGTCATCTTCATTTCCGACCCGCTGTCGCTGACCGTCACCAGCGCGCCTGCAAGCCTCGGCGCGGATATCGCCGTGGGCTCCATGCAGCGTTTCGGCGTGCCGATGGGCTTCGGCGGGCCGCACGCGGCCTATTGCGCCGTCTCGGAGAAGCTGACGCGCCTCATGCCCGGCCGTCTTGTCGGCCAGTCGGTGGATGCGCATGGCCGCCCCGGATACCGTCTCGCCCTGCAAACGCGCGAGCAGCACATCCGCCGCGACAAGGCGACCTCCAACATCTGCACCGCGCAGGCGCTGCTCGCCAATATGGCGACGGCCTACGCGATCTGGCATGGCCCTTCCGGCCTGCAGGCCATCGCCAGCCGCGTTCACGCTCTGGCCAACGGTCTGGCTGAAGGCCTCGCCGCCGCCGGCGTCACGGTGCTCGGCTCCAGCCGCTTCGATACGGTGACGGTCGAAGTGAAGGGCAAGGCCGAAGCCATCGCCGCCGAAGCGGAAAAGGGCGACAGGCTGCTGCGTGTCATCGACGCCGATCATGTCAGCGTCTCCTTCGACGAAACCTCGAACGAGGCCGATGTCGTAGCGATCGCCGCCCTGTTCGGCGCGCAAGCCACGGCGTCCGCAGCCAGCAGCCTGCCGGGCAAGCCGCGCGGCGGCGAATTCCTGACCCAGCCGGCATTCCACGAGAATCGCTCCGAAACCGACATGATGCGCTATCTGCGCCGGCTGGCCGACAAGGATCTGGCGCTCGACCGCGCCATGATCCCGCTCGGCTCCTGCACCATGAAGCTCAACGCCGCGGCTGAAATGATGCCGGTGAGCTGGCCGAATATCGCCAATCTGCACCCGTTCGCGCCCAAGGCGCATTCGGCGGGCATTCGCGACATGATCGACGAACTGGAAGGCTGGCTTGCCGAGATCACCGGCTTCGACGCCGTGACCTTGCAGCCCAATGCCGGCAGCCAGGGCGAATATGCCGGTCTGCTCGCCATTCGCGGCTACCACAAGTCGCGCGGCGACGGGCATCGCAACATCTGCCTCATTCCCTCCTCCGCACATGGCACCAACCCGGCTTCCGCAGCCATGGCCGGCATGAGCGTGGTGGTGGTTCGCTGCACCGACGACGGCAATATCGACATCGACGACCTGAAGGCCAAAGCCGAACAGCACAGCGCCAATCTGGCGGCGCTGATGTTCACCTACCCGTCCACGCATGGCGTGTTCGAGGAAGGCGCCAAGGACATCTGCGCCATCGTGCACGCGCATGGGGGCCAGGTCTATTTCGACGGCGCCAACCTCAACGCGCTGGTCGGACTCGCGCGCCCCGGCGACATCGGCGCCGATGTCTGCCACATGAACCTGCACAAGACCTTCTGCATCCCGCATGGCGGCGGCGGACCGGGCGTCGGCCCGATCGGCGTCAAGGCGCATCTTGCGCCGCATCTGCCGGGCCACGTCGCGGAAGGTTCGGCGCACGCGGTTTCGGCCGCCCCCTTCGGCAGCGCCTCGATCCTGCCCATCACCTGGATGTATATCCGCATGATGGGGCCGGAGCTGAAAAAGGCGACCGAGATCGCCATCCTGTCGGCCAACTATCTGGTGGCGCGTCTGGGCAACCACTATTCGGTGCTCTACCGGGGCCGTGGCGGACGCGTGGCGCATGAGTGCATCCTCGACACCCGCGTGCTCAAAGACCGCTCGGGCATCACCGTGGACGACATCGCCAAGCGGCTGATCGACTACGGCTTCCATGCGCCGACCATGTCGTTCCCGGTTGCCGGCACGCTGATGGTGGAGCCGACGGAATCCGAGCCGAAGGGTGAGGTGGATCGTCTGTGCGAAGCGTTGATCGCCATCGCCGACGAAGCCGCGAAGGTGGAAAAAGGCGAATGGCCGGCAGACGACAATCCGCTGGTGAACGCGCCGCACACCGCCGCCGAAGCTCTCGCCGGCGACTGGACGCATCCCTATTCGCGCATGGAAGCCGCCTACCCCGCCGGCGACGCCGACACGCTGGTCAAATACTGGCCGCCGGTATCGCGCATCGACAACGTCGCCGGCGACCGCAACCTGATCTGCTCCTGCCCGCCCGTGTCCGAATACAGCGACGCGGCCGAATAGGCCGCAGGCACGAAGAATGTACGAGGCCGGCGTGAAAACGCCGGCCTTGTGCTTTTCAGGACTCTGCAGCCCCTTGCTCCTTGCGACATTCGTCTATATTCGGGGGAAACGATCCTGAACAGAACCGGAACCTCGGTCGCGCTGGCTTCCAAAGCGTGGCACACTCTCCGGTGATTCGCAGCTCCCGCTCACGGACCCGCATGGACGACAGCAACGATCTTTTCGCCCGCATCGATGACAAGCCGCAGCCGGTGCGCACACCGTCGCGCCCGGCCGATCCGCTCGTGCAAGCGGCGCGCAAGGCGGTGGCGACAGCTCCGGCCGCTCCGGCTCCCGCGCCCAAGGAGTTCGGGGAAAGCTACAGCGCCGCCGACATCGAGGTTCTGGAAGGCCTGGAGCCGGTGCGCCGACGCCCCGGCATGTATATCGGCGGCACCGATGAAAAGGCGCTGCACCACCTGTTCGCCGAGGTCATCGACAACTCGATGGACGAGGCCGTGGCTGGCCACGCCACCTTCATCGAGGTGGAGCTGAGCGCCGATGGCTTCCTCACCGTGACCGACAACGGGCGCGGCATTCCCGTCGACATGCACCCGAAATTCAAACGGCCAGCGATCGAGGTCATCATGACCACGCTGCATTCGGGCGGCAAGTTCGACTCCAAGGTCTACGAGACCTCCGGCGGCCTGCACGGCGTCGGTGTGTCCGTGGTCAATGCGCTGTCGGAGGAAATGGAAGTCGAGATCGCGCGCGGGCGCAAGCTCTACCGACAGCGTTTCTCGCGCGGCAAGCCGCTTGGCGATCTGGAGCATCTGGGCGACATCCACAACCGGCGCGGCACCAGGATCAGCTTCAGGCCGGACGAGCAGATTTTCGGCAAGGGCGCGAAATTCGACCCCGCGCGCCTCTACAAGATGGCGCGCTCGAAGGCCTATCTGTTCGGCGGCGTGCAAATCCGCTGGAACTGTGAGCCTTCGCTGATCAAGGAAAAGGACGACACGCCGCCCAAGGCGGAATTCCACTATCCGGGCGGCCTCAAGGATTATCTGGCCGCTTCGCTGAACGGCGACTTTCAGGTTACCCGCGAAATCTTCGCCGGCAAGACCGAACGCCAGGGCGGCCATGGTTCCGTCGAATGGGCTGTGACGTGGTATGGCGGCGACGGTTTCGTCAATTCCTACTGCAACACCATCCCGACCGGAGAAGGTGGAACACACGAAACAGGCTTCCGCAACGTGCTGCTGCGTGGCCTGCGCGCCTATGCCGATCTGACCGGCAACAAACGCGCCTCGGTCGTCACCTCCGAGGATGTGATGATTTCGGCGGCGGGCATGCTGTCGGTCTTTATCCGCGAGCCGGAATTCGTCGGCCAGACCAAGGACCGGCTGGCCACCGTCGAGGCGGTGCGCATCGTGGAAAGCGGGATCCGCGACCAGTTCGACCACTGGCTGGCGGACAATCCGCAGGAAGCCACGAAGCTTCTGGACTGGGTGATCCAGCGCGCCGACGAGCGCGTGCGCCGGCGGCAGGAAAAAGAAGTGTCGCGCAAGACGGCCGTGCGCAAGCTGCGCCTGCCCGGCAAGCTGGCCGACTGCACGCAGAATGCGGCGGCGGGCGCGGAACTGTTCATCGTCGAGGGCGACTCGGCCGGCGGCTCCGCCAAGCAGGCGCGCGACCGCGCCACGCAGGCCGTTCTGCCGCTGCGCGGCAAAATCCTCAACGTCGCCAGCGCCGGTCACGACAAACTCACGGCAAACCAGACCATTTCGGACCTGATTCAGGCGCTTGGCTGCGGCACCCGCTCCAAATACCGCGATCAGGATCTCCGCTACGACCGCGTCATCATCATGACCGACGCCGACGTCGACGGCGCGCACATCGCTTCGCTGCTCATAACCTTCTTCTATCAGGAGATGCCGCAGCTCATCCGCGACGGCCATCTCTACATGGCGGTGCCGCCGCTCTATTCGCTCCGGCAGGGCGGCAAGGTCGCCTATGCGCGCGACGACGCCCACAAGGACGAGTTGCTGCGCACGCAGTTCACCGGGCGCGGCAAGGTGGAGATCGGTCGTTTCAAGGGCCTTGGCGAGATGATGGCGCATCAGCTCAAGGAAACCACAATGGATCCGAAGAAGCGCACGCTTCTGCGTGTCGATGTGCTGGACGAGGATAACGCCACCCGCGACGCTGTCGATGCGCTGATGGGCACGAAGCCGGAGGCCCGCTTCCGCTTCATCACCGAGCGCGCGGAATTTGCCCAGGCCGACGCGCTGGATATCTGACTTCATCATGTGAGCGCCGGGCCCGATACGGAACCCGGCTTCGCCATCTGCGCCAATAGAGCGTTTGCGCTCCGGCGACAGGCTTCAGGCGGCGGCGATGGCGAGTGCGTGGCCGCGCGCGTTCTCGCGCAGCGCGTCGAGATGGACGGATTTTATCAGTGTGGCGAGATCGCCCTGCGCGGCCGGCCCGCCGAGTTCCTCCAGCATCAGCCAGCTCACTTCCTGAACGCCAGCGATACGTTTGCCATTGGCAACCTCGCGCCAGACCCTTAGCGCGCAAAGAATGACGGGGTGGGTGGCATCGGCAAGGCCGGCGCTGGCCAGCAAAGCGCGTAACGCCACGTCATTGCCGGCGGCCAGAAGGCAAGCCACGCGCTGCTCGCCACGACGGGTGAGCACCACCAGAGCGCTGCCGAAGAAATCGATCTTGCCATGCGCGACGGTGCGAATGAGGAAGGAAGCCGTCAGATCGCCCCGGAGGCGCAAATGCTCCGCCAGGGCTGCATGCTCGTCCGCCAGCGTGGATTCGATCAGTGTGAGCGAGGCTCTGGTGCATGCGTCGCGGAGCATGCGTTCGGCGCGCGCGGCCCCCATCAGCGCCTGCACCAGCGGCGAGCCTTTGAGCGTCTCGCCAAGCTTCACCAGCAGCATGTGCCGGCAATCGACGGGGAGTCGCCGGTCGGCGATCAGCGCCTCACGCACCGCGCCGACATGGCCGAAGCGTTCGGCCATGCGCCGGAAGCTGAGAGACGCAATATCGGCGCCGCAATTTTTCAGCAGCGTCAGACAGGCGTCCGCCTCGCCGATCTCGGCAATCGCCGCCGCCACCGGCATCGACACGGACGGACGGTCGGCGATCAGATTCTGCGTGGCCAGGCTTGCGGAAGCAATCCGGTCGATAAGGTCGGCGTCCGTCAGCAAAGGCGAACGGGCGACGACGAGCGCCGCCACTTCCGGCTGATCGGCAGCAAGCCCGGCAACGACCTGCGGCGGCGCGTGGCGACTCATGGAAAGCGCCTCGGCCATGGCCTGGCGCACCTTGGAGGACGGGTCGTCGAGCAGCAGGGTAAGGGCTGCCTCGGCCGCGCATCGGTCCTCGAAGGGAAGCGTATGCTGCACATAGGCATTGGCGAGGGCAGCCGCCGCGGCAGCCCGTTCCGACACTTTCGCAGTGCCAACCCATTTCAGGAAATGCGAAACAACGATCACTTGCGCCAACCCCACAAGCCAGCCCCGGCTTTGACAGGCAGGATAGGGTCGATGGCTTAATAAAGCGTTCACCATGTTTTCATGTCGGGCCAAAGCTTGCCCGGCGGGCGGCAGCGCCCTATCAAAAAGCACGGAGAGGAGAGCGCAATGCCCGGTTTGTACCTTGAGGAATTCGAAGTCGGACATGTCTTTCGCCACACGCTGCGCAAGACCGTGACCGAAAGCGACAACATGCTGTTTTCGGTGATGACGCTGAATCCGCAGCCGCTCCATATCGATTTCGATTTCGCCTCGAAAACCGAATGGGGCAAGCCGCTGGTCAATTCTCTGTTCACGCTGGGACTGATGATCGGCATCGCCGTGAACGACATCACGGTCGGCACCACCGTCGCCAATCTCGGCATGAAGGACACGGTGTTCCCGCATCCGCTGTTCCATGGCGACACGGTGCGGGTGGAAACCACGGTCGTTTCGGTGCGCGAGTCGAAATCGAAGCCCGATCGCGGCATCGTGGAACTGGAACATCGGGCCTATAATCAGAACGATGTGCTGGTGGCCAGGTGCCTGCGTCAGGCCATGATGCTGAAGAGGCCCACTTGATGCGTTCGTTGCTGTTCGTTCCGGGCGATTCGGAAAAGAAGCTGGAGAAAGGCTTTTCCTCCGGGGCCGACGCGGTGATCGTGGATCTGGAGGATTCCGTTGCACCGGCCAACAAGGAAGCCGCGCGGCGCATTGCGTCGGATTTCCTCGCCACGCGCCCCAAGGAGGAGAAGCCTGCGGTCTACATCCGCGTCAACGACCTCACGACAGGCCTGGCCGACGCCGATCTTGCAGCTGTGGCCGGCGCACGCCCCGACGGGATCATGCTGCCAAAGTCGACCAGCGGCGCGGACGTGCAGCAGCTTTCGGCCAAATTGCGCGTGCATGAGGCGGAGCACGGACTGCCGGATGGCGGCATTTCCATCATTCCCATCGCCACCGAAACGGCGGCCTCGCTCTTTTCCGGCGGAACCTATGAGGGAGCTAGCGCCCGGCTTGCCGGACTCACCTGGGGCGCGGAAGACCTGTCGGCTTCCATCGGCGCGCGCGCCGCGCGGGACGGGAATGGGCGCTATACCGACGTGTTCCGTCTCGCCCGCACGATCACCCTGCTTGCGGCGTCGTCCGCCGACGTGGCGGCCATAGACAGCGTCTATCCCGATTTCCGCGATCTCGCCGGGCTGGAAGCGGAGTGCATCGAAGCCGAACGCGACGGCTTCACGGCCAAGATGGCGATCCACCCTGCGCAGGTGCCGATCATCAACGCCGCTTTCACGCCATCAACCGCGGCGATCGAACAGTCTGCGGCCGTGGTCGCAGCTTTCGAGGCCGCGGGAAATCCGGGCGTGGTCGGCATCGGCGGCAAGATGTACGACCGCCCGCATCTGCGCCTCGCCGAGCGGCTGCTGGCAAGAGCGCGGGCTGCGGGCGTGCTGGAATAAAGCCTGCCCTATCCCCGCCATGGGCCGGAATAGTCGGAATACAGCGTCGCCGGATCGGGGCGCGGGCGTTCCGGCGCCGTGCCTTCATAGGTGCCGATATGCACGAAGCCGACGACGCGTTCTTCCGGCGCGAGGCCGAGGATCGCCCTGCCCTGCGCCACGTCGGAATACCAGTTGGTGATCATGTTGGTGTGATAACCCAGCGCGTTCGCGGCTATGATGAGGTTCATGGCCGCCATGCCGCCAGACAGGAACTTTTCCCAATCGGGAATCTTGGGGTGCTCCTTCGGCGTCGAAACAACGCCGACAACCACGGGGGCCCGCGAGAAACGTGTCAGCTCCTGGTTGCGCCTGCCTTCCGGAAGCGGGCCTTCGCGCTCTTCGGCGAGAGCCGCCAGCTTGCGGCCAATCTCCTTGCGCGCTTCGCCGCGGTAGACGATGAAGCGCCAGGGCGCCAGCCTGCCGTGGTCGGGTACGCGGCTGGCGGCGGCGATGATCCGGGCGATCTCGGCATCGTCCGGCCCCGGCGCCTGCAAATCCTGAATTGGCACGGATGCTCTGGACAGCAGGAAATCCATGATCGTCGAGTTCATCAGCAAACATCTCCTGGAAGGATGGCGGCTGGGGCGCAGGCGTCTTTCGCCGGCCCGGGCATTGCCGGAAATGAAGACATCCGCCCAAGCGGATGCAGTCGGGCCTTGAAATTGCCACCGCCTTGCGGTTCAAGGCAAGTTATGATTGCTGCGGCACGCCGTCTTTCCCCCGTCCTCATGACCGCCCTGCTGTGCGCGGCCGCAACGATACCGGCTGCCGCCCAGGAAAGCGACGGGCTCGAAGACCTCAAACTGCCCGGCATTTCCAGCTATTCCACACCGCACGCCGAACGCTCGCTCGCAACCCGCGAAGCCGGTAGCGTGACTTTGAGCGCCCAGCTGATCGACGGCGGCGAGGACATCACGCGCGGCATGATCTGGCGCGTCTTCAAACCCGAACCGGATTCCGAGGGCAAGCTGCCGCTGGTCGCCTCCGCTCAAGGGGGAACCTCGATCTTCGATCTGGAGCCCGGCAGCTATCTCGTCCACGCCTCCTATGGCCGGGCAGGCGCCACCAAGCGCATCTCGGTGGGCCGGGAGGCGCAGCGCGAAAGCTTCGTCCTCGACGCCGGTGGCCTGAAACTCGACGCGATCGCTTCCGGCGGCAGCCGGATACCGCCGGCCAAGCTGCGCTTTTCGATTTATGAGGGCGGCGGGGAGGACAATGGCGAGCGGGCTCTGATCCTGCCCGACGTCCAGTCCAACAGCGTGGTGCGGCTCAGATCCGGCACCTATCATATCGTCTCCACCTATGGTTCGGTGAACGCCATCATCCGCTCGGATATCCGCGTCGAGGCCGGCAAGCTTACCGAGGCGACGGTTGAACACCATGCTGCGGAAGTCACGCTCAAGCTGGTGCGCGAGGCCGGCGGCGAGGCTATTGCGGACACGTCCTGGTCCGTTCTCAACGAGGCTGGAGAACAGGTGAAGGAAAGCGTCGGCGCGTTTGCTCCCATGGTTCTGGCAGATGGCGACTACACGGCGATCGCCAAGAACCGCGACCGCATCTACCAGATGGATTTCAAGGTGGAGCCGGGCCGCAATCGCGAAATCGAAGTGGTGGCTTCCGAAGCCTCGGCAGTCGACCCCGAGGCGGCTGACTGACCGTTCACCAATTTGCCGGTTGCAACAGCTTTCCTCCCGTGACAGAAAAGCTCTGTTCTCAGGGCGGGGCGAAATTCCCCACCGGCGGTATGCGGTGCGATGCCAAAGGCATCAAGGCCGTGAGCCCGCGAGCGCTTTCCCCGAAGATCAGGGAAAGGTCAGCAGATCAGGTGCGACGCCTGAGCCGACGGTCATAGTCCGGATGAAAGAGGACATGCAGGCGCCTCCATACGTGGATGGCAAGCCTTCATGTGATCGCCTTGGGTGACGTGTCTGTTGCTGAAAGGAGATCGCCATGACACAAGCCCACTTCAAGCAAGCCCACCCCGCGTTTGCGCAGACCGCGCGCTATGCCTTCATCAAGGCTAACTGGCATCGCGACATTGTCGACCGCGCTCTGGTGGGGTTCACCCAACTCATTCCAGCCGAACAGGTCGATGTCTTCGACGTTCCGGGCGCTTTCGAAATGCCGATGCTCGCCCGCGATTTGGCCCAGTCCGGCCGTTATGCGGCTGTAGCCGCAGCCGCTCTCGTGGTCGATGGCGGCATCTACCGGCATGATTTCGTGGCGCAGGCGGTGGTCGACGGCCTGATGCGCGCGGGCATGGACACAGGCGTCCCGGTGCTTTCAGTGTCGCTCACCCCGCACCACTATCAGGAAACCGAACATCATAACCGCATCTTTTCCGAGCATTTCGTGCAGAAAGGCCGCGAAGCCGCCGAAGCCGCGCTGATGATCGGCAGAACCCGCGCGCAGTTCGCCGCCGCCGCCTGATTCTTCATTCCCCGGAACGAGAACGGCGACGGACTTCCCCGTCGCCGTTTTTCGTTCGGATGCCCGCAGCGCAATCAGCTTGCGCGGGCGCGCTTGATGTCCGGCGGCGTCGCTTCATCCACAAGCGCCGCGATCGCCTCATCCAGCATCATTGACTGCTGGTCGCGGGAGCCCAGACGACGCATGTTGACCGAGCCCTCCTCCGCTTCGCGCTTGCCGCAAACGAGGATGACCGGCACCTTGGCGAGGCTGTGCTCGCGCACCTTGTAGTTGATCTTCTCGTTGCGAAGATCGGCCTCGGCCGTCAGACCGGCGGCCTTCAGCTTCGCGACGACCTGCTTCACATAATCGTCGGCGTCGGAGGTGATCGTCGCCACCACCACCTGCAAGGGCGCGAACCACAGCGGCATCTGGCCGGCATGGCTCTCGATGAGAATGCCGAGGAAGCGCTCCAGCGAGCCGCAGATGGCGCGGTGCACCATCACCGGCTGCTTCTTCTCCGAATCCGCGCCGATGTAGAACGCGCCGAAGCGTTCCGGCAGGTTGAAATCCACCTGCGTGGTGCCGCACTGCCATTCACGGCCGATGGCGTCTCTGAGCGTATATTCGAACTTCGGGCCGTAGAAGGTGCCCTCGCCTTCATTGACGCCGGTCTTGATGCGATTGTCCTCGCGCGCCATGCGCGCAAGCGCCCGCCGCAGAATGTCCTCGGCATGGTCCCACGCCGCATCGGTGCCGACGCGCTTTTCAGGACGCGTGGCGAGCTTCACCACCACTTCGTCGAAGCCGAAATCCTTATAGACCGACATCATCAGATCGTTGATCTTGAGGATTTCCGCCTCAAGCTGGTCCTCAGTACAGAAGATGTGCGCATCGTCTTGCGTGAAGGCCCGCACCCGCATAAGGCCATGCAGCGCGCCGGAAGCCTCATAGCGATGCACATTTCCGAATTCGGCAAGCCGGATAGGCAGATCGCGGTAAGACTTCAGGCCGTGCTTGAAGATCTGCACATGGCCGGGGCAGTTCATCGGCTTCAGCGCGAAGATGCGCTGGTCGGCGTCCGCGTCGTCGGGATGGGTGAAGGCGTGGGCCGACTTCACCGCGAACATGTTCTCCTGATACCAACCCCAGTGGCCGGACGTCTCCCACAGGCTCTTGTCGAGCACCTGCGGCGCGTTCACCTCCTGATAGTCGTCGCCCAGGCGGCGGCGCATATAGGAAATGAGGTTCTGGAACATCTTCCAGCCTTTGGCGTGCCAGAAGACGACGCCGGGCCCCTCCTCCTGGAAATGGAACAGGTCCATCTCGCGGCCAAGACGGCGATGGTCCCGCTTTTCAGCCTCTTCCAGCATGTGCAGATACTGGTCGAGTTGCTCCTGCGTGGCCCATGCAGTGCCGTAGATGCGTGTCAGCATCGGGTTGTTGGCGTCGCCGCGCCAGTATGCGCCGGCAACCTTCATCAGTTTGAAGGCGTTGCCGATCTGACCCGTGGACGCCATGTGCGGGCCGCGGCAGAGATCGAACCAGTCGCCCTGATAATAGATCTTGAGGTCCTGATCTTCCGGGATCGCCTCGACCAGTTCAACCTTGTAGGCTTCGCCCTTGTCGCGGAACACCTGTCTGGCCTTGTCGCGCGACCACACCTCCCTGGTGAAGGGCTTGTTGCGCTGAATGATCTCGCGCATCTTCTTCTCGATGGCGGCGAAATCCTCGGGGGTGAAAGGCTCGTTGCGGGCGAAGTCGTAGTAGAACCCGTTCTCGATCACCGGACCGATGGTCACCTGCGTTCCCGGCCACAATTCCTGTACCGCCTCGGCCAGCACGTGTGCGGCGTCGTGGCGGATCAGCTCCAGCGCGCGGGGATCGTCGCGGGTGACGATTTCCACCTTGCCGGAACCGCCCAGCGGATCGGACAGGTCACGCAAGACGCCATCGAACGTGTAGGCGACAGCCTTCTTGGCCAGCGATTTGGAAATGGATTCCGCGAGCGCGGCGCCGGTCGTCGCAGCGTCATAGTCGCGCGACGAACCATCGGGAAATGTAAGGGAAACGGTATTCGACACGAATCTTCTCCTATCCAGTCCCGCAAACGAGCGCGGGTGGGTTTGATACGGCTTAAATGCCGAGCCGGTCTGATAGTGCCTGTTCCGGCCTGAGTAAAGACGGCGAAGCATCGCGGCTGCGCCACCCCATCCGCCGGCTTTGTGCTCAGGGAACTTCCACGGTTATGCAATCGAGCTTGTTGCTCTTTAGCACAGCGCATGCGCGCGTGGCGGCAGCCTGATCTTCAAAACCCTCGAAGCGGGCGCGATAGAGCGTCCTGCCGCTGCGGGTGGTTGGCTCGATCTGCGCCAAAGCACCAGTATGGATGCTGCGGACGAGCCCGCCCACTTTGTCCAGGAGGAATTGGGCGGCGTTCCGGTTCGGCAGGGCCGCGATCTGAATCTGCCAGCCCGTAAGGGACGGGACAGGGAAGCCGCCGTCGCCCTGTTCGATCTCAGGCATATGCATGGCAATTTCCACCGCCGGCCTTGGTGTCGGCACGGGCGCATTCATCGCCACCAGAGGTGTTTCAACGCCAGTTCCCTTGCTGAAACGGGTTAGCAGCGACGCCATCTGGTTGTCTCGCGCGCGTGCCGTTTTTCCGCCCAGTACGACGCCAATCAGACGATGGCCGTTGAGGTTCAGGGAACTCGCGAGGTTGTAGCCGGCTGCATCGGTATAGCCGGTCTTGATGCCGTCGACGCCGCCATAGCGATACATGAGGTTATTGTGGCCCTTGCGCAGCTTGCCTCGGAACACGAATGACGGCTGCGCAAACAGGCGATATTCCTTCGGGAAATCCCGCTGTAGAGCCAGCCCAAGCATCGCCATGTCCCGCGCCGTGGTCGTCTGCTTCAGGCCATCCGTCAACCCCGACGGGTTCGTGAAAGCCGTATCCTTCATGCCGATCTGCCGGGCGCGCTGCGTCATCAGCCGCGCGAACCCGGCTTCCGACCCGGCGAGATATTCAGCCATAGCAGCCGCCGCATCATTGGCGGAGACGACGATCATGCCGTCCACGGCCTCACGCACGCTGATGGTGTCGCCGGGCTTCACCCACAGCTTGGTGGGAATCTTGATGGAGGCGTTGCGGGACACGGTGATGCGATCCTCCCACCGCAGCCGCCCGTCTCGGATCGCCTCGAAGGTGATGTAGAGCGTCATCATCTTGGCCAAAGATGCCGGTGGCTGGATGCGGCTGCCGCCCTCCTCTCCAACGAAAACTCCGCTGTCCACGTCGAACACCGCCCATGAGGTTTCGGCCAGCGCAACGCCTGCGCCCAGTACGATGGAGCCAGCCGCAAACAGGGCCGCAAGGAAGTGGCGGACACGCCGCCCACCGCAAAAACCCAGCATCAAGCCCCCTCGAACGAATCGCATTTCTGAAAAATATCACGGCAGAATGTAAGGCCGGAGCCTGAGAAAGCCGAAGCCGTTCCATCCTCACCATGGTAAACTTTTGCTAACAAACAATGAGGGAAATTTTAACGATTGCTCATCCGGCGCTACAGCCCGCAGGCTATCCACATCCTCTTTTCCTGCCGATCTCGCGATACCGCCACGGAAGGAACCAGCGGAAGCGCGGGGCAAGCTCTTCAGGAACATTGTCGATGCCATGCGTGCCCCCCGGCCCGCAGCGCAGGAAGCGGAACAGTCCCATCCAGCCGCCTGCCCACAGGCCGTGGCGGGCAATGGCCTCATAGGCGTATTCCGAGCAGGTGGGCAGATGCCGGCAGGTGTTGCCGACGAAACCGGAGAGGGTGAGCTGATACAGGCGCACAAGCGACGTTCCCAACAGGCGCCCCGGCGTCTTGCGCCACTGGCCTGCCCAGTTGCGTCCTTTCAGGGTTTCTTGCCGTGTCTGTGGATGGCGGTGCGTCACGCTTCTGCCCTGCCCAATTCTCCGCCACATACAGATGCGGTTTCACCGCAGGAATTGCAATGCGACGACAGCCGGCGTCAAGGATAAGTGAACACTGCGTCTCCATTCGCGCATGTTTGAATGGACAACCCCGCCTCTCTATGTTCGGCGCAACACAAAGCCCGGCAGCAGGCCGGACAGGAGGCTCAAAATGCCCGACACCATCGAACTTGGACTGGACACCTTCGGCGACGTCACCTTTGGTGCGGACGGCAGCCTGCTGCCGCAGGCGCAGGTCATCCGCAATCTCGTCGATCAGGCCGTGCTCGCCGACCACACGAAAATCGACTTCATCGGCGTCGGCGAACATCATCGTGACGATTTCGCCGTATCGGCTCCGGAAGTGGTTCTGGCCGGCATCGCCGCGCGCACGGAACGAATCCGACTCGGTTCCGCCGTCACCGTTCTGAGTTCGGACGATCCTATCCGGGTTTTCCAGCGTTTCTCGACCGTCGACGCCATCTCCAATGGCCGGGCCGAGGTCATCCTCGGACGAGGATCGTTCACCGAATCCTTTCCGCTGTTCGGCTTCGCCTTGTCCGACTACGAAACCCTTTTCAGCGAAAAGCTCGACTTGTTCGCGGCGCTGATCAAGGGCGGCCCGGTCACATGGCAAGGTTCCGTGCGCCCGCCGCTCAGCGAGCAGCGCGTTTATCCGCCCATTGAAAACGGCGCGCTCAAAACCTGGATCGGCGTCGGAGGCAGCCCGGAATCGGTGATTCGCGCGGCGCGCTATCAACTGCCGCTGATGCTCGCCATCATCGGCGGCGACCCGAAACGCTTCCGCCCCTATGCGGACCTCTATCGCGATGCGCTAGCGCAATTGAACGCCCCGACGCTGCCCATCGGCGTGCATTCTCCCGGCCATGTCGCCGAGACGGATGAACAGGCCCGCGAGGAGCTCTGGCCGAGCTACAAGAAGATGCATGACCGCATTGGCGGCGAGCGCGGCTGGGGTCCTGTCTCGATCACCGCTTTCAATTCCGAGGCCGACATGGGCTCGCTCTATGTCGGTTCGCCGGAAACCGTGGCGAGGAAGATCGCGTCCACGGTGAAGGCGCTGGGTGCGACGCGCTTCGACCTGAAATACTCTTCAGGTCCGATGGAGCATGAGAAGATGATGCGCTCCATCGAGCTCTACGGAACGCGCGTCATTCCCATGGTGCGCGACCTGCTGGCGAGCGACGCAGGCTGATCTCGCGGCTCTGATCGCGGGCAACCCTCTCCCCTTGCCGGGAGAGGGCTCGCTTCAGGCAGCTTCACCGGCCTTCGCCTTCTCGATCTGGTCGATGCAATCGACAACCGCATCGAACACCAGCATCGTCGAGGCGTGCCTTGCCTTGTAGTCGCGCACAGGCTCCAGATATTTCAGGTCGTCAAAACGACCCTCCGGCGGCGCGCCGTTTTCCTTCAGCATCTTCAGCATGATCTCGCGCAGGTCGCGCAGTTCCCGAGCGCTCGCGCCGATCACCTTCTGCGCCATGATCGAGGAAGACGCCTGTCCGAGCGCGCACGCCTTCACGTCATGCGCATAATCGGTGACGATGCCGTCCCGCATGGACAGGTCGACGACAACTGTCGAGCCGCAAAGCTTGGAATGCGCCTTTGCGGTTGCGTCGGGGCTTTCCAGCCGACCGATCCGCTCGATATTCCCGGCAAAGGACAGGATTTTCTTGTTATAGACATCGTCGATCATGATTTTCCGGTCCTTCGCCGCCACACGAACAGCGATTTCAGTATCCACACTTTCAATCGTGGCGCCGGCCCAATATATAATGATCATGTTTCGGGAACGGCAAGGTGCCTTTGCACGTCTATGCTTTCCGGAACCCAGTCACGCCGTATTCGGGCCGTTTCTCGACCCCGTAACAGGCTGTGGTCCGTTCAACTCGTTCCTCCGCCGAGGGGAACTACGGGAGACGCCTTTATGGACGCCGTCATCAAGAAAACCATGCCCGCCTCTATCTACATGGAAAAGCCTGTCACCGACCGGCCGAGCCAGCAGGAGGTGGAATCCGCTGTCCGCACCCTGTTGCGCTGGACTGGCGACAATCCTGATCGGGAGGGCCTGATCGATACGCCGAAGCGCGTCGCCAAGGCGTTCCGCGAGATGTTCAATGGCTACGACATGTGCCCCGCCGAGGAACTTGGCCGCACTTTCGAGGAAGTGGCCGGCTACGACGATCTCGTGGTGGTGCGCGACATCCAGTTCCATTCGCATTGCGAGCATCACATGGTGCCGATCATCGGCAAGGCCCATGTCGGCTACCTGCCCGATGGCAAGGTCGTCGGCCTGTCCAAGATCGCGCGCGTGGTCGACATATTCGCCCACCGGCTCCAGACGCAGGAAGCGATGACGGCGCAGATCGCAAACGTCATTCAGGATGTGCTCAACCCGCGCGGCGTCGCCGTGCTGATCGAGGCCGAGCATATGTGCATGGCCATGCGCGGCATCCGCAAGCAGGGGTCAACCACGCTGACCTCCACCTTCACCGGCACCTTCAGCGACAATGCCGAGGAGCAGATCCGTTTCATGACCATGGTGCGTGGCGGCCTGGTGCGCTGAACGCGCCATCCTTCGTCAACCGCCCATCACCCAAAGGGAGAGCAGCCGCAATGGCGCTGACCTTCGCCCCATCCCCAGCAGACAAGGCCGCGCTTGAACGGGAGTATGGATCCTTCACGCCCCGCTTCGACGCCAACGGCCTGATCACCGCCGTCGTGACCGACGCCGCCGACAGCATGCTGTTGATGGTGGCGCACATGAACGCCGAGGCGCTGGCGCTGACGCTGGAGACCGGCGTCGCGCACTACTGGTCGCGCTCGCGCAAGGCTCTGTGGAAGAAAGGCGAGACTTCCGGGAACCTGCAACAGGTCGTCGAACTGCGCACCGACTGCGATCAGGATGCAATCTGGCTGCGCGTTAAGGTCGCAGGCCACGATGCAACCTGCCATACAGGCAGGCGTTCCTGTTTTTATCGGACGGTGGAAGCACGCGACGGCGAGGCCATCCTCGCAGGAGACGGAAGCCCGCCACTGTTCGATGCGGACACCATCTATCGAAAGTCTGACTGACCCGCTCGCCAACTTGCTCTTAAACTGATTCACCTTTTCGATACGGGACAACCATAGACTGAGAACGGGACAAGGGAGATCGTGATGCTCGACTGGGCGTCATTACGCGGCAAACCACAGGTCCGGGAAGCCAATGGGCTTTCTTCGGCGAGCGGTTCGGCCGACTCCTTTCCCGCTCCCCAGAAAGGCATTGCACTGGCGCTTGGCGGCGGATGCGCGCGCGGCTGGGCGCATATCGGCGTGCTGCGCGCCCTTGATGAAGCCGGCGTGGCGATTTCCATGATCGCCGGAACTTCGGTCGGCGCGCTGGTGGGTGGTTGCTATCTCGCCGGCAAGCTGGATGAACTGGAGGAATTCGCCCTCAGCCTCACCAGGCGGCGCATCTTCGGCCTTCTCGACATCACCTTTCGTGGTAGCGGCCTGTTCGGCGGCATGAAGCTCGACGCGCGGTTGCGTGAGCACCTGAACGGCATGCGTTTTGAAGATCTGCCGAAGCCGTTTGTCAGCGTCGCATCGGAAATTCACAGCGGGCATGAAATCTGGCTCTGGAAAGGATCGCTCATCACCGCCATGCGCGCTTCCTATGCGCTGCCGGGCATATTTGAACCGGTGCAGTGCAACGGTCGTCTCCTGGTCGACGGCGCTCTGGTCAACCCGGTGCCGGTGTCGGTCTGCCGGGCCTACGAGCAGCCGGCCGTGGTCGCCGTGAACCTCAGTTCCGACAATTTCGGCCGCGCGGCTGTGATCCGTCACGACGCCGGCAACGGGCTGCCGGAAGAGCCTTCGCTGCCCGCCGCCCAGACGTCAGCGCATGAGGCGCGGCTTGGCATAACCGGCGTGATGTTCGAGGCGTTCAACATCATTCAGGACCGCATTTCGCGTTCGCGACTTGCCGGCGACCCGCCCGACCTGTCCCTTCAGCCCCGACTCAACCATATCGGGCTCGCCGATTTTCACAGGGCCGGAGAAGCCATCCATCTGGGCTATGAAGCCACGATGGCGAATGTGGAGCAACTGAAGCGGCTGCAAAGCACGCTGGTCTGATCACGCCTCGGCAGCGTCCACAATCCTGAACTGGGCGCTTCTGTTGCCGTTCCAGTAGTTGGACGACAGCGAGCCGGCGGTATGGATGGTCGCGCCCCGGCTTTTGAACAGGAAATCCCCCAGCGCGCTATCGGCTGCACGGAAGGCGATGCCCTGAATACGGCCGCCGCTTTCCGAGCGCAGTTCGGCCCTGATGTGATTGGCTCCCACCAGCCGCGCATCGACAAGGCGATGACGCGGCAGGGCGAAGACCGGCGCGACATGGCCCGTGCCATACGGTCCGGCCTTTTCCAACGTATCGAGCAATTGCAGGGTGACGCCCTCAGCCGCAAGCGCGCCATCGATCAGCAGGCTTTCCTTGTCCTGAAGCCGGAACACGTCTTCCGCCGCGCGCTCCTCGAAGAAGGCGCGCAACGCGCCGAGCTTGTCTTTCTCGACCGTGATGCCGGCCGCCATGGCATGGCCGCCACCCTTGACCAGCAAACCGGCCTCCACCGCCTCCCGCACCATGCGGCCGAGGTCGAAGCCCGGCACGGAGCGGCCCGAACCGGTTCCCACCCCGTTTGGATTGAAAGCGATGGCGAAAGCCGGGCGGCGCGCATGATCCTTCAGGCGCGACGCCAGAAGGCCGACAATTCCGGGGTGCCATGAGTGATTGGCGGTGACCAGCACCGCCGGACCGTTGCCGCCGGCAAGCTCGGCATCCGCTTCGGCTCGCGCCTGCGCCAACATCTCGGTTTCCATCGCCTGCCGTTCCTGATTGAGCCGGTCGAGCGTCTCGGCGATGGCTTGCGCCTCAACCGGATCGTCGGTGGCGAGGAGCCGGCTTCCCAGCGCCGCGTCGCCGATGCGCCCACCTGCATTGATGCGCGGACCGATGAGAAAAGCGAGATGAAAGGCGTTGATCGGCTCGCCAATGCGCGCCGCCCGCGCCAGGGCTGCAAGCCCGACATTGGACTGGCTGCGCATGACCTGCAGCCCCTTCACCACGAAGGCGCGGTTGACGCCGGTGAGCGGCACCACATCGCAGACCGTGGCCAGCGCCACAAGGTCGAGCAGGCCGAGCAGATCGGGCGGACGGGCGGCGGGCAAACGGCCGCGCAGCACCTTGGCCATCTGCACGAGGGCGAGGAACACCACGCCCGCGGCGCACAGATGCCCCTGCCCCGACAGGTCGTCTTCCCGGTTCGGATTGACTACCGGTGTATCGGGCGGAAGCGCGCCGCCGAGCTGATGGTGGTCGAGCACCACCACATCCGCGCCCGCTTCCTTCGCGGCTTCGATGGACGGGGCCGAGTTGGTGCCGCAGTCCACCGTCACGATCAGCGAAGCCCCGCGCGCGACCAGTTCGCGCATGGCGTCCGGATTGGGGCCATAACCCTCGAAGATACGATCCGGAATATAAATTTCGGATTCGACATCGAAATGGTCGAGGAAGCGCCTCAACAAGGCCGAAGACGCAGCGCCGTCGACGTCGTAGTCGCCAAAAATCGCCACCTTCTCCTTGCGCATGATGGCGTCGGCGAGCCGGGCCGCCGCCCGCTCCATATCGGTCAGCGATGCGGGATCGGGCAGCAGTTCGCGGATGGTGGGGTCGAGGAAGCGCGCGGCGTCGGCGCTCTGCACGCCGCGCCCAGCCAACACGCGCGCGACGATATCGGGCACGCCGTGGCCCTGCGCGATCGCCAGCGCAATCATGTCCTGGCGATCGCTGAGCCTGTGTTCCCAGAAGATGCCGGTCGCCGAGCGCCGGACATCGAGGAAAAGACGCTTGTCGGCCATCACCGCTCACATGTCCTGAGGGAGATGCGACTATAGGCCGGCGGCGACGACAACGGAATCAGAACTTGTCCAGATCCTGATGACGCGCCTTGATCTCGCGAACGGTACGCGAAGACGAGCGCAGTACGATGGTGTGCGTGGTGATGGAGTTGCGGCCGAACTTCACGCCCGAGAGCATGTTGCCGTCGGTCACGCCGGTCGCCGCGAACAGCACGTCGCCACGCGCCATCTCGTCGGCGCGGTAGACTTTGTTCGGATCGCTGACACCCATCCGAGCGGCCCGCTCCACCTTTTCCGGCGTATCGAGGATCAAACGGCCTTGAATCTGGCCGCCGATGCAGCGAAGCGCTGCGGCCGCCAGCACGCCTTCGGGCGCGCCGCCGATGCCCATATAGATGTCGATGCCGGTCTCTTCGGGATCGGTGGTGTGGATGACGCCGGCCACGTCGCCGTCGCCGATCAGGCGAATGGCCGCGCCCGTGGCGCGCACGGCGTCGATGATCGCGGCATGGCGCGGACGATCGAGGATGCAGGCGGTGATCTCGGAGACGGGAACGCCCTTGGCCTTGGCGAGCCGCGCAATATTCTCGGCTGGCGCCGCATCGATGTCGATCACGTCATCCGCATAACCGGGGCCAATAGCGATCTTGTCCATGTAGACGTCGGGCGCGTTGAGCAGACTGCCCTTCTCGGCCAGCGCCACCACGGCAAGCGCATTCGGCAGGTTCTTGGCGCAAATGGTGGTGCCTTCCAGCGGATCGAGCGCGATATCAACTTCCGGTCCCGCGCCGGTGCCAACCTCCTCGCCGATATAGAGCATCGGCGCCTCGTCGCGCTCGCCCTCGCCGATCACCACCGTGCCCTTGATGGCCAGGCGGTTCAGCTCGGTGCGCATGGCGTCGACGGCGACCTGATCGGCGGCCTTCTCGTCGCCGCGTCCGCGCAGACGCGCTGCGGCCACCGCCGCGCGCTCGGTGACGCGCACCAGTTCCATGGTCAGAACCCGGTCGAGGCCTGCGCTGATCTTGTCTGCCGCATTCATGATCTTGCTCAATCCCTTTTGTCATGCTCCGCCATGGAGCTTCGCCCTGTTTTGTCAAAGGCGCGTGACAACGGCAAGCCCCGCCGCGCTTATCGACAAAAATTCAACAATATCAATCGATTGAAAGAAGGCCTGAAGCGCATCGCGACCTTTTGGAGCTGATCCTTGCCCTTCAGGCCCCTGTTTTCACGCATGTCGTCATACCCGAAAGCGGTTCATGCTTGCGGGGGACATGCCCTAACCGGCCCGTTCGATACGGATGACCTGCGCCTTGTCGACCAGATGCCCGTCTTCCGTGATGCCATCCACCGCCCCGCGCACCGCCGCTTCGGTGGTTTCGTGAGTCACGAGAATGACGGTCTTCTGGGTTTCGGGGTTCGCGCCATTGGCGTGCTGGACGATGGACTCCAGCGAAATCTCGTTTTCGGCCATACGCTGAGCGACGGCCGCGAATACGCCGACGCGGTCATGTACCGTGAGCCGGATGAAGTAGCCGCCCGCATGCGTGCGCATACGGGCCTTTCTATAGGGCTGCAACTCCTTCGCCGGCCGGCCGAAAACGGGACCGTGCTGGAATCCGGGGCGGCTCTTGGCGATATCGGCGATGTCGCCGACGACGGCGGAAGCGGTCGCGTTGCCGCCGGCGCCGGGGCCGGAAAGCAGCAATTCGCCGAGAATGTCGGTTTCGATGGCGACAGCGTTGGTAACCCCATGCACCTGCGCGATGACGGACGCCGTCGGCACCATCGTCGGGTGCACACGCTGCTCTATGCCGCTTTCCGTGCGCAGCGCGACGCCCAGCAACTTGATGCGGTAGCCGAGTTCGCTGGCGGCGCGAATGTCAGCCTGCGTGATGTTCGATATGCCTTCCAGATAGATGTCGTCGGCTGCGATGCGGTTGCCGAAGGCGAGGCTGGTGAGGATGGATAGCTTGTGGGCGGTGTCGTTGCCCTCGATATCGAAGGTCGGGTCCGCCTCTGCATAGCCCAGCCGCTGCGCGTCCTTCAGGCAGTCCTCGAAAGACAGGCCCTCGGCCTCCATGCGGGTGAGGATATAGTTGCAGGTGCCGTTGAGGATACCGAAAACGCGGCTCACAGTGTTGCCGGCCATGGCTTCGCGCATGGTCTTGATGACGGGAATGCCGCCAGCGACCGCCGCCTCGTAATTGAGCAGGATGCCCTTCTCTTCCGCGATTTCCGCAAGCGCCACGCCATGGCGGGCAAGCAACGCCTTGTTGGCGGTCACCACATGGCGGCCGGCTTCGAGCGCGGCTGTCACGCTGGCGCGGGCCGGCCCTTCCTCGCCGCCGATCAGTTCGACGAGCACGTCGATGTCGGCGCTGCGCGCCAGCTCCACCGGGTCGGCGAACCATTGGGCGGCTGAAAGATCGACACCGCGGTCGCGGGTCGAGTCGCGTGCCGAAACGGCGGTCACCACGATTTCACGGCCGCACTGGCGAGTGAGTTCGGCGGCCTTTTCCGTCAGAACCCGCGCGACCGAGGCGCCGACAGTGCCAAGACCGGCTATTCCAACGCGCAATGCTTCAGCCATGAGAGGCCCTGTCCCTTCTTCAAATTCGATAAGACGCGGCGAAAGCTGTCAGCCTCTGGCCGAGAGCGGAACCACATTGTGGGATTGCGCCACGTCCGAGGCGAAGAAGCGCTTGATGTTGCGCGCCGCCTGACGGATGCGATGCTCGTTTTCGACCAGCGCGACACGCACATAGCCATCGCCGTGTTCGCCAAAGCCGACGCCGGGGGCAACGGCCACATCCGCGTGCTCGATCAGCAGCTTGGAGAACTCCAGCGAACCGAGATGACGAAACTGCTCCGGTATCGGCGCCCAGGCGAACATGGAGGCTGCCGGCGCGGGAATGGCCCAGCCGGCGCGGGTGAAGGCGTCCACCATCACGTCGCGGCGCTTGTGGTAGACCTCGCGCACTTCAGCGATGTCCGAGCCGTCGCCGTTCAGCGCGGCCGTTGCCGCCACCTGGATAGGTGTGAAGGCTCCATAATCGAGGTAGGATTTCACCCGCGTCAGCGCCGCGATCAGCCTTTCGTTGCCGACCGCGAAGCCCATGCGCCAGCCGGGCATGGAGAACGTCTTCGACATGGAGGTGAATTCGACAGCGCAATCCATCGCGCCCGGCACTTCAAGCACGGATGGCGGCGGGTTGCCGTCGAAATAGATTTCCGAATAGGCGAGATCGGAGAGGATGACGATGTCGTTCTTCTTCGCGAAAGCGACCACATCCTTGTAGAAATCGAGCGAGGCAACCAGCGCGGTCGGGTTCGACGGGTAATTGAGGATCAGCGCCAGCGGCTTCGGGATCGAGTGACGCACGCCACGCTCCAGAGCCGGGATGAAGCCGTTATCGGGCTCGACCTGCATGGAGCGGATGACGCCGCCGGACATGATGAAGCCGAAGGCATGGATCGGATAGGTCGGATCCGGGCACAGCACCACGTCGCCCGGCGCGGTGATGGCCTGCGCCATATTGGCGAAGCCTTCCTTGGAGCCGAGCGTCGCCACCACCTGCGTGTCGGGATCGAGCTTAACACCGAAACGGCGGGCATAGTAATTGGCCTGAGCCTTGCGCAGGCCGGGAATGCCGCGCGACGAGGAATAACGATGAGTGCGCGGATCGCGCACAACTTCACAGAGCTTGTCGACGATCGCCTTCGGCGTCGGCAGGTCGGGATTGCCCATGCCGAGATCGATGATATCCGCGCCCCGCGCCCGGGCGGCTGCCTTCAGACGGTTGACCTGCTCGAACACGTAAGGCGGAAGGCGGCGAACTTTGTGAAACTCTTCCATGAGACGTCCAGCGATCAGAAACCGTAAAAAATCAGGTGGCGCGGTATAACTCTATTTGCAGGTCGGGTCGAGGGTGGGATCGCACTTGCCTTCGATCTCCCTGAGCGTGTCCTTGCCGTGGCTGGCCGCGAGCTTGCGCAGGGCCGCGCTGTCGTTTTTGGCGCGCGCCGCGCGTCCCGGATCCCGGGCGGCCTCCCGCTCGGCTTCCAGCGCCGCGAGCTTGGCCTTCGCTTCGCCATCCGTGAATTGCGGGGCCGCCTGTCCGGGCCTTATATTGAGATTGGGATAGCTGCCGGTGTCGCGCGGGCCGACCACATTTCCACCCGACGCATAGGGCGCGGACGGCTGGACATCGCCGGAAGGCGAACCGGCGCAACCCGACAGCGCCGTCAGCACCACCGCGACTGCAACGGCGAGTGAAAACTTCCGGCTTGTAACTGACGCTTTTTCGATACCCGCTGTCATCTTGAATCCGTGTAATCCGGCATAGACCATGTTGGACCCTATCCGCTCACCCATGTTATCATGTCAACCACAGGGCCAGGGAGAATTGCGCGAACCATGTCCGAAAATGCGGGCCAAGGCAAAGGCGAAAGTGACGGTCGCTCCCCCATCGATCAGTATCTGGTGAAGGACCCGGAGCTTTTCGCCCTCAATCTCGCCCGCATGATCGAGCAGGCCGGCAAGGCCGCTTCCGCATGGGTGCAGCCGCGCGAAAAGGGTGAAGTTCGCGACCACATGGCCGAGCCGATGGCCGACATGGTCAAGACGTTTTCCCGGCTTACCGAATACTGGCTGTCCGATCCGCAGCGCGCAGTCGAGGCGCAGACGCGTCTTTTCGCCAGCTACATGGATGTGTGGATGCGCGCGATCCATCGCCTCAACGCAGCGCCCGACGCCGCCCCTGCCGAGGATGTCGTGAAATCGGAGCGCGGCGACAAGCGCTTCCAGGACCCCGAATGGGGCCGCAACGCCTTTTTCGACTTCATCAGGCAGACCTATCTGGTGACGTCGAAATGGGCGGCCGATCTGGTGGAGCAGACCGAGGGGCTGGACGAGCACACGAAGCAGAAGGCCAATTTCTATGTGAAGCAGGTCTCGGCGGCGATGTCGCCATCCAATTTCCTCTTCACCAACCCCGAAATCTTCCGCGAGACCATGGCCTCGCACGGCGAAAATCTGGTGCGCGGCATGAAGATGCTGGCCGAGGATATCGAGGCCGGCAAAGGCGATCTGAAACTTCGGCAGGTGGACTACACCCGCTTCTCAATCGGCGAGAACATCGCCGTATCCCCCGGCAAGGTGGTCGGGCGCAGCGATGTGGCGGAGATCATCCAGTATTCGCCCTCGACCGAAAAGGTGCTCAAACGACCGCTGCTGATCTGCCCCCCATGGATCAACAAGTTCTACATCCTCGACCTGAACCCGGAAAAATCCTTCATTCGCTGGGCCACCGAAAAGGGGCATACCGTTTTCGTCATCTCCTGGGTCAACCCGGACGAGCGCCACGGAGCCAAGAACTGGGAAGCCTATATAAGGGAAGGCCTGCAATACGGCCTCGACATCGTTGAGAAAGAGACTGGCGAAAAGGAGGTCAACGCGATCGGATACTGCGTCGGCGGCACGCTGCTTTCCGCCGCGCTCGCGCTGATGGCGCAGGAGGGCGACAACCGGGTGCGATCCGTCACCTTCTTCACCACGCAGGTCGACTTCACCCTTGCCGGCGACCTGAAGGTGTTCGTCGACGAGGACCAGATCGGCGCGCTGGAACGCGCCATGCAGGAGAAGGGCTATCTGGACGGCACGCGCATGGCCACCGCCTTCAACATGCTGCGCTCCGGCGACCTCATATGGCCCTATGTCGTCAACAACTATATGCGCGGCAAGGACCCTATGCCGTTCGACCTGCTCTACTGGAATGCCGATTCCACACGCATGACCGCAGCCAACCACTCCTTCTACCTGCGCAACTGCTATCTGGAGAACAACCTCTCCGCCGGGCGGATGGAACTGGCGGGCCGCACCATATCGCTCGCCGACATCAGCATCCCCGTCTACAACCTCGCCGCGAAAGAGGACCACATCGCCCCGGCCCGCTCCGTATTCCTGGGTTGCAAATTCTTTGGCGGGGACGTGGAGTATGTGATGGCCGGCTCCGGTCATATCGCCGGCGTGATCAATCCGCCGCATCTTGCCAAGTACCAGTACTGGACAGGCGGAAAACCTGTTGGCGAATTCGATCAATGGTTCGCCAAAGCCGTTGAAACGCCGGGTTCCTGGTGGCCGCACTGGCGCAAATGGATCGAAAGCCAGAACAACAGGCGCGTCGACGCCCGGATTCCCGGCCAACAGATTCAGCCTCTGGGTGAAGCGCCGGGCACGTATGTACGTGTGCGTGTGTAACAATCTGTAATGTCTGGTGAGTTGACGGAAAGCCCGAAGCGGGTGAAATGGCTGCGTCAACTATCTGGTAATCTTATTCTGTCGATAGTCGCCGAATTCACAGCAAGGTTGCCGATTTGACACAGGTCCCGTTTGCGAACCGGGGGACACGATCAAGTCGATGCTGACGTCACAACGCCTGCGTCGATGCGATATCGGACGGAATGCAAGGGAGTTTGGTTTTGAAATCAGCAGGATCGCGCCTCGCAAAAGGTGAATGCCGACTTATTACGGCTGCTCTCCTGTCCGTCCTTCTCGCCTCCTGCTCCTCGACCGGCGACCCGGCGCTTTCCGTAGGCATGCCCGGCTACAACGCTGCGGAGTTCTCGTCCGCTTCCGCAGCCGGTCCTGCGTTCACCGCCGAATCAGAATCCTCCTATTCCAGCGAGCCGCAGCAGCTCATGAGCGCCGAAGGCGACACCGATCTGCCGGATCAGGTGGCATTCATGCCGGCTGTGAAACCGGATACATCCTTGACCGCCCTTGCAGCAGTGGATGGTGAAGCCCAGCACTCGCTGCAAGCGCAGGCCGCAACCCTGACGCAGGCTTCCCAGCCACAGGAAAGCCAGCAAGCCGCCGCTCCCGCCCCGGAAACGAAGCCGGAGACCTCCACCTCCGCTCAGGTCGCTTCAGTCCAGCCGGCGGAACAGCCAGCAGAACTCTACGTGACGGCCACAGAGCCTTCGCCTCAGACGGACGCTCCCAAGAAGAAGGGCTTCCTTGCATCCTTCTTCGGTGGCGGGTCTGCGGCGAATTCAGGCAAGGCGCAGGCCAAACCCGTCGTTACACCGGCAAAGACGGCCAAACCGGTGGTGACATTGGCGTCCGCAGAGCCCGTCAAGCCCATCGTGGCGTCCGCAAATGTCGAGCGGAGCAATTTCTCCGGCGACGCGCTTCCAGGTGTCCGCCAGAACGCCCTTTTCGAGATCAAACGCAAATCCGGGATCGATGACGACAGCGACGTCGACATCAATGAGGATGAAGGTTTCGGATCCTATCAGGTCGCCTCGGCTGCCGGCCTTGCACGCCTCGCGCCGAACGGTCTCCTGAAGCAAACCGAAAGCGTGGATGTCGCATGCCTCAAGCCTTCGCTGGTTCGCGTGCTCAAGACCATCGAGAACCACTACGGCAAGAAGCTGATCGTGACCTCCGGCTACCGCGATCCTACCCGCAACCAGCGCGCGCGAGGGGCCAAGAACTCGCTGCACATGTATTGCGCCGCGGCTGACGTGCAGGTTCCGGGCGTCAGCAAATGGGAACTGGCCACCTATCTGCGCTCCATGCCGGGGCGTGGGGGCGTCGGCACCTACTGCCACACTGATTCGGTTCACGTTGACGTCGGGCCCGAACGTGACTGGAACTGGCGCTGTCGCCGGCGCAAATAGAGCTGACAGCGAGGTTTTTCCCTGCCGGAATAGCCGATCCGGCGCTGGTGAAAAACATTTCGAGAAAAAAGTTGTCGCAGGGCGGGTTGATGGGTTGCCCGTTTCGAACAACCCAACTATATACCGCCCTCATCTGAGCGCGCCCATCGTCTAGCGGTCAGGACGCCGCCCTTTCACGGCGGAAACAGGGGTTCGATTCCCCTTGGGCGTACCAGATATTTCAAACACTTCACCACAGTTCCAAAAGCTTTGTGGCAAGCGGCTTCCGGTGTCGGAAGGCCAATTGCGTAACACGCTTTTGCAATTCGTCATTGGCATGCGAAGCCGCGCGATGCGATCTATCAGGAGCGGCGGACCTTCGGGCGAGCTTGCGGGGGCGGCTTCAGGCAATGCTCCTTCGGGAGCGCCGCCCTTGAATATTCCCCGACAGCGCCGCGATTGATCAGACGGGTTGCCGTGCTATGGTGGCCATGGCGGTTTCCTGAAGGCGGGTCGAGACATTGAGTGAAGCGGATCAGGTCAGCGGGCGGCAGATTGCGGCCGGCAGGGTTCTGGCAGGTGTAGGACAGGACAGACTGGCCAAACTCGCCAATATTTCCGTCACCACCCTGCGGCGCATGGAATCGAGCGAAGGCCCGGCCAGCGGGCTGCTCAACAATGTCCGCGCTGTCAAAGCCGCGCTGGAAAACCTCGGCATCCGTTTCATTCCCGAAAATGGCGGGGGCGTCGGCGTACGCCTCAAATTCAACTCTTCCGAAGTCCGGCGTATAGCCACGCTCGAAGGCGAAGGCGGGATCGTCGCCGACGACGACTTCTGATACATCACCGTCTGCCGGTCGGCGCCCTGTCCAGCGGGGACGATTCGGCGCAATGCAATAAGGAACAGAACAATGACCGACATCGTGGTTCGCGACAGCAATGGCAACCAGCTCAACGATGGCGACAGCGTGACCCTCATCAAGGATCTGAAGGTCAAGGGCACTTCAGAAACCATCAAGCGCGGCACGGTGGTGAAAAATGTCCGGTTGAACGGCAATCCGGGTGAGATCGAAGCCAATACGAAACAGGTCAAGGGCCTGGTTCTGAAAACGGAATTCGTGAAGAAGGCCTGAGCGCCGCAGGAGCGTAAAGCGGAACATCCGGCAGCCAGACAACGCGGCCAGGGCTGCACATGCCGTATCGTAACCGTGCACATGAGCCGGCAAAGCCTCGCAATTAACTTAACTTTGACTCTTACGCCCCATATCCGGAAGCATGAGCCAAAGTGAAGACAAACCGGCCCCGCGCCGCTGGGAGACGCTGATCTGCCTCGCGCGCGTTGGCGTGCTTTTCGCGCCCGCCTTTGTGGGCCTTCTGGCTTTGGCTCTTCTCTCGGCCCGCGAACCTGACAAGTCTTCGCCGCAAGGCATCGATCTGTTCATGACCGGATCGGTTCGAAGGTAATTCCCACAGCCCCGGATAGCCGTTGCGAGCTCTTACCGGAGCACGCCGCTAGCAATCACGCCCCCTGATCCGATCAGGCGGTTCCATCACGCTGCTGGTGCAGATAGCTACCCTGAAGTTCGATCTGAACCGCATCCTGAAGACCAAGGATCTCGCTGCGGATCGCGTCGTCAGCGAGGCCCGCACGCCGCATCTCGGCAACAATACCGGCAATGCGTTCGCGCCAGAAAATATTCGCAGCCGGACCATGCACGACCTTGAGATCGTCCACGATAGAACGAATGAGCCGGGTGCGGGAGTGAAGCGGGAAAGGAATCAAATCAGCCATGGCGGCATGCTTGGGCCAGCATGGTTTACAGTTGGTGAACGCGAGGCGTTTCTTTGTATTCAAAATCGAAACGGACGGGTGCTTGAAACCCGCCGTCGTGATGAACATATCCACAGAAGGTGGACAGCGCCGGGTCGCAACCCCCTTTTTTTCAACATGTAAGCTCTTTGGCTTCAGGAGGACCTGATGAGCAGAAAGACGTTCGACAGCCCCGTTTTCATAAAGAACGGCAACCGCCTGATACAGGAAATCGCCTGTCTCGAAGATGCCCTTGAGTTCCTGTACGACTGGCCGCAAGGCAGGCGCGGCCCGATCCATGCAACGGCCCTCAGGGCCTGCCAGAAGGCCTTCGAGACGGACTATCCGCTGAGCGCAGCCCGAAGCGCCTTTGTCGGCTTCGCAAAATCCTGCCGCATTCTGGAAGATGTCGGCGCCGCCATGCCCTGGGCGCAGACGCCGACTGCTTCCTCGGGCGGCATGAGAGCGTAGCGGAACCGGCTTTCACCGATCATGCAGCGCGCAGAACGGGCTCACAGCTTCGCTGCGCGCAACACCTCGTTGATGCGGGACTGCCATCCCGGCCCCGTGGCCTTGAACTTGGCGATCACCTCCGGGTCGAGCACGTTTTCCATGTTAAGCCCGCCCTGCGGCGCAGGTGGGGGACGACGCCAGCGACGGCGCTCGTCAATGGCGTTCAGAACATCGCAGGCCGAGCGCGCCTCGCTTTCGGAGAGGCTGCACAGCACCCTATCGCCAAACACCGCTGGCGTTTCTTCCTCGCCATCCCACACGGTCCAGAGATTGGTGGGGTCAAGGACGACACTGAATCGTTTCTCTCGAATCGACATTCTCGCTGCTTCCGGTATGCACCCCCGACAGCAGGTTGTTTTCGATTCCTATCGCTGGACTGTTAATATGAACAGCGAGATTGTATTCAAATAAATATCTGTTTTTATTAAATTTTTACACGTCGGTGACGGCAACCGGAGACAATTCCGACCGTAGCCATGACTTGCTCAGCTGAGCTTTGACGCCGCTTCGTTTTCGAGGTTGACCGGCACGGTCATGTCCCTGGCGAGAAGTCCGCTGACGCGGCAGAAAGCCGCAAGCGCGCGAAAGGCCTCTTCGGTCGACATGACATCGACGCTTGCGCCAAAACAGGCATCCAGCGCCGCCTGGAAAAGCGGACCCTCGCGGCCAACCGGCCAGTTCTGAAGAAAGTCAAGCGCCTGTTCGACCCCGTAGATTTCCTCAACCGGGGAGTCGGGCGTTGTCCGGATACGTACCGGCACCGCGAATTGCAGCCTGTCCATTTGACGCCTCACAGCAATGAGAGCACGGCGGCATCGTCGTCAGCGCCGCCGTCTTGCACCTCCACCATGCTTTCAATGCGATCCGGAGGCTGAGGTTCCGCGGATGCACCAATTCCGCTGTATGGGTTGAAGCGGCGCGCAATCGATGCCACATGATGGCAGATAAAATTCAAGCCATCGTCCGAGCCCAGTCGTCCGCCATGACAACCTATCTTGACGCCGAGACCGCACCGTTACGCAACACCGGCCAGATTCGCCTGTATAACGAGGAAGCCTTTGCGGGCATGCGCAAGGCCTGCAATCTGACCGCCCGTTGCCTCGACGAACTCGCCGACCTCGTGCATCCCGGCGTGACGACCAACACGATCGACCGTTTCGTGTTCGAGTTTGGCATGGACAATGGCGCTCTGCCCGCGACCCTCAATTATCGCGGTTACACCAAATCCACCTGCACCTCGATCAACCACGTCGTCTGTCACGGCATTCCTGACGACAAGCCGCTGCGCGACGGAGACATCGTCAATATCGACGTCACCTATATCGTCGACGGCTGGCATGGCGACGCCAGCCGCATGTATCCTGTCGGCGGCATCAAGCGGGCCGCCGAACGGCTTCTGGAAGTGACCTATGAATGCCTGCTGCGTGGCATCGCCGCGGTGAAGCCCGGCTCACGCATAGGCGCGATCGGAGCCGCCATCCAGAGCTACGCCGAAGGCGAGCGCTGCTCCGTAGTGCGCGATTTCTGCGGCCATGGCGTCGGCCGCCTGTTCCATGACGCGCCGAACATTCTGCACTATGGCAATGTGACGGACGGCGTGGAGATGCGCCCCGGTATGATCTTCACCATCGAACCCATGATCAATCTCGGCCGCCCGCATGTAAAGGTGCTATCCGACGGGTGGACAGCGGTCACGCGCGACCGCTCTCTTTCCGCGCAGTACGAGCACACGGTCGGCGTGACCGAAACCGGCTGCGAGATCTTCACCCTGTCGCCCAAGGGGCTCGACCGTCCAGGTCTGCCAGCATAACATCTGCAAAAGGCGGCAATGCCGGCGTGCTCGATGCGTGGGGAACGGGCGGGAGCGTATGAGCAAGAAATATGGGGATTCTCACGGGTTTTTGGCGGAACAATCCGTCGTGCTCGCGCGAGAGACCCAGGTAGCGCGGGAGAAACCACATTATCTCGGCCATCGCGAACGTCTGCGGGAGCGTTTCCACTCTTCCGGACACAGCGCCCTGCCCGATTACGAGTTGCTCGAACTTCTGCTGTTTCGCCTCATTCCGCGCTCCGACACCAAACCCGTAGCCAAGGCCCTGCTTGCGCGTTTCGGAACGCTGGCCGAGGTTCTTGGCGCACCCACGAACCTGTTGCAGGAGGTGAAAGGGATAGGGCCGGCAGTTGCGCTCGACCTCAAGATCATCGCCGCAGCCGCCCAACGCATGGTGTTGGGCGAGATCAGGGAGCGCGAGGTTCTGACCTCATGGTCGCAGGTGCTGGACTATTGCAAGGCGGCGATGGCGTTCGAGGAACGTGAGCAGTTCCGCATCCTGTTCCTCGACAAGAAAAATGGCCTGATCGCCGATGAGGTGCAGCAGACCGGCACTGTCGACCACACGCCGGTTTATCCGCGCGAAGTGATCAAACGGGCGCTGGAACTGTCGGCCACAGCCATTGTTCTTGTCCACAATCATCCATCGGGTGATCCCACGCCGTCGCGCGCCGACATCGACATGACGAAGGAAATCATCGAAACCGGCAAGCGGCTCGGCATCGCCGTGCACGACCATCTGATCATCGGCAAGCAGGGCTATGCATCGATGAAAGGTCTGCTGCTGATCTGACTAAAAGCGGGCCGGCCGGCCTAGTTCGTCTTCGCGGAATCCGGCGCCGGCACATCCGACTTCTGCTTGCAGTCCTTCAGCCACACATCATACACGGCGTGTTCGACGGCGTTGAGGCCGGGGCTTTCGGCGAACATCCAGCCGGTGAAGATGCGCCTGATCTTGCGATCCAGCGTGATCTCATCGACCTCCACGAAAGAATCGGTCTTCGGCGCTTCCGCGCCCGGACGGGAGTAGCAGATACGCGGCGTCACTTGCAGCGCGCCGAACTGCACAGTCTCGTCAATATAGACATCGAAGGAGATGATGCGGCCGGTGATCTTGTCCAGCCCCGCAAACTCCGCCACGGTGTTGGACACACGCTCGACTGCGCCCTTCTCCTGCGCATGGGAAATGCCGGAAAGCGCGCAGATAGCGGTCAGCGCCGCCGCCACGCGGATCGAGATAGGGCCCATTACCCTCATGCAGAAACACCGAATGTTGCGCCAGTCCTGATTCGAAAGGCTAGCGGTCGTTGCGGACGAGGCAACCAGCTAAACGCAAAATGTGGCAAGAAATGCCTTGGCGGAGCGGATTCGTTCAGGATCCGGGCGTCCAGGCGTCGTAGTCACCGGTAACCTGCGGGCGATGCCCGGCGCCGAGGATCGACCCCTTGGGGCGATAAGCGGCCGGAGTGCCGGTCAGGTTCGCCTGATGCGGCTTCTCCCATTCGAACGGCTTGTAGTCTTCCTTCACCGGCGCGATGTCCACGCGATGATGAATCCAGCCGTTCCAGCCCGGCGGGATCGCCGAGGCTTCCGAATATCCGTTGTAGATCACCCATCGGCGCGTGCGGCCTTCGGAATCGATCCCGCCTTCGTAATAGACGTTGCCGAATTCGTCCTCACCGACGCGCTTGCCCTTGCGCCAGGTGTGGAAGCGCGTGTTCAAATTCTGACCATTCCACCAGGTGAAAACCTGCAGCAGAAACTTCTTCATCCAATCCTCGCCGGGCAAACCTGCCTGCCAGATGCTTATGACCCCGCCATATGGCAATGACAAGCGTCTTGGGCAAGCCTTTTGCTATTGCGGTGCACAATGCGCCTTGCCAAGCCGTCTTCATATTTCTAATGCTCCCTGCCCATCGGGGCCATGCGGCAAAAATACCGGAGGAAGAAAATGGCACCTGTCTTGTCGGCGCAATCGCACGCCAGAACGGAAGCCATCCGCGCCCGCAAGGGCGCTGAGCCGATCGTTTGCCTTACGGCCTATACCTACCCCATCGCACGGCTCCTGGAACCGCATGTCGACCTTCTGCTGGTCGGTGACAGCGTGGCCATGGTTCTGCACGGCCATGAGAACACTCTGGGCGCCACCATGGAGATGATGATCCTCCATGGACAGGCGGTCATGCGCGGCGTGCGCAACGCCTGCGTGGTCATCGACATGCCGGCAGGCAGCTATGAGGCGTCGCCGGAACAGGCGCTGGCTTCCGCGACCCGGCTTTTCGAGGAAACGCATTGCCATGCCGTGAAACTGGAAGGCGGCGCCGACATGGCCGATCGAATCGCGGCAATTGTCGAGGCCGGCATCCCGGTGATGGGCCATATCGGCCTTCAGCCGCAATCGGTGGAAAAGGAAGGCGGCTACAAGATCAAGGGCAAGACCGACGAAAGCGCGGCCAAGCTTCTGAATGATGCGCGCGCCGTGGAACAGGCCGGCGCATTCTCGCTGGTGATCGAGGGCACGCTTGAGCCGATTGCGGCCGAAATCACACGCAACCTGTCGATCCCCACCATCGGCATCGGCGCGAGCGCCGCCTGCGACGGCCAGGTGCTGGTGATTGACGACGCGGTGGGACTAACCGTCGACCGGGTGCCGAAATTCGTCAAGGAATATGCCGACCTTCGCAATGAAGTCGCCAAAGCGGCGATGAGCTATGCAGCAGAAGTGCGCGCACGCGCCTTCCCGACAGCGGACCATGTGTTCCGCAAGCAAGCGCCAAAGGCCTGACATGAGCGGACCGCATATTTCGCGCACCATCGCCGACCTGCGTACAGAGCTAAAGGGCTGGCGACAGCAGGGGCTGAGCGTCGCCATGGTGCCGACCATGGGCGCGCTGCATGAAGGCCACCTGTCGCTGATGCGCGAGGCGTTGTCGCGCGCCGACCGCTGCATCGTCTCCATCTTCGTCAACCCGACACAGTTTGCGCCGACTGAGGACCTCGATAAATACCCACGCCAGCTTGAGCACGATATCGAGCGTCTCAGAGAGGTTGGCGTGCATCTCGCCTTCACGCCCTCCCCGGACGAAGTTTACCCAAAGGGTTTCGCCACCAAAATTATTGTCGGCGGCCCATCGGCCGGGCTCGAAACCGACTTCCGCCCGCATTTCTTCGAGGGCGTCGCCACTGTCGTAACAAAACTGTTCCAGCAGGCGACACCCGACTGCGCCGTGTTCGGCGAGAAGGACTATCAGCAGCTTTGCGTGGTGCGCCAGATGTGTCGCGACCTCGATATTCCCGTCGAAATCGTCGGCGCGCCGACCGTTCGTGACGAGCATGGTCTCGCCATGTCCTCGCGCAATGCCTATCTCGATGAGGCGCAACTGGCCATCGCGCGCCGTCTGAACGTTATTCTGCGCGGAGCGTCGGCCGCTATTTCCGGTGGAGCCGACCCCGCTGCGGAGACGGCCAGCGCCAGCCTGGCCCTGCTCGATGCGGGCTTCAAAACCATCGACTATGTCGCGGCGCGCGAATGCGGTTCGCTCGGACCATGGCGACCTGAAACGGAAGGGCGTCTGCTGGCCGCCGCCTGGCTCGGCAGCACTCGACTCATCGACAATGTCGAGATCGCCGCGCGGAGCTGAGGGCCCGGCGACCGGTTACGCCAGCGGCTTTTCCATTACCAGAATGGAAACTTCAGGGTGCGTTTGCGCCGGCCTGCCGAAATCCGAAAATCCCCGCGCGCGGTAGAAGGAAACCGCCGCGGCGTTTTCCCTTTCCACCTCCACCCGCACCATGCGAGCCTCGGGAAAACATTGCTCGATCTCTTCCAGCAGCATGGCGCCGACGCCCGCCCCCTGCTTTTGCGGCAGAACATAGAGCTGGCGCAAAAGCACGAGCTTCCCGTCGTCTATCGCGGTCGCGAAAGCCATGCCGGAAATCGCCTCGCCGTCGTCGGCCACGAGAAACTCCGAATGCGGGTGCGTCAGCCTCGCCCGGAGCGAGGCCATTGAATGCCATTCGGCGGTGATCTCGTTCACCCGTTGCGGGCCATAGATCGCATCATAGGTCGCATGCCACGTTTCGGCGAGCAGCGTCCTGATCGCCTCAAGGTCGCGCTCGCCGGCCGTGCGAACGAACACTACTCGATGCCCAGCCTGGCCTTGACCAGATCGTTGACGGCCTGCGGGTTGGCCTTGCCCCCGGTCGCCTTCATCACCTGCCCGACGAACCAGCCGGCCAGCGTCGGCTTGGCGCGGGCCTGCTCGACCTTGTCCGGATTGGCGGCGATCACCTCGTCCACCGCCTTTTCGATGGCGCCGGTGTCGGTGACCTGCTTCATGCCGCGCTTTTCCACAATATCGCGCGGATCGCCGCCTTCGTTCCAGACGATCTCGAACAGGTCCTTGGCGATCTTGCCGGAAATTGTGCCTTCCTTGATGAGGTCGAGCACCGCACCGAGCTGATCGGGCGAAACAGGAGTCTCTTCAATGCCTTTGCCGGCTTTGTTCAACGCGCCCAGCAGATCGTTGATGACCCAGTTGGCCGCCAGCTTGCCGTCGCGCGCCACTGTCACCTGCTCAAAATAATCGGCGATCGCCTTTTCCGAAACGAGGATCGAGGCGTCATAGGCGGACAGGCCAAGCTTGTCGACGAAACGCGCCTTCTTGTCATCCGGCAGCTCGGTCAGATCGGCGGCGAGCGCATCGACATAGGCCTGATCGAACTCCAGCGGGAGCAGGTCCGGATCCGGGAAATAGCGGTAGTCGTGCGCTTCCTCCTTGGAGCGCATGGAGCGCGTCTCGCCCTTGTTGGCGTCAAACAGGCGCGTTTCCTGATCAATCCTGCCGCCGTCCTCCAGAATGGCGATCTGGCGGCGCGCCTCATATTCGATGGCCTGACCGACGAAGCGGATGGAATTGACGTTCTTGATCTCGCAGCGCGTGCCGAAGCCCTCGCCCGGCCGGCGCACCGAAACGTTGACGTCGGCGCGCATCGAGCCCTCGTCCATGTTGCCGTCGCAGGTGCCGAGATAACGCACGATCGTGCGCAGCTTGGTGAGATAGGCCTTCGCCTCGTCGGAGGAGCGCATGTCGGGCTTCGACACGATCTCCATCAGCGCCACGCCGGAGCGGTTGAGATCGACATAGGACATGGTCGGATGCTGATCGTGCATCGATTTGCCCGCGTCCTGCTCCAGATGCAGGCGCTCGATGCCGATCTCGATGTCCTCGAACTCGCCTTGTCTGTCGGGACCGACGGAAACGATGATCTGGCCTTCGCCGACGATGGGCTGCTTGAACTGCGAAATCTGGTAGCCTTGCGGCAGATCCGGATAGAAGTAGTTCTTGCGGTCGAAGACCGATTTCAGGTTGATCTGCGCCTTCAGGCCAAGGCCGGTGCGGATCGCCTGCCGGACGCATTCCTCGTTGATGACCGGCAGCATGCCGGGCATGGCAGCATCCACCAGCGACACATTCGCATTGGGAGCAGCGCCGAACGCCGTGGAGGCGCCGGAAAACAGCTTCGATTCCGATGTCACCTGCGCATGGACCTCCATGCCGATGACCACCTCCCAGTCTCCGGTTGCGCCGGAGATGAGGCGTTTGGGGTCGGACGTGCGTGTATCTACGAGAGTCATGTGCGGCCTGTCGTCTGTTCGGATGGACCGGAATAGGTTCCTTATCCGGCCGGTATAGATCGTATCGCTTCGCTAGTGCAAACCGCACGGCCAGACAAGCGCAAAGCCGGCGCAAGGCCGGCTCTGGCGGTTTTTGATGAAGCCCGGCGGCCTGTGAGGGCTACGCCGTGGCGATGTAGGCCCTGATGTCCTCGGCCTCGCGTTCGACATCCTCGATCCGGCGCTTCACCACGTCTCCGATCGAGATGATGCCGTGCAGCTTGCCGTCCTTCTCCACCGGCAGATGGCGGAACCGCCCCGCCGTCATGATCTCCATGATCTCGTTGACCGTGTGGTGCT
Organism: Aquamicrobium ahrensii; assembly: GCF_040545755.1. Taxonomy (NCBI): domain Bacteria; kingdom Pseudomonadati; phylum Pseudomonadota; class Alphaproteobacteria; order Hyphomicrobiales; family Phyllobacteriaceae; genus Aquamicrobium; species Aquamicrobium ahrensii. Next base: position 62,031 of record NZ_JBEPMN010000004.1, read on the forward strand.
CGTTGCAGATCTTGACCTTGGGCGTCATCGTATCGCGCACAGGCATGTCGAGCGCCGCCGCTCCATGCTTCGCCGTCACCCGCACGATGTCGCGTTCGGAAATAATGCCGACGATCTTGCCTTCGGAATTGGTCACCACCAGAGCGCCCACCCGATGATCGGCAAGTATGCGGACCGCCTCCCCGAGCTTCTCGTTGGGACCCAGCGTAAGAACGTCATAGCCCTTTTGTGCGAGAATGGCCTTAACCGTCATTGCGTCCTCCTCTGCGTTCGACCGGTCCCGCTTCAACCGGCCCTCACGTCGCAGGGAACATGGTGCGCTCTCGACGCCACCTTTTCAAGCGCTGCGCGCTTTCAGTCGCGGCGCGGAAGCCCGGCCTCGAACAGCCTCAGCCCGAAGAAGCCGGCCAGGAAACCGCCAATATGCGCCTCCCATGCGATCTGGGCTTCCTCGCCCGGAACGATGCCGACCAGCCCGGTGACGAGGTTGATCACCATCCATACCGTCAGGAAGGTGATGACGCTGCGCGACCGGACGATTTCCCTCATCGGCAAAGGCCGGCCGGCGAAGGCCCCCTTTCCCGTCGAGCGGTCGATGCGGAAGGCAAACCGGGCGGCGGCCCCCATCATTCCCGAGATGGCGCCGGAAGCTCCGACAAGGGGCGCCTGTCCCAGGGGGTGAATGGCGTAGAAGAAGAAAGCCGCCGCCAGACCGGTCACCGCGAAAAAAATGGCGAAGCGCAATGCGCCGAGCCGGTTGGCGAGCGGCGAGCCGAAGGCCGCCATCCACACCATGTTCACAGCCAGATGGGCGAAGCTGCCGTGCAGCAACGCATAGGTGAACGGGCTGGTGAACGCATAGACATCCAGCACATAGTCGCCGGAATAGCGGATGGGCACGAAGGCCGTGCGGATGATAAGATCGAAGTCCTGGTCCGGCGACAAAATATAGGTGCGCCCCAGATGGATGCCGATGCACAGCGCCAGCAGCACCAGCACGATGCCGGGCAGATTGAATACGGGTTCGCGGCGGGGCGCTGCTCGTGGCGCCGCACGATAGGGATCGGCCGCGCGGTCAGGTTCACTCATCGGGGATCATCCTGTTCGAAGGTTGCCATGTAGGCGAGGTCCGGCCGTTTTCCAAACGACGAATCGTCACCTCTGCCGCGAACCGGCGCTCCAACGGGCGAATCGAATCAAAAAAATGGCCGTTCAGGGCTTCCCCCGAACGGCCGATCGAGCCCCTTGGCTCCCCTGGACCTTTGACCGGAACATCGCCGCCTTTGTCAGGCAAATCGTTTTCCGAAGTAATTTCAACGTCTCACAGGAAGCGCTCGCCCGCAATCTAAACCCTTTGTTAACCTTAACGGCCTCCAGCCGTGCACAAGCCTCCGCAAGGCTGGCACGGTTCATGCTCCGCACCGCATGTAGGTCGTCGGAAATGTCCTCCTGTTCATCGTTGGGACAATCAGACTTCAGATTGCACAGAGCGGAGTGAACATGAAACTCGCAGGATCCATCGCACTGTTCCATTATTGGAATCGGCTGCGCGACGGACGCTCTGCGCCGAAGCGTACGGAAATCGAGCCAGCCGACATCAAGAAGCTGCTGGCCGACACATTCATACTCGAAAAGGATTCGCGCGGGGAAGCCGTCTTTCGCCTCGCCGGAACGCGGCTGTGCGCCGCCTATGGGCGGGAACTGAAAGGGTTCAGTTTTCCGTCCCTGTGGCGCGCGAAGGACCAGCCGCTCATTTCCCGGCTCGTGGACGGCGTGTTCCAGAAACATACAGTGATGCTCGTCGCCTATCAGGCGATCAGCCGCAGCGGCCGCAAAGTGCCGTTCGAGTTGCTGGCGTTGCCGCTGGAGGGCGGAGCTGAAAGCCAGCGTTGCCTGGGTGTCGCCGCGCCGGCTCACAAGCCGTTCTGGCTGGGGGCCGACCCTGTTGTCGACGCGACCATCGACAATATGCGGATAGTCGACCCGAAAACCGAGCAGATAGCGAGATCCGAACGTCCCGCAATCGGAGCCCCTTCCCTTGCTCCGAACGACCTGGATGCCGCAAGCACGCTGGCCGGATACGGGAAAGCGCGGCGAATCCGGCATCTTCTGGTGCTCGACGGCGGTCGCGAGGACGAATAGCGAACGCTGCCGCCAAACCGGTTTCATTTGCCGCTTGTTAACCTTCCCTGATCATAATTGTGGCAAGAATCCGTCCGGCAAAGGGCGGGGCGGCCAACGGGGTGCAGGCGGTTATGAATTCAGCGGCGAATCTGCAGACGCCGTCCCAGGCCGAGAGGCGTGGTTTCCAGCGCGTCCGGATCAAGGTCTACGGTCGTTTCATGCTGGAAGACAGATCCGAACACCCCTGTCAGGTCATCGAAATGTCGCCCGGAAACATGGCCCTGCGCACCGTCCGCATCGGCGAGCCGGGCGAGCGGGTGATCGCCTATATAGACCATATCGGCCGCGTCGAGGGCGTGATCGTGCGCACCTTCCAGAACGGTTTCGCCATGACGGTTCTCGCTTCCGAGCGCAAGCGCGAGAAACTGGCCGCGCAACTTACATGGCTCGCCAACCGCCATGAACTCGACCTGCCGGAAGACCGCCGCCATGAGCGCGTGGCTCCCCGCAACCCGATCAGCGTGCTGCACCTGATGGATGGCCGCCAGTATCCGTGCCGCATCATCGACCTGTCGCTGTCCGGCGCGGCGATCGAGATCGAGGTGAAGCCGGCTGTCGGCGTGCAGGTGACCCTCGGCGCCATGCGCGGACAGGTCGTGCGCCACTTCGAGGACGGCGTCGCGATCGAATTCGCGATGGTTCAGCGTCCGGAAACGCTCGACGCGGAATTCCACGCCCTTCGCAGTTAGGGCAATCCCGGCAAGAGCGCGACCCGGTTCCGCATTCGGAACCGTGTCAAAATAATCAGCTGGAATGTTCCCGTGATTCAGGGAAAGCAAAAATGCTCCCGAGCATTTTGCGGCCGGGCAAACACGCCTGACATCGCACAAATCCGCCAGAGAAAATGGGACAGAGCGGCAGTCCGGATTGATCCGTGCGCACCCTTTTCGAGGCGTCGCGCCGGGAAACGCGGAGATAAAATTAAAATTTGAATCAAATCTGTTTTAAATTTTATTCTTGTTTTATATTAAAATGATCTACGTTTTACTCAATATCTTCTTCCGTGTTTTGCGTCAAATAAATCCGGACCTGTCATTGTCTTCTCAAACGGGGAGACATCAGAATGACCTTCAACCGGGGCGCTTCATTCATCACAGCTCTGACACTGCTGCTTGCCGCACTCGGCACGGCCAATGCCGGCAGCGCCCATATGCATACCGGAAGCCGCACGACACAGCCGGTCGGGCACTATGAATTCTGCCAGGGGCTTCCGCAGGAATGCCGCCAGAAAACATCGAAGAAGGCGCCCGTCGAACTGACCCGCAAGCTGTGGGCCACGGTTATCGCGGTCAATAATGACGTCAACGCCAGCGTCACGCCGCGCACCGACATGGAGATCTGGGGCCGTGAGGAAGTGTGGTCCTATCCGGTCAACGGCGAAGGCGACTGTGAGGATTACGTGCTGGAAAAGCGTCGCCGCCTGATGCAGGCCGGCGTTCCGGCCGGCAATCTGCTCATCACCGTGGTACGCCAGCCGAATGGCGAAGGTCATGCCGTGCTCACGCTTCACACCAGCATGGGCGATTTCATTCTCGACAATCTGGAAGGCAAGGTCCTGCCCTGGTCGGAAACGTCCTACACTTATCTCAAGCGCCAGTCCGCGCAGCACTCCGGCGTCTGGGTCTCCATCAGCGACGGCGGCGCCGACGCCGTGGCGAGCGTTCGCTAGGCCGCGACAGAAACGATCGTCCACGCCAGCAGGACAAATCCGGTCGAGTCCCCTTCCCCGTCCCTATGACCGGATTCAGGAGCCGGCTCCCTCCCCGAGGGCCGGCTCCGCTTCTTTGTTCCTGAAGACCGGCTCAATCTGCAAGAGGTCTGAAGCCGGCGTTGAAGCGCTTGCCGTTCTCGACATAGTGCGCCGCCGACTGCCGCAGTTTTTCAATCGCCGCGTCATCGAGTGTCCGCACGACCTTGGCCGGAGAGCCGACGATCAGCGAATTGTCGGGAAACTCCTTGCCTTCGGTAACCAGCGCGCCGGCGCCCACCAGCGAGTTCTTGCCGATCTTCGCACCGTTGAGAACGATGGCACCCATGCCGATCAGACTGTTGTCGCCGATGGTGCAACCATGAAGAAGGGCCCGGTGCCCGATGGTGCACCCCTTGCCGATCGTCAGCGGAAAGCCGGGGTCGGTGTGCATGATCGTATGCTCCTGCACATTCGAATCCTCGCCAATGGCGATAGGCTCATTATCGCCACGGATGACGGTTCCGAACCAGATGCCGACATTGCGGCCGACCGACACATTCCCGATCACGGTCGCGTCCGGCGCCACCCAGTTGGTCCGCCTGTCATCGAAACGCGGTTCGATTGCATCGATTCCATAGGTCGGCATGACATCTCCTGATTAAATTGACCGGCGCAGCGGGGGTAATCCTTTTACGCTCCCTTTACCATAAATCTCCACAGTCGCACCTGATGGGCGACGGTCGCCCTGTCTGCCAACCATGTGTCCCGGGGCATGATGAAAGAGGCTGTTGCAGCACAGCAATTCAGGGTGAACGATTCGTCGCTGACGACCAGGGTCTTCTGCGGCCTTGTCGCGCTGGCGCTGCTGTCGCTTGCGGTGACCATCGCCGGCAAATGGCTCGGCGAGCGCATCGCCATGGGCGGCCATACCGACGATACGACAATCCACGCCGTTGTCATGGGCGACAATCTGCTGGCTGTTCCGGCCAACATGATCCGGTTCGAGCAGGCAAGGCGCAACGGCGACGCCGACCGTCTGGACCTTTATGTGCGCTATCCCGCGATGGAAGGCTACAGCCGCGCAACACGCGACGCCTTCAATCACACCGACGCAAGCGATTCCATCCTGTTCCTGGGATTTTCGGAACAGATCATGTCTCGCGACATGAGCGGACGCTTTGCGCCGATCTACAGTTCGCTGATCGCCAGCCCCGGAAAATCGGGGCCGGCCGGCGTCACATTCCACGAGTTCTCGGAAAATTCCGGCTATCTGGGCGAGATGCTCGCCGTAGCGGAACGCCCCGGCCGTGACCCGTTCGTGGCTCGCTGCCTGACGGGAGCCGCCGCTGAAAAATCGCTCGCCCCGTGTGAGCGGGACATTCTGGTGGGCGATCGTCTCAGCCTCACCTACCGCTTCCCGCAGCGTTTCCTCGGCGAGTGGCGGGCGCTGGACGCAGCGGTGGAAAATCTCGCCGCATCCATGCTGGGAACCTCAGCCGCGCAATCGCGCTGAGGCGCTGGTCTCCGCACCACAGATCAGGCGAGGTCGATGTCCAGAATAGCCATCGAGAAATTGTAATCGCCGTCGTCCTCGTCCTTGAAAACGATGCCGAGGAATTCATCGCCGAGATACACCTCGGCCGAGTCGTCCTTGCGCGGGCGGGCTTTCACTTCAAGGCGCGGATTCTGGAAGGCGCGCTTGAAATAGGCGTCGAGCTTTCGGATTTCGTCGGGTTTCAAGGATTCTCTCCGCTAACGGGCTGGATATGAGAGGCGCTTCTTGCACGCACTCATTCCTCTGTAAAGGCAAGGCGGCACGTTGCGCCCTGTCAAAATTCCTCGATGACCGTCAGCCTCAGATGTCGAAGCTGATGACCTGGTCCATCATCTGCGAAGGCAGAAGCTGGTCCATCTCCCGCGACGGCTGATCATCGCAACTCGTCTCGCCCACAATGCGCGCCGGCACGCCCGCCACCGTCTTGTTGTGTGGGACCGGCGACAGCACCACCGAACCGGCGGCGACTTTCGTGCAGTGGCCTATTTCGATGTTGCCGAGGATCTTGGCCCCTGCCCCGATAAGAACGCCGCGCCGGATCTTGGGATGGCGATCACCGCTGGCCTTGCCGGTGCCGCCCAGGGTGACGTTGTGCAGGATCGACACGTCATCCTCGATAACCGCGGTCTGGCCGACCACGAGGCCGGTGGCATGGTCGAGGAACACACCCTTGCCGATACGCGCGGCCGGGTTGATGTCAGTCTGGAATACGGACGAAGAGCGGCTTTGCAGATAGAGCGCGAAATCCCGACGGCCGCGATTCCACAACCAGTGCGCAAGCCGGTGTGTCTGGATGGCGTGGAAGCCCTTGAAATACAGCACGGGCTCAAGGAAACGCTCGCAGGCCGGATCGCGATCATAATAGGCCTGGATGTCGACGCGCACCACCGTCGACCACTCCGGATTGTCCTCGCGCATCGCATCGAAGGTCTGGCGAATCAGGTCCGCGCCGATATCCTGATGCGCGAGCCGTTCCGCCAGCCGATGGATCACGGCATCCTCAAGGCTCTCCTGATTGAGGATGGTGGAATACAGGAACGCCGCCAGCAGCGGATCGCGATTGACGGCAGCCATCGCTTCGTCGCGGATGGAACGCCAGATCGGATCGACCGGCTGCGGCGCATTCTGGCGCAAGAGCGTGTTCATCGACATGTCTCCGCCGCCTCCGGCGCTCCGGCGCGGGGCGTTTGAATATCGTCGGCCGGATCACAGGTTTCGCGGCCATGCACAACGGGCCGGAACGCCGCCCCGCCAATTTCGCACAGCTATAAAGCAGTTCCGGCGACCGGTGAACTCAATTTTCCTTATCATGGCTTCAATTGGGTTGCCCTGCCGCAAAAACAACCTGCCGGCTAAAAACCTTCCGCTGCGGGCATCGGCCACAGGCAAGGGCCACCGTCGCTTCTCCCCGATATCCACACAAGCGACATACAAGATGTTGGGGGTCACGAAACTTGGCAGACGAACCCTTGACGAACACCCTTCGACTCGCCTTTTATTGGTCATGCGTTCGGTGTTGCGGACGCGGCCGGAGAGTTTCGAGCCCGGTCTCTTTTCCCGGATAAAGCGCGTTTGGTCCGCATGTTTTCGTTCAGAACGGAAGGCTGCGGGAAGCGCATTTTTGCGCCCGGAGGCAGATGAATGGGTCGAAATTTTTGTCGTTTAATGCTATATTTAGTGTTTGCGATCACTCTTTCGACTAGATAGTGTGATGCGCTCCCTCAGAATGGGAAAGCGCAGCGATTTTTGGTTCTGGCAGGCGGGTGGCCGTTGGCGCTTCCCGGATTGCCGGTGCGGCCGGTCACCAGTTTCGTCGGAAAAGCAGGTTCAGCCGCTTCTCGGGCGTCATGTCCGGATCAGGCGTCGTTTTTCGGGAAGCGGGTTGGGCGAACGCCCCGAAAAGCGCTATATGTAGATGAAGGGACAAACGAGATGCGCATCGAAAGGCACTTCACCAGGGCGGGCCAGTCCCCCTATGCGGAAATCGAATTTCGCAAGGCGCTGTCGGAAATCAGGAACCCTGACGGTTCGGTGGTGTTCCGACTCGACAATATCGACGTGCCGGCGCAGTTCTCGCAGGTCGCGGCCGACATCCTCGCCCAGAAATATTTCCGCAAGGCCGGCGTGCCCGCGCGCCTGAAAAGGATAGAGGAAAACGACGTTCCTTCCTTCCTCTGGCGTTCCGTAGCCGATGAAGCTGCCCTTGCCGAACTGCCCGAGAACGAACGCTATGGTTCCGAGACCGATGCGCGTCAGGTCTTCGACCGTCTGGCTGGCACCTGGGCCTATTGGGGCTGGAAGGGCAAGTATTTCGACACGGAAGAAGATGCGCACGCGTTCAAGGACGAATTGTCCTACATGCTCGCCACCCAGCGGGTGGCGCCGAATTCGCCGCAATGGTTCAACACCGGCCTGCACTGGGCTTATGGCATCGACGGTCCCGGTCAGGGCCATTTCTACGTCGATCCCTTCACCGGCAAGATGACCCGCTCGAAGTCGGCCTACGAGCATCCGCAGCCGCACGCCTGCTTCATCCAGTCCGTGGGTGACGATCTCGTCAACGAAGGCGGCATCATGGATCTGTGGGTGCGCGAGGCGCGCCTGTTCAAATACGGCTCGGGCACCGGCTCCAACTTCTCCCATCTGCGTGGCGAAGGCGAAAAGCTCTCCGGCGGCGGCAAGTCCTCCGGCCTGATGAGCTTCCTCAAGATCGGCGACCGCGCAGCCGGAGCCATCAAGTCGGGCGGCACCACCCGCCGCGCCGCCAAGATGGTGATCGTCGACGCCGACCATCCCGACATCGAAGCCTTCATCGACTGGAAGGTGAAGGAAGAGCAGAAGGTCGCCGCCCTCGTCACCGGGTCCAAGATCGTGCGCAAGCATCTCGACGCGATCATGAAGGCCTGCGTCAACTGCGAAGGCCAGGACGACGACTGCTTCGACCCGGCCATCAACACCGCGCTCAAGCGCGAAATCAGGGCCGCCAAGAAGAACGCCGTACCGGAAAATTACATCCAGCGCGTCATCCAGTTCGCGCGGCAGGGTTACACCTCCATCGAGTTCCAGACCTACGACACGGACTGGGATTCGGAAGCCTACCTCACCGTTTCCGGCCAGAACTCGAACAACTCCGTCTCGCTGAAGGACGATTTCCTGCGCGCGGTCGAGAAGGACGGCGACTGGAGCCTGATCCGCCGCATCGACGGCAAGGTCCACAAGACCCTCAAGGCCCGGGACCTGTGGGAGAAGATCGGCTATGCCGCATGGGCTTCGGCCGATCCGGGCCTGCACTTCAACACCACCATGAACGACTGGCACACCTGCCCTGCCGCCGGTCCGATCCGGGCGTCCAATCCATGCTCGGAATACATGTTCCTTGACGACACGGCCTGCAATCTCGCCTCGGTGAACCTGCTGCCCTACCGCAATGGGGACGGCTCGATCGACATCACCGCCTATGAGCACACCGTGCGGTTGTGGACCATCGTGCTGGAAGTCTCCGTCATGATGGCGCAGTTCCCTTCCCGCGAGATCGCGGAACTGTCCTACAAATACCGCACGCTCGGTCTCGGCTACGCCAATATCGGCGGCCTGCTGATGACCTCGGGCATCCCCTACGACTCCGACGAAGGCCGCGCGCTGGGCGGTGTGCTGACCGCGCTGATGACCGGCGTTTCCTACGCCACCTCGGCCGAAATGGCGGGTGAACTGGGCGCCTTCGCCGATTACCCCCGCAACGCCGACAACATGCTGCGGGTGATGCGCAACCACCGCCGCGCCGCCTATGGCGAGAAGGACGGTTACGAGAAGCTGGCCGTCAATCCGGTTCCGCTCGAAGCCGAACATGTATGGCAGAAGGAACTGGTCGATCACGCCCGCGCCGCCTGGGACCGCGCCCTCGAACTCGGTGAGGAGCACGGCTACCGCAACGCGCAGGCGACCGTGATCGCGCCGACCGGCACCATCGGCCTCGTCATGGACTGCGACACGACCGGCATCGAACCCGACTTCGCGCTGGTGAAATTCAAGAAGCTCGCCGGCGGCGGCTACTTCAAGATCATCAACCGCGCCGTGCCGGAAGCGCTGCGCACGCTCGGCTATTCCGAAAGCCAGATCGCCGAGATCGAAGCCTATGCGGTCGGTCATGGCAATCTGAATCAGGCTCCGGGCGTAAACCCTTTAACGCTCAAGGCAAAAGGGTTTACCGACGAGAAGATCGAGACGCTGAACGGCGCGCTGATGTCGGCCTTCGATGTCAAGTTCGTCTTCAACCAGTGGACGCTGGGCGCGGACTGGCTGAAGGAGACCTTCGGCTTCACCGACGAGCAGCTCAACGACTTCTCCTTCGAGATGCTGCCGGCGCTGGGCTTCTCGCGGAAGGAGATCGAGGCCGCCAACATCCATGTCTGCGGAGCGATGACGCTGGAAGGCGCGCCCTTCCTCAAGGACGAACACCTGCCGGTGTTCGACTGCGCCAATCCGTGCGGCAAGATCGGCAAGCGCTATCTGTCGGTCGAAAGTCACATCCGCATGATGGCGGCGGCGCAGCCTTTCATCTCCGGCGCCATCTCCAAGACCATCAACATGCCCAACGAGGCGACGGTCGAGGACGCCAAAAACGCCTACATGCTTTCTTGGAAGCTGGCGCTGAAGGCCAACGCGCTGTACCGCGACGGCTCCAAGCTCTCGCAGCCGCTCAACGCCTCGCTGATTTCCGACGAGGAGGACGACGAGGACGATACGGTTGAGGCTCTGGTCGCCGCCCCCGCCGCCGCAAGGGCGGTCGAGGTGACGGAGAAGATCATCGAGCGCGTCATCGAAAAGGTGGTGCGCGACCGCGAGAAGCTGCCGAACCGCCGCAAGGGCTACACGCAGAAGGCCGTGGTCGGCGGTCACAAGGTCTATCTGCGCACCGGCGAGTTCGATGACGGACGCCTCGGCGAAATCTTCATCGACATGCACAAGGAAGGCGCCGCCTTCCGCGCCATGATGAACAATTTCGCCATCGCGATTTCGCTCGGCCTGCAATACGGCGTGCCGCTGGAAGAATATGTCGAGGCCTTCACGTTCGTGAAGTTCGAGCCGGCCGGCATGGTGCAGGGCAACGACGCCATCAAGTCCGCCACCTCGATCATCGACTATGTGTTCCGGGAACTGGCGGTTTCCTATCTGGCGCGCAACGACCTTGCCCATGTCGATACCGACTTCTCCAACACGTCGCTTGGCAAGGGCATCACCGAAGGCAAGGCCCTGCCCTTCTCCAAGGGGCTGATGCGGGGCGCCTCGCCGGTGAAGCTCGTCACCGCCACCGGCGAGCCGAAGGGCATGGCGGGCGGTTCCGCGGACAAATCCGCACCGCAGCGCACCGCGCCGACGGCCTATGCATCCAATGTCCATCCGATCACGGCCGGCGCAACCGCGCTCAAGACCGAAACCGATGGCGCAGTGGCCTTCAAGCGCGACTATGAGGAGCGGGCGAAGGAAGTCCTCGAGGAAGCGCCTGAAGCTACGGCGGAGGCCCTGTTCACGGACGCCGCCGCGAAGGAAGCGGCCGAAGCCAAGAAACTTGCCGCCGCACGTCGCCAGCAATCGCTGATGCAAGGCTATACCGGCAACGAGTGCTCGGAATGCCACAACTTCACCATGGTGCGGAACGGCACCTGTGAGAAGTGCGACACCTGCGGCGCGACCAGCGGCTGCAGTTAAGGCGAACACAAAGCCGCGGTGTCGGCCACCCTGTAGTTTGGCTCAAAACACCAAAAGACAGTCCCATACCAACAAACCGGTCCGCTATCGCGGACCGGTTTTTCTTTCAGACCAACTCACTGCCGGGGGCCGTTGCGCGTCGACAGTTCTCTACCAGAGGAACCCGTCACCTCATTGGTGCAACGGGGCCCTTCTGAAGCGAAGTGAAGCTCCTAAACGCAAATCTCGATGGGCATACCCCATATGTTTTTCAGATCAATGACCTGCGTATGGGTGGCATTTCCTGTCGCGAGATTTGCGAGGTCCGCTTGCGTGTCGGCATGCGTGATCATGAACCAGTTCGTGTCCGCCCCCGTGACCGGGAGCCGGTCGAGACTGTGCCACGTGCCCACGTGGAGCGCATATCCAAAACTGCCGTCCAACAGAAAGGCGGCGACATCCTGAGGGCCGGGCAGATCATCACCGCTGGTGGGTCGGGCGACGATCAATGCCGCCGTTGCACCGCCCAATGGCAGGAATGTCTGCTGCACGTTGAAATGGCGCTCAAGCTGCGTGACGAGCAGCGTGCTGGGCGGGGTGCGCAAGGCAATGTACAAAGGCTGGGCTACATCGAGATCGACTCGCCATGCAGCCGTGCCAATATCGCTGCTGTAGTGGGGCTCGTCCTGGCGGTCGCCATTAATCACCGTGCCGTATGGCGCAAAGGCCTCTGCAGTCATCGGTTGCGGTCGAAGCTTCAGAATATCCATATTTTGCATCCTGCTATGATTAGATGTCGGGGGCAGTGAAACCGGGACCAGCGCCCATGGTTTCGCGATTGTGGTTTCCGATAGACCTCAACGTACCGCGGCAAGTTGTGGAAGCCACAGCGCGATCTGCGGCCAGATCGCCAGGATCAGGATCATCATCAGCATCGTGACGACGAACGGGGCCGCGCCGATGATGACGTCGTTGACCGTGCCGTGCTTGCGTATGCCCTGAACGACAAAGAGGTTGATGCCGACCGGCGGCGTGATCATGGCGAGCTCCATCAGGATGATGATGATGATGCCGCTCCAGACCGGATCGTATCCGGCCGCGAACATGATCGGCGCGATGACCGGAACCGTCGCCACCATCATGGAAAGCGTTTCCATGAACATGCCGAGGATCAGATAGAACACGACGACGGCGAGGAGAAGCTGCGTTGGCGTCAGGCCGAGATTGGTGATCACGCTGTTGATCTGGTTGGTCAATCCGATCGCGGTGATGACGAAGTTCAGGAAATGGGCGGCCAGCATGATCGCAAGGATCATGGCGCTGGTGCGCATGGTGCCTTCGAAGACCTCGAGCAGGGTGCGCAGCGACAGGTTCCGCCTCCACAAGGCGATGGCGAGCGCGGCGATGACGCCGAACGCCGCCGATTCGGTCGCCGTCGCCCAGCCCATGTAGATCGAGCCGATCACGGCGAGGAAGATGACGAACGGCGGCAGGAGATCGGGCAGGGCCGCGATCCGCTCGCTCCAGGTGGAAGGCTGAAGCGTTCCGCCAAGCGAGGGCTTCGCGAGGCAAATGATCAGGACAGTCAGGCTGAACAGGCCGGCGAGGACGAGGCCCGGAATGAAGCCGGCCAGATAGAGCTGCGGCACGGAGGTTCCCGTCAGCACGCCATAGATGATCAGGTTGATCGAGGGCGGGATCAGGATGCCGAGCGTGCCGCCGGCGGCGATCGTGCCAAGGAACAGCCGTTCCGAATAGCCGCGCTTTTCCACCTCCTTGAGCGCGACCGTACCGATCGTCGCGGCGGTGGCGACGCTGGAGCCCGAGGTTGCCGAAAACATCGCGCAGGCCGCGATGTTCGAATGCATCAGCCCGCCGGGCAGCCAGGGCACCCACAGGACAAGCGCATTATACATGCGTTCAGCCATGCCCGTGCGCAGCATGACCTCCCCCAGCAGCACGAAGAACGGGATCGCGACCAGAAGGAAGTTGTTCGACGCGCTCCAGGCGATCTCGCCCAGCGCCAGCGAGAGCGGCATCGGTGAATAGAGGACGGAAAGGCTCAGCCCCAGCAGGCCAAGGACCGCGGCCACCGGGACCGCGACGGCGAGGAGGACGATGAGGATTACGATTGTTGCCAGCAGCATTTTCAGCCTTGCTCCTCGCGGCCACGCCGCATTTCGATATCGCGGATTTCCTCTTCCACCTCCTCTTCCGCAGAGCGGGTGGACAGCGTGCGCTGCATGGCCCCGATATCGCCCTTGAGACCCCGCCACACCGCATACGCAAGCATGAGGACGCCCATGATCACGGAGCAAAGCAAACCGAGGAGCCAGATCGTCTGCGGCACTGAGACCGGAATGGACAGCGCCGTCTGGCTTCGCGTGCCCGATTGCCAGGATTGCTGGACCACGCCATAGCCGCGCCAGGCGACCATGGCGAAGAACGCCAGAAACAGGACCGCCGCCGCGACGTCGAGGACAAGGCGCGCCTTGCGGGGGAACAGAACATAAAGCGAATCGATCCGGATATGCGCCCGGTCGATCAGCGCCCCGCCCACCGCCCAGGCCATGCTGATGGCCATCACATAACCGGCGAACTGGTCGGCCCCGCCGATGGTGACGGAGAGAAATTTGCGCATCAGGATATCGACGGCGATGACGACCACCGCCAGCAGCGTCAGCGCGCCGCCGAACCAGTATCCCCATCGCGTGAAGCGTCGCACGCCTCGCATCACATTTTCCATAGTCCGGTTTCCTCCGGTTGAGGGAAGGCAAGTCGCGCCGGCCGGCCCGGAAGCCGCGCGCGGGAGCCATCCGCGGACAGGGTCGGGGAGCGAACCGGCAGGCGTCGCGCCTGCCGGCGAAGGGATGGAACGGAAGCCCGTATCAGGGAGCCGGAGCGGAAGCGCCCAGCGCCTTCCCGACCGACTCGTTCCATTCCTGTGCGCATTCCGCGCCGCAACGCTGAGCCCAGCCTGGAATGATCGCGTCCTGAAGAAGCTTCATGCGGGCGGCTTCATCCTGCTCGCCCGGCGTCACGATGGAAATCTGCGCCAGCTTGCCCATGGTGCAGGGCTCCTTGCCGGTGTTGCAGTTTACGGCCTCTTCCGTCGTGAGCTTGACGGTTTCCCACATCTTGTGCTCGAACGCCCTGAATTGGTCCTGCATGAACTGCTGCACGTCGGGATCGAGACGGTTCCAGGTGTTGAGGTTGACCGCCTGGATGACGATGCTCCAACCGAGCGGGATGGCGTAAAGCGTGCTCGCCACTTCGTTCAGGCCGCCGATATTCCCGGACAGGGTTCCGGTTACGGCACAGTCGATGACGCCGTTGCTGAGCGCGGGAACGGCCTCCGCGAACGACATGCTGACCGCCGTCGCCCCGACGCCGCTCAGGAAATCGCGCATCGAATTATTGAACACGCGCACCTTCTTGCCACGAAGATCCTCAAGGCTCGAAATATTGTCGCGGCACCAGAACACCTGCGGGTTGTTGCCCCCGAAAGCGAGCAGCTTGGCGTTCCAGTTCTTCTGCATCTGCTGGTCGATGACGTCGCGATATGCGTCGCATGCCTTGCGCGCCTCGTCAGGCGTAAGCGTCAGCCCGGCAAGATCGCATCCCTCAAAGCGGGGGTCATCGCCAGCCATCTTGGAAATATCCAGGCCGGCGAAATCCATTACGCCCAGTTTCAACAATCTCAGGCCCGCCGCCTCATCGATGCCCATCAGGTCCTGGGGCGTGATGTCGGCCGTGATGGAACCGTTGGACGCATCCGGAATGGTCGTGCGCCAGAACGGCAGCTCATCCACGGTGGAGACCGGCGTCGGGCTGTTGAGGCCGATTACCTTGAAATGCGTCTTCGGCAGGTCCTGCGCCATCGCGCCCGCTCCAGAGCCAAGCGCAATGGTGAGAGTAGCCAAAACGTGCTTAAGCATGCGTTATTCCCCTGTGTTTTCGTCGAAGCTTCGGCGACGCCCGCGACATCGCCATCAGCCCACCGATATTGTTAAGCGGCCGACCACCGGCTTCGAGCCAGTTTCTCCCATTGACACCTGGATGATCAGCATGCCGGATGTTTCCGGCGCTATAATACTTATATATTATTATTGATCTTTACAAATTAGAATATTGTATTGAGAAATTCCATTATGGAATACTTATTCCAGTAAATATACAATTATATATACATATTATATTCAATTTTACTCATGAATATTTATTCTCCGGGTTTTCTGAAGGAAAATCCGGAGATGTACTCTGACATGCAATTAATGCTCTGCGGTCAGCAGGCGGCCAACCGGGTGACCCGTTCCGGATTCATATCGGTCAGATAGATGTTGCCGCGGGAATCGCCGCTGACGCCATGACCTTCCCGCAGAACAGGGCTGCAGCAGCCGATGCGCGCATTGTCGCGATCGAAAGCGATCAGACGAGGCGCCTGATCGGATACGTAGATATTGTCGTCCTTGTCGCCATAGATGGACATGGGGTGATAAAATCCTCCCAACTCTCCCAGATAGTCGCCCTCAGGCGAGAATATCTGCACGCGGTCCGCCTCGCGGTCACCTACGAACACTCTTCCGTCGCTGGCCACCCAGAGGCCGTGCAGGGTCGTGAACTGACCTGGACCCCGCCCCGGGCTGCCCCAGGTCGAGATCAATTCACCGTCCACGGAAAAGCGGTGGACATGCGTGCCGCCATAGCCGTCGGAGACGTAGATATCCCCGGAGGGAGCGACGGCGACGCTGGTGGGATGGTTGAAGGGTGAGCCCGGCCGACCCCGTTCGCCGATGGTGAAAAGCAGACCACCATCCAGATCGAACACCATCACCTGCTGGCCGTTCCTGTCGACAAGGAACAGACGATCCTGCCTGTCGATAAAAATATGATGAGTGTCCTGCACCTGGGCGTTTTCCCAGCTTTTCACATAACTGCCATCGGCGTCGAAGACATGGATGGTCGGCGCCGCGCCCCGATACAAGGAAAAGTCATAACGCTGACAGACATGGACCCTGTCGCGGCTATCCACGGCGATGTCGATCACCCGACCTTGAAACAGATCAGACGGGGCGTTCTGCCAGGTGCGCTCGACCTTGTAGCGTCTCGATCCCAGCTGGACGAAAAGATCCTCACGGGCAGCCGACGTTTCCAACTTTGCGTTCATGATATTCGATCCTCGTCCATGCTTGCTGAAGCGCCGCTATTTCCCCGCCAGACCGCCGATGCGCCGCACACCGATGAGCCATCCGGCAACGAGAAGCTGCAGCATGGAAAACAGGATGAGCAGGGTCGAGGCGGCCGCGACCGTCGGATCGATCGCCATCGCCACATAGGTCAACATGCGGATGGGCAGCGTCTGGGTTGCGGCGTCCGACAGAAACAGACTGACGGAATAATTGTCGAAGGACATGATGAAGGCGAAGATCGCGCCATTGATAAGCCCCGGCCGGATGCTCGGAACGATGATATGGGCGAAGGTTTGCACGGCGTCTGCGCCCAGGACACGGGACGCCTCGATGACGCTTTCGTCCTGCTGTTCCAGGCTCGATGCGACCGTCCTCACCATATAGGGGAACACGATCGCACAATGGCCCAGCACAAGGGCGGTAAAGGTCGAGAAGAAACCGAGCGACGTGTAATATTGCAGCAGACCGATACCGATGACGATCGATGGCAACATCAACGGCGACAGGAAAAGCGACATAGCCGCGCCTCGCCCCGCAAAACGATGCCGCGTCAGCGCCAGCGAGGCTGCAACCCCGAGCACGAGAACGATGACTGTCGACAGAACAGCCAGCTTCAGGCTGATCACCACCGCGTCGAAGAAGCCTTCAAGCTGATCGATATTCGCATACCATCGGAACGAAAGGCCCTTCGGCGGAAACTGCATGAAGGCGGCATCGCCGAACGAGACGACGACGATGACGACCAGGGGCGCGAGCAGGAAGCCCAGAATGGCGACTATCGTGGCGCGCAACGCCAATCCTGCAAGCCAGTTCATCATTTCGCCTCAATACGGTAACGTTGAAAAAAGCGGGCGGCGACAATGCCGTAGATCACCAGGATGATGAGCGTCACCATCGTCAGGATCGTTGCGATGGCCGCCCCGAAGCTCCAGTCGAGCAGAACCAGAACCTGCTGGGTGACGAGCGTCGGCATCACCTGCACTCTTTCGCCGCCGAGAAGCATGGGAATGACGTAGGCGCTGATGCTGGCCGTGAAGACAAGAGCGGCGCCAGCGCCGATGCCGGGGAGGCTAAGGGGCAGAATTACCGTGCGGAAGAGCTGGAATGCGCTTGCTCCCAGCGTACGGGACGCTTCCTCAAGAGCCGGGTTTATCCGCTCGATCGCCGCCGCCAATGGCAGAACCATGAAGGGCAGATAGGCATGGACAAGGCCGATCACGACGCCTGCCGGCGAAAACAGCAGCATGAGCGGCTCATCGATCAGGCCGAGCGAAAGCAGGGTGGTGTTGATCGGGCCGCTGTTGCGCAGCAGGATTTGCCAGCCGAAGGTGCGGATCACGACGCTGACCATCAGCGGCGAAACCACCGCAACCAGGATGACGGCCCGCCATCGCCCGCCCAGCCGCGCCATTCCGTATGCGAGCGGGTATCCGATCACCAGGGCGACCAGCGTCACGTACAGCGCCAGGCGCATCGAATTCCACAGCACGCCGCGATAGTGGGCCGAGCCCAGGAAATGGGCGTATTGCGCCAGCGTGAAGCTTCGCGCCGCATCGCCCTCGACGAAGAAGCTCTCCCGCAACAGCAGGAGCATCGGGAGCACGAAACAGAACATCATGAAAAGGAAGGACGGAAGCAGCAGGAGAAGGAAGGCGTAGGGTCTTCTTTCTATCCAGCCGATCACTTCCGAGAACGGCGCATAGATCCTGCGCCTCAAGCCGGGAACAGAAGCGTATTCTTTGGCGACCATTGCACCCATACCCTATCCCCTGTGCTCAACCTCTCCAGAAAGGCTGTCTCTTCTGTGTTCTGACTGTGAACGACGGCCCGCGTGCCTGCCGATGTGTCGATATGGTAGTGTGTGATGGTGCCAAGGTAGATGGCGCCGACGATCTTGCCCTCCACGCAGTTGCACGCCTCCGACGGGCGCTCGGAACTCAGGATCATCTTGCCCGGCCGGACGGCGGCATTGACCTTGGAGCCCGCAAGGAACCCGTGGTCCCTGCCGGAGGTCTCGGCGGTGAAGGCCCCGTTGCGCAACGCGGTCACGCCATCCGTCACCTCCTCCACCTGCATCGGGAAAATGCTGGACTGCCCGATGAACTTGAGGACGAATTCCGTCTCCGGCTCCTCGTAGAGCGTGCGGGGCGAAGCGATCTGCTCGATACGCCCGGCGTTCATCACGGCGATGCGATCGGAAATGGTCAGCGCCTCCTCCTGGTCGTGCGTCACGAAGATGGTCGTGATGCCGAGGTTGCGCTGCAACTCACGCACTTCGAGCTGCATCTCCTCGCGCAGCGCCTTGTCCAGCGCTGCGAACGGCTCATCGAGCAACAGGACGGACGGCTCCAGGATCAAAGCGCGCGCCAGCGCCACGCGCTGCTGCTGGCCGCCCGACAACTGGCTCGGATATCTTTCGGCGAAGCGCTCGAGGCGAACCAGCGCCAATGCCTCGGCCACTTTCTGCGCGACGACGTTGCGCGCAACGCCCCGCATGCGCAGACCGTAGCCGACGTTTTGCGCCACCGTCTGGTGCGGAAACAGGGCGTAGCTCTGGAACACGAGACCGATATTGCGCCGATGCGCCGGCATGTCGGTGACATTTTTTCCGGCGATGCGGACCATGCCGGAACTCGGTTTCAGAAGCCCGGCAATCAACCTGAGCAGCGTCGTCTTTCCGCAGCCGCTCGGCCCGAGAAGCGTAAGGAGCTCGCCCCTCGGCACCGTAAGGTCCAGCGCTTCGAGCGCGGTGACTGAGCCGTAGCTCTTGAACAGGTTGCGCAGTTCTATGTCGTACTGCGCAACGCCATCCACATCATATCGCCCGAGCGACAGGGCCTGCATGCTTGTCACCCGGCGACCTCCTGATTCCAACGCTCGGTCCAAGCGCTACGCTCTTTGTTGATATGCGTCCAGTCGAGAAAGTTCATTCTTTCAATGTCTTGCGGCTGGAAGGGCACCAGTTTTCGCAACTCCTCGGGCATGGTCGCCCTGGAGTTGACCGGGCCCGATATCGCCCCGGTGGCAAGGGCGGACTGGACCTCGGCGCGCAGTCCGAAGTCCAGGAACCGCGCCGCCAGCTCGGGATCGGGAGCGTTCTTCACCAGGCAGGCGCCGTTGATGCCGGCGAACGGCCCTTCCTCGGGCAGACTGATGGCGACGGGAGCGCCTTCGCGGGTGAAGCGATTGATGTTCTTGCCGTAGAACGGCGCAGCTATCTTCGCCTCTCCCTGCACAAGCAGATTGAGCGCGCTGGCGGTGTTGCTGAACATGTCCACAAGATTCGGCTTCAGCGCCTTGATCTGCTCAAATCCCGGATCGATGGCGTATTGCGCTTCGCTAACGGACTTGTCGCCCCCCAGAGCAGCCGCCATGATAAGCATCATGACGCCATTGGTCAGATTGATCGAAGGGATCAGCACCTGGCGCTTCAGGTCCTCGCGCCAGAGATCCCGCCACGACGAGGGCGGCGTCATCGCCGTGTTGTAGGCCATCGACACGTAGTGGATGGCGATTCCCACGCCGTGCCCATCCTCAAGCACGTACTGGGGATAGACTTCGGCCAGCGCCGGCAAGGCCGAAGTCGTCAAAGGCTCCGTCAATCCAAGCTGTCGCGCCTGATTGATGACGGCGTCGTCCATCATCATCACGCTGTGGCGCGGGTTACTCGCCTCAGCGCGCATCTTGGCCAGCTTGTCGAGGCTCGATCCGGCCGACATATGGACCTTGACGCCGTATTCCTGTTCGAACGGCTCGATCCAGACACGTTTCAGGACATCCGAAATGTCATCATAAATCCCCACATAAAGCTCTTTTGTCTGGGCGCGCGCGCGTCCGGCCCCGGCCGCCACGGCAACGGCGCCCGCTCCAGCCAGCGCCAGGAAATTGCGCTTGCTGCGGTCAATAGTCTGTTGCTTTTTCATGCCCATTTCTCCCAAGGTTACTCGTTCCCTGCCCCAACCTATTGTTGGCGCTCACTTGTTCTTATTGCGATCATCATAATCTTTTTCGTTTAAACTCACAAATTCATAAATTATATTTGCCCATTCCAATATGGAATATGTAAGTATAACTCAAACTATAAAAGAACATTAAAGCAATATTTTATCATTAAAAATATATACTTACATATTTTACAGATACATCGTCGCAATAATACTAAAAAAACATCTCCATCCTCGATATAATGTCTTATCTAAATTGACCTTGCCGCACCGGCCGGATGAACGATCCGCAAGGATCGCCCACCGGCATTCCATCCTCCACGACCCTCCGGCCCCGCAACATCACCAGATCGATGGTGCCGGCCCCTTCGAAATCGAGAAAGGGCGTCGAGCTCGCGCGCGTCTTCATCGAGGTCGGCTCGATCTTGCGGCGCACGGATTGATCAACGACGATCAGGTCTGCATCCGCGCCCGGCGCAACAAGGCCCTTCCGGGGGAAAAGGCCGAACAGTTTCGCCGGCGTCGTCGACAAGGCCGCCACCATCTGCGTCAGATCGATCTCACCGCCCAGGCTTCGCGCAAGCATGACGGGCAGCAAGGTCTCGAGGCCCGGAACTCCTGACGGCGCTTTCCAGATGTCATCGCGGCCAAGCTCCTTTTCCTGTGGCAGATGCGGAGCATGATCGGTGACCACAATGTCCAGTGCGCCTGCCTTCACCCCTGCGATAAGCGCCTGCCCCTGTTCGGGCAAGCGAAGGGGCGGCGCCATCTTGGCGAAAGGGCCGAGCGCGCGAAGATGGTCTTCGTTCAGGAACATGTTGTGGGGAAGCGTTTCCGCAGAGATCAACCCCGGCGCACGTTCCTTGTAGGCGGCGACCGCATCGACGCCTTCACGGCTGCTGACCTGCCGGATATGCAGGCGGCACTCCGCAAGAATAGCGGCTTCGCACGCCAGGGCGATGCCCAGGGCCTCGGCTTCCGGGGGGCGCGAGGCTGCGAAATCGAGCGGGGCCGCCCTCCCCTGTGCGCGCAGTTCGTCGGTGCGTGTCCGGATGATCGAGTCCAGCATCGGGGTGACGCCGGCGACGCCGCCGACCGCCGCTATCGCACGCAAGGCTGTCAGAAGCTGCCCAGCGTCGGCGATACGATAATGGTCGGGGACATCGGCCAGAAAGAGTTCGAACGCGCATGGCCCGCATTCGGCCAAGGCGCCGAGGTCGCCCGGATTGGGGCCAACGATGACATTCAGGCCGAAATCCACGAACGAGCGCCGCCCAAGCGCGATCTTTTCCCGAAACGTGACCGGGTCGTCGGTCATCGGATCGTCGGTCGGCATGATGACGACGGTCGTGACGCCACCGCAGGCGGCGGCCAGCGAACCGTTTTCAAACCCCTCCTTGTGGACGAGGCCCGGATCGCGGAAATGGACATGCGCGTCCACGAGGCCGGGCAGCACATAGCGGCCAGCCGCATCGTAGACCTCGCACGCATCGTAGTTCTCGTCCGGCGGACAAACGGCCCCGATCCGCTCGCCATCGATATAGATATTCGCTCGCGTGACCGAATTGTCGCTCACGAGAATACCGTTCTTGATCGCCAGGTCGAACATAATGCGGCCCGCTACGCCTTTCCGGTGCAAAGGTCGGCGATGATCCCGACCGCCCGCTCGCAATCGGCCCGATCCGCATCCAGATGCGTGGCCAGACGAACCGTCCGCTCCGCAAAGGCGGATAGAAGCAGGCCCTGCCGACTCGCGCGCTCAACGAAGGAGACCGCATCGTCGCCGCCCTCCTCAAGGCGGAAGATGACGATATTCGTATGGACCGTAGCCGGATCGAAACGGACGCCAGGCAGGCCCTGAATGCGCGCCGCGATGAGTTGCGCATTGGCATGATCTTCCGCCAGGCGGTCGATATTGTTGTCGAGCGCGTAAAGGCCGGCAGCGGCCATAATACCGCTTTGGCGCAGAGCGCCGCCGAACATGCGCCGGATTCGCCGCGCCGCGGCGATGGTCGCCGAACTGCCTGCAAGCACGCTGCCCATGGGGCAACCCAGCCCCTTGGAGAGCGCAACCGAAACCAGTTCGAAGGGTCTTGCAAGGGTCGCAAGATCGGCCCCCGTCGCGACGGCAACATTGAAGAGGCGCGCTCCATCCAGATACATGGCCACGCCGGCCTGCGATGCAACCTCGGCGATGGCGTCGATCTCGGATTGCGGAAAGATGACGCCTCCGCCGCGGTTATGCGTGTTCTCGACCACGATCAACGTGGTTGGGGGAAAGACGAAATGATCGCGCGGCTTCAGATTGGCCGTGATCTCCGCAGCGGTGAACAGGCCACCTTCGCCGATGACCGTGAACTGGACGCCGGCGTTGGCCGCAGACGCGCCGGCTTCGTGCCAGACGATGTGCGGCTCGGTTCCGACGATGACGTCGTCGCCCGGCCGGGTCAGAACCTTGAGCGCGATCTGGTTGGTCATGGTGCCGCTCGGAACGAAGATGGCGTCATCCTTGCCGAGCAGCGCCGCAATCCGCTCCTCCAGCGCGTTGGTGGATGGGTCGTCGCCATACTGGTCGTCGCCGACGGGAGCCTGCGCCATGACGGCGCGCATCGCGCTGGAGGGCTTGGTTACGGTATCGGATCGCAGATCGATCAATTGCATGAGAGGCCTCTGACGTAGCGACTAAGAGAAATGGGGAGCCGGCGTCCCTGGATGCGGCGCTGAAGCCAAGGCTGCGCCCTCGCCTTTATCATCCGCATGAGAACACCCGCCTCGTCATCTTCAGCACCTGCATGAATTTGGTCATGCCCTTAATTCCACCTTCGAATCAGCAAGCTCGAATGTTCTGCTTTCCGGCCTGCCTGCCGAGCATCGCCGTCATGCGATGGGCCGCGTTCAGCGCCACGTTCGCTCCGCGCACGATGTCGCTTTCGTGACTGTTTTCCTCGGTGGAGTGGCTGCGGCCACCGATGCTGGGGATGAACAGCATGGCGGCTGGAATGTATTTTCCTATCGCCGCGGCGTCATGCCCGGCTCCGCTGGGCATCCATACGCTGCTTGCGCCCACATCTGCGGCCGCGCCTTCGATCTCGCTGGCGAGACCGGCATTCATCGCGACCGGTTCGGTGCGAAGCACGATCTGGATTTCGATCTGCGCCCCATGAAGGCGCGACACCTCGTCAACCACTTCGCTCATGGCGACATCGATCGCGGCAAGCACATCGCTGCCGGGATCGCGGAACTGGATGAGGAGTTCCACATCGGATGGCGTCGTGTTGTTGAATCCGGGCTTCGTCGACACGTTTCCGAAAACCCATACCGTCTGCGGGCCGCGAACCCGTTCCAGCGCGGCGCGGAACTGATGCACGAAGTCGAACATCTGGATCCCCGCATCCTGGCGCATGTTCATCGGCGTGGTGCCCGCATGATCGGCGCGCCCTCGAAACCGGGCGACGTAGTTGCGAATGCCCACGATCGAGGTGACCACGCCGACATCGACCCTGGTGTTCTCCAGGATCGGCCCCTGCTCGATGTGGGATTCGAAATAGCCGACCCAGCGGCCCATTTCGGGTTCGGGGCCAAAGCTCGCCGGCAGCCGGGCCAGAGCATCGGCAAGTTCCTCCCCGTGCGGACTGCGGGCATGCCGCACATCGTCGAGTTTAAGCTCGCGGCAAACGGAACGGCTGCCGAGCCAGCCGACATAGGTCCCTTCCTCATCCTGAAATGAAATGACGTCGATGCCCACGTCGCCGACGAAGCCTTCTTCGCGCGCTCGCCTGGCGATCTCAAGGGCGTAGATCACGCCCAGGCTACCATCGAGCCAGCCGCCCATCGGCACCGAATCGGAATGCGAGCCAACGAGCAGGGCCGAGCGTCTGGCCGCATCACGGCCATAGACATTGCCCACATTGTCGATTCCCACCTCAAGGCCGGCCTCCTCCAGCCGGGCGGCCAGCCACTGCCTGGCCTCGATATCGGGCGGCGAATAGG
This sequence comes from Aquamicrobium ahrensii, assembly GCF_040545755.1. Lineage (NCBI taxonomy): Bacteria > Pseudomonadati > Pseudomonadota > Alphaproteobacteria > Hyphomicrobiales > Phyllobacteriaceae > Aquamicrobium > Aquamicrobium ahrensii. The sequence continues at coordinate 86,268 of NZ_JBEPMN010000004.1, forward strand.
CCGTGCGGCTCACACCCGCACCATGCTTGCCGAAGCCGGCAAGCGTCCTCATATCCGCCATCAGCCTTTCGGCATTCACTTCAAGGACCATGGAAGCCTCCCTCCGGAACCGGCGTCGGTTTTCCGCCTATGCGAGCGGGCCAACCTGAACCTCGGCGGCAAGCGCGTTCAATTCGCTAACCACCCGCTGCTGGACAGGGATGCCCTCCCGCGCCCGGCGCTGCTCTTCGAGAAAGCCCTTCTCTCCCGGATAATAAACCTCGTCGAAACCAGGACGCGGACCGGAGGCGTGCACCGCATTCAGCGCCTCATCCATCTGGCGCTTGAACTGCTCCAGAGAAATGAAATGCTCGATGCTGATCGCCTGGAAGGTCTGACTGACATTCATGGGGCCATCGTGCGGCAGAAAGCCGGTTGCGCCGCCGCCGAACAGTTGCCCGCCCATGAGAACGCAAGTGAGTATCTCATGCGCCAGCCCCAGGCCGAACCCCTTGTATCCGCCCCACGGCAGCAGGGAACGCGAGGCAAGCACGTCGGCTGGGTTCTCGGTGTCGTAGCCATCCACATCGATCGCCCAGCCCGCAGGAATTTTCTCATCCCGTTCGTAGGCCTGGAAAATCTTCTCCATCGCCGGACTGATGGCCATGTCAAGCACGAAAGGCGAATTTTCGAGCGCCGGCGCAGCGATCGAGAGCGGATTCGTTCCGACCAGCGGCTTGCGCCCGCCGTGCGGGGTGACAAGCTGCACACCGCTGTTGGTGTAGGTGATGCCGATCATTCCCTGGGCGGCGGCCATCAGGGGATAGTATTTCGCGGACGTATAGGAGTTCGCATTGCGCACGCCGACCATCCCGATGCCGAACTGGCGCGCCTTGTCGATCGCAAGCTGCATGGCGCGTACAGCGACCGGCTGGCCGAGGCTTCTCTTGGCGTCGATGAGCGCGGTGGCGGCGCGATCGCTGACGATCTCGGACCTGTCGCCGGGGAAGTCGCCGCCGGCCTTGATACGGTAGAGCACCTGCAAAAGCAGGCGGATGCCGTGCGATTCCTCACCGCGAAGGTCCGACTGGACGAAAACGTCGACAGTGAGGTCCGCATCGTCCCTGGGAACGCCATACGCCACCAGCATCGCGGTGCAGAACTTCCGCAGATCGACCTCGCTGACAATCACGCGCTCACTACGTGCGCTCGACGCGGCGATGGCTTGTGCATACGGATTCCAACTGTCGTTCATGACGTCTCCAGACCTCCCAAAAAGCGCGCGCACTTTTCATGGTGCGACAAGTAGATATCAATACTTTGCTTGAGTTTGATCCGTTGTACAAATTTAAATATTTCAAGGGCGTATTCCAAAATGGAATGCCATATATTCTGTGTATTACTTGTAATTATTAGAATTATTAATGAAATACTTGAGTTTTACACAGTCGCAGGAATGCCGGTTCCGGCAGGCGAAGCACAGGCCTTCGCCGCGGAAGGCCGCGGCGCATTCCTGCCGGAACTCGAATCTGCTCAGAGCCCGTTCGTGTTGAGGAACACGGAAAAAAGACTCCGTGTCGCGCATATGAACAGTCGGTTGCGATGGGCGCCGCCGAAGCAGAGATTGGCGGCTGTTTCCGGCAGGCGAATCTTGCCGAGAAGAGAACCGTCCGGCGCAAGGCAATGAATGCCCTCCGCGGTCCCGGCCCAGATGTGACCATGCCGGTCGATTCGAATGCCGTCATAGATGCCGGCCGGGCATTCGCAGATCAGCCGCCGATCACCGAGAACAGCGCCGTCGACAACGCTGAATGCATAGAGCGCCGACGGCTCGCATCCGCTGTCAACGACATAGAGCTCATCGCCGCCGGGGGAAAAGGCAAGGCCGTTGGGTTGGATGAGATCGGTGTAAACGGCTGCGATATCGCCATGAGGGTCGACGCGGTAGACATTGCGCGAACCGATCTCGCTCGGGCTGCGTGAACCTTCATATTCGGTTGAAATGCCATAGGTCGGATCTGTGAACCAGACCGCGCCGTCATCTGCAACCACCAGATCGTTCGGGGAATTCAGGCGTTTTCCCTCGAAGCGATCAGCTATGACGGTCAGTGTCCCGTCATGCTCCACCCGCGTGACCGAACGGGAAAAATGCTCGCAAGCCAGCACCCTGCCCTGCCTGTCCAGCGTGTGTCCATTTGCGAAATTCGAAGGCGACAGAAAGGTCGAAATCGAATTGTCGGTCTCATCCCAGCGCAGCACGCGATTGTTCGGAATATCCGAAAACAACAGGTAGCGGCCGGCCGGGACGTAAACCGGCCCCTCCAGCCAGCGCCCATCAGAGAACAGTCTCTCAACGTGGACGTTCGGCAGAACCAGCGCGCGAAAGCGCTCGTCATGAACTTCAAACCAGTCGGTCAGCATAAACTCTCCCCCTGAACACCTGCCCGGTCCAGGCAGGAACTGGAGCATTCCCGGCAAAGCAGAGAACCGTTTTGCGCCCGGAAATGCGGCTAAAGCGATGAGATGGAGCAGTTGCGCCGATTTAATGAAAACCAGAACCGCTCCGGACCTTCTCCATCCAGCCCAGCCCGGCGACGGTTCCCGCCGCCGGACGATATTCGCATCCCACATAGCCGCCATAGCCCAGCGCATCGAGGGCGGCGAAGATACGGAAATCGTCGAGTTCGCCCGTTCCCGGTTCGTTGCGCCGGGGAACCGAGGCGATCTGAACATGCCCTATCAGGGGCATTATCGCCTCCAGCGCCGTCAACACATCGCCACGCATCACCTGACGGTGATAAATATCGAACTGGAGACGGACGTTGGGATGGCCGAGGTCGTCGATGATCTCCACGGCGCGCTCGAAACTGTCGAGGAAATAGCCCGGCATGTCGCGTCCGTTGAGCGGCTCGATCACAACGCCGACACCCTCCGCGCCCGCCGCATCGGCGGCGAAAGCCAGGCAATCCTTGTAGGACGCCAGCGCCACCGCGTCTTGCGGCGAGGCGATGCCCGCCATCATATGCAGCAGCGGCGCATTGACCACCCGAGCATAGCCGACCGCCTCCCGGACCGCGCGCCGGAATTCCGCCTTGCGCTCCGGAAAGACGGCAAAACCCCGCTCGCTCCCCCTGCCCCCAGTCCCCTGGCGGCATGTTGAACAGAGCCTGGCTCAACCCGTGCGCATCAAGCCGCTCGGCCACGGTTTCTGCCGGATAATCGTAAGGAAACAGGCATTCGACCGCAGTGAAACCGGCCGCCGCCGCGGCCGCGAAACGGTCAAGGAATGGCTCTTCGTTGAACATCATAGTCAGGTTTGCGGCAAGACGAGGCATGGCTAGTTGCTCCGCTCCATTCCCGGAAGTTCGAGGCCGGCAATTTGCGCCAGCAGGCGCGCGACGGACGAATCATCGTCCTGCCCCATGCCCGCCGCTTCCGTCATGAGGAAGAGCTGGAGCGCCGCGCTGGCGACGGGAAGCGGAAAGCTTTGCTTGCGCCCCAGTTCCGAAACGATGCCGAGATCCTTGGTGAAGATCGCGACGGCGCTATGCGGCGCATAATCGCCTTCCAGAACATGTGGGATGCGGTTCTCGAACATCCAGCTGTTGCCAGCCGACTTGGAAATCACCTCGAACACCTTCGATATGTCAAGACCAAGCCGCTTGGCGAAGGTGATAGCCTCGCAGGCCGCAGCGATGTGAACGCCCGCCAGAAGCTGGTTGACGATCTTGAAGGAAGATCCGACGCCGACATCTTCCCCCAGCGAGTATACCGTCTGCGCCATCGCATCCAGGGCCGGCTGCGCCGCCGAGAACGCTTCCGGTGAACCGGACGCCATCACTGTGAGTTCGCCTGCATCCGCCCTGGCCGAGCCTCCGCTTATCGGCGCGTCGAGATAGAGCACTCCATGCTCCCCCGCGCGCGCAGCAAATTCCTGCGCCTCGACGGGCGACATGGTGGCCGATGAAATAATGACCGAACCGGGCTTCATCGCCTCCGCTGCGCCGTCGGGGCCAAACAGGACGGCTCTCGTCTGGGCCGCGTTGACGACGACCACGACCACGACGTCGGCGTCGTGCGCGGCCGCGGCTGGCGTATTAAACGCCGAGCCGCCCGCAGCCGCGAGTTTCTCCAGCGCGTCCCTGGCCAGATCGCATCCCCGAACCTCATGACCGCCGCGCATCAGCGACCGGGCCATGCCGAGACCCATGGAGCCGAGCCCGATAACGGCAACCGATTGGAATGCTTTCATAGTCGCTTTCTCCAATTCCCTATGACAGCGCTAACAGCGATTTGACACAGCCGCCCGCGGCGTGCAACAGAATAATGTTAGCGCTGTCATTTACGATGAACGCACCCATTCAGGAGGAAGTACGGGAAATGCCCCCGGTTGCCCCGACATTAAAGGACGTGGCTCTGATGGCCGGGGTGAGCGAGATCACCGTATCGCGGGTGGTGCGCAACAAGGGGCCGATCTCCAGCGACACCCGGTTGCGTGTGACCGCCGCCATCGATGCGCTGGGCTATGTTCCGAACCGTGCGGCCGGATCACTTGCCTCCGCCGGCGCTCCCCTGATCGGCGTCCTGCTGCCCTCGCTTTCCAACATCGTCTTTCCGGAAGTGTTGCGCGGTATCCAGGCGGCTCTGGCGTCGACAAACTATCAATCGCTGGTGGGTGTCACCGAGTATGATCCCGTCGTCGAACAGCATATCGTATCATCGCTGCTGGCCTGGAAGCCCGCCGCGCTCATCATGACCGGCTTCGACCATACCGATGCGACCCGCATGATGCTGGCCAAGCATGATGTCCGCGTCGCCGAACTGATGGACATCGACGCCGAGCCGATCGACATCGCCGTCGGCCTTTCGCATCGGCGCGCCGGCTATGACAGCGGACGCCATCTCATTCAGCGTGGCTACAGGCGCTTCGGCTATGTCGGTCACGACTGGGATGCCGACCGCCGGGCGCGCCGGCGCTATAACGGCCTTTGCGCCGCCCTCGCCGAGGCGGGTCTGTCGCTCACAGCCGAGAGCCGCAGCCCCCACGCCAGTTCGACGCGTGCGGGAAAGGAAACTCTCAAGGCGCTGCTGCTGGACGCTCCGAAACTGGATGTCGTTGTCTTTTCCAATGACGACATGGCTATTGGCGGCTTCTTCCACTGCCTGGAAGCGGGGATTTCGGTGAAAGAGGAGCTCGCCCTCTTCGGCTTCAACGGCCTCGCTATCGGGCAGGACCTGCCGAAACCCTTATCCACTGTACGCTCGAACCGCTTCCTCATCGGAAAGACCGCGGTCGAAAGGCTGTTGGGCGCGGCAGAAACATCAGACCACCGCCGCGTCATCGACACCGGCTATGAAATCGTCGAAGGCGCGACGGCATGAAACGAACGGGAAGGACTGAACGATTATGCTTCTAGGGGCGGTTGCCGATGATTTGACCGGAGCGACGGATCTTGCCTTGACGCTTGCCCGCGAAGGCATGCGGACCGTGCAGGTGATCGGTGTTCCGCCGGCGGATTTCGACTTCGGCGATGCCGAGGCCGTCGTCCTTGCGCTGAAATCGCGTACGATCCCGGCAAGCGAGGCGGTCACGATCTCGCGCGCCGCCGCCAGGAGACTGCTCGACGCTGGAGCCGAGCAGATCGTCTTCAAATATTGCTCGACCTTCGATTCCACTCCCGCCGGCAATATCGGCCAGGTCACGGAGGCGCTGCTCGAGTTGCTCGATGCGCCGCTGACCATCGCCTGCCCCGCATTTCCCACCAATGGCAGGGCGGTTTATCGCGGGCATCTCTTCGTCGGCGACACCCTCCTGTCCGACAGCCCGATGAAGGATCATCCGCTGACGCCGATGGATGACGCCAATCTCGTGCGGGTGCTCCAGCGGCAGACGACGCTTCCGGTCGGCCTGGTTTCCCATGATGCGGTCAAGGAAGGCAGCGCGGCGATTTCTTCCGCATTCCAGGCCGCGATAGCGGGCGGCGAGAAGATCATGATCGTCGATGCGCTGGATGACAACCATCTGCGCCAGATCGGCCGCGCAGCCTCCGGCATGAAGCTCATCACAGGCGGGTCCGGAATCGCACTCGGCCTGCCTGAGAATTTCCGGCGCGCTGGAAAAATCGGCGAAAAGAAAGCCGAATGGGCCTTCTCCGCCACGGACGGTCGCGCCGTGATACTGGCGGGATCTTGCTCGGCGGCGACACGCCGGCAAATCGATCAGGCCATGCGCGCCGAAGTTCCCGCCCTCAAGATAAATCCGCTTCTTGTCGCAAAGGGCGTCGTCACCGCGGAAAGCGTCGCGGACTGGGTCAAGACAAGCAATCACCCGACGCCCATCGTCTATTCGAGCGCCGATCCCTCGGAGGTCATCGATATTCAAAAAGAACTCGGGCGCGAGAATGCGGGCGCATTGGTGGAGGACCTGCTTGCCGAAGTAGCGGGCAGGCTGAAGCAGGACAACTTCACCCGCTTCCTCGTCGCCGGTGGTGAAACATCCGGCGCAGTGGTCCAGGCGCTTGGAGTGAGCGCCCTGCAGATCGGCCCGGAAATCGATCCGGGGGTCCCCTGGACCCGCAGCGTCGGGGAAGAGCGGCCAATTGCGCTTGCGCTCAAGTCCGGCAATTTCGGCGCAGACGATTTTTTCCTGAAAGCGTGGTCCCGCATCCAATGAGCACCATCCTCTCCGAAGCGACGCGCCTGCGGGACCAGATCGCCAGCGTGGGGAAATCTCTTTTCGACCGCGGGCTGACATTCGGCTCGACAGGCAATATCAGCGCCCGCCTTTCCAATGGCGAGATCCTGATGACGCCGACCAACATTTCGCTCGGCAGCCTCGAGCCAGCGCGCCTGTCGCGCTTCAGCGCCGAAGGCGTTCATATCGACGGCGACAAGCCGACGAAGGAGGCCTTCCTGCATCAATGCATGTACTGCCAACGCCAACATGCCGGGGCCGTCGTGCATCTCCATTCCACCTATTCGGTGGCCGTCAGCATCCTGGATGGCGTCGATCCCGACGACGTGCTGCCGCCCCTGACAGCTTATTATGTGATGCGGGTGGGCTCGCTGCCGCTCGTCCCCTATTTCCCGCCTGGCGACAAGGCGCTTGCCGCGGCCGTGGCGGAAAAAGCAGGCCACAGCCATGCCGTTCTCCTGGCCAATCACGGGCCGGTCGTCGCGGGAAAGACCCTGCTTGACGCCCAATATGCGACGGAGGAACTGGAAGAAACCGCCAAGCTCTTCCTGCTTCTTGAGGGGCGGAACACAAAGCCCCTGACGCCAGCCGAGGCGGGCGCCCTTCGGGCCAGGACGCAACGGGATTCTGCCTGAATTGAGATAGCAGCGGCGAGATGGACAATGGACGGCCTGGATTTATCCAGTATTAGTGTGGTGTCGGCCCTCGTGTCGTCACACTTCCATCCGTAACAATCCGCCGCCATTGCGGCAGAGCCCCGAGATATTTTTCGGACCGGCCGTCCCTGGAGGATCGAATGCGAATCCGCAGTATCGAGGCTTTCATTTCCGCCTATTCGGGTCGTTCAATGACCCACGCTTCCCTGAAGCTGAATCTTTCGCAACCGGCCCTCACCAAGATGATCCAGACTCTGGAAGCCGAATTGGGGATCAAATTGTTCATCCGGGGCGCCCGGGGCATTGAACCGACGATGCATGCGGAAGCGTTCTTTCCGCGGGCGAACCGGATTCTCGCCGAACTCAATGCAGCACAGGCCGAGTTCGCTGCGCTTGCGGGCGGCAACACCGGCCGTTTGCGCGTTGGCTCGGATTCCTACGTTGCGGCCGAAATGCTGCCAAATGCAGTAACCGATGTTCTTCAGAGCGTTCCCGACCTGAAAATCGAAATAGTGACCGGGACAAGCGACCATCTGGCTACAGCCATCGAAAACGGAGACCTCGATTTCTTCGTGACATCAGTCTCGCGAAGTGTGGACCTGACCGATCTTGTGACCATAACCATCCTGCAGGAACAATATTGCGTGGTGGCGCGCTCCAATCATCCGCTGACATCCAGCAACCACGTTACGCTTGCGGACATGACGGAATATCCCTGGATAAATATCGGAGACAATTTTGCCTCGACGAGCAATATCGTACCTATTTTTGAGCAGATGGGGATCAAGCTGCCCAAAAAAATCGTCGAGACGGATTCTATTTCCTATCTGGTGGCGCACCTCCTCCGCTCCGACAGCCTGAGCTATCAGCCACGCCGATTGCTGGAAACTGCAGGCCTGGCGGCCCTCAATATTGTGGACGCTCCCGGCTCGCTCGGCCAATTCAAAGTGGTGGCGGCCCATCGCAAGGACAAGCCCTTGTCTCCTGAGGCGAAGCTGCTTCTGCAACGACTCGCAGTTTGACCCGCAGGCTGGGTGGCGGCGCTCAATTCACACCGCATCCTGACGCATTACCTGCACTGTGTTTTCTCCAGATTGCTTGCCGTCGCGCCGGCTTGCACGGCATGCAGGTCGCGATAGCGGCCGCCCTCGCGCGCAAGCAACTCTGCATGGCTCCCCTCTTCGACGATGCTGCCGTCCTCAACGACCATGATGCGGTCGGCATTGGCGATGGTGGCGAGGCGATGGGCGATGACCAGGGTGGTGCGGCCTGCCGACAGATCGGCCAATGACTGCTGGATCGCGCGCTCGGTCTCGGTGTCGAGCGCCGAGGTCGCCTCGTCGAGGATAAGGATCGGCGGGTTCCTCAGGAAGATACGGGCGATAGCCAGCCGCTGCTTCTGCCCACCCGACAGCTTGACCCCACGTTCGCCGACGATGGTGTCCATGCCTTCGGGGAGAGAGGCGATCACATCGTCCAGCCGTGCGCGACGGGCGGCGTCGAGGATTTCCGCTTCCGTGGCGTCGAGCCTTCCATAGGCGATGTTCTCGCGGATCGTGCCGGCGAACAGGAAGACGTCCTGCTGCACGATGCCGATATTGGAGCGCAGCGAATTCAGCGTCATGTCCCTGATGTCGACGCCGTCAATGCTGATCGCGCCGCCAGTCACCTCGTAGAAGCGCGGCAGCAGCGAGCAGATCGTCGTCTTGCCAGCGCCGGACGAGCCGACGAAAGCGATGGTCTCACCGGGCCGGATGCTGAAGTCAATATCGAACAGGATCGGCCGGCCGGTGCGATAGGCAAAGCGAACATGGCGGTATTCAATTTCGCCATGCAGGCGATCGACCGTTTTCGCCGAAGGCTTGTCTTCGATGTCCGGCCGCGTGTCGAGAAATTCGGCATAGCGCTGAAAGCCCGCAATGCCCTTCGGATAGGTGTCGATGATCGAGTTGATCTTGTCGATGGGGCGGAAGAACACGTTCACCAGCAGCAGGAAGCCGACGAAGCCGCCCGCGGTCAACTCGCCGCGCACGACGAACCACGCGCCCGCCAGCATGACGATGACCTGGACGAAGCGCATCGACAGATAGGACAATGACAGGGAAGCCGCCATGATCCTGTAGGCTTCTAGCTTTGTCGTGAGATAGTTGCGGTTGTTTTCCGCAAACAGTTTGCGTTCGTGGTCCTCGTTGGCGAAGGCCTGCACCACGCGGATGCCGCCGACATTCTCCTCGATGCGGGCGTTGAACTCTCCGATCCGACCGTAGAGCGCGCGCCAGGTGGCGGTCATCCGCTTACCGTAGAGCGTGGTCACGATCATGGTGACAGGAACGATCGTCGCTGTGATCAGCGCCAGCGGCACATGCACCCACAGCATCAGCAGGAAGGCTCCGACCAGCGTCATCAGGGCGATGAACAGGTCTTCCGGGCCATGATGGGCAACTTCGCCGATTTCTTCGAGATCCTTGGTCAGCCTTGCCACGAGATGGCCGGTCTTCTGGTTGTCGAAGAAGCCGAAGGAAAGCTTTTGCAGATGGTCGAAAGCTTTGCGCCGCATCTCCGTCTCGATCCTCAGGCCAAGCATATGGCCCCAATAGGTGACGATGACCTGCAGTGCGGCATTGAACAGATAGATGAGGAACAGGCCGACAGTGGCCAGCGCGATCACACTGAGCTGGCCGGTTGGAAGCAGCCGGTCGATGAACAGCGTCACCGCGACGGGAAACGCCAGTTCCAGCAGGCCCGCTGCAACCGCGCTGCCGAAATCGAGCGCGAACAGGCCGCGATGCGGGCGGTAATAGGTGGCGAAGCGTTTGAGCAGATGAGTCATGGCCCCGCTTCTTTCCCGAACGAAGGGATATGTCCAGTCGCATGACTTGCACAGCCGCATAGCATCCAGTCTGCCGTCCTTTCGGTACGATCAGCGGTGTGGCGGATATCGGGTCGCCGATAATGACGGAAGGCGGCCTGAACGCATCTTCGATCAGCGGTTCGGTGACGGTGTTCAATGGCCCACCCTCCGCGACGACCCCTCGGATCCAGCCGGCGGTCCGAATCTTCTTGTGATAGTGCTCATCCGGCCAGTTGTGGAAGAACCCGACCCTTCGGTTGTCGCACCCCTGGCCTCAGCCAGTCATTTCGGCGGGAGCGAAGAAAATCCGCCGAAACGGTCCGTCTCCAGGACATCCCGGATTTCCCGCTCCAGCACGGCCACGTCCGCACCGGGACACCCGAACTCGACGCAATCCCGGAACTTTCGTGAAATTTCTTCCCGGGAGAACGGCGCTCCCCAATGGCCTTTCGGGTTGTCCACACGCTCCGACAGCACGTTCCCGGAACGAAGCTCTACACAGACGACGGCATATCCTTCGTACCAATCAGGCTTTCCGACCTGCGGCGCCGGGTGTTCGGAAACTTCTATCCGGCGCATCAGCGCCTGCAGGGCCTCGCTTTCCAATATCCCCTCGCCGAAATCCGCAGGACCGAGCATTCGGCCGTGCGCCAATGCGCCTAGCACATACTCGGCGCTGAACTTGCACTCGAGTGCGGCAGTTGGCTGGCTGTGGATGAGCGGCGCTTTCCCCTGCGGTTCGACGGCAACGCGGATGCGCACAATGTCGTCGGGTTGAACGGCCGTGCGCGCCTTGATGTTCGCCATGGCGTCGCACATGCGATGGAGATTGTAGCAGATCGCGTAATTCTTGAGGCTGACGCCATGGCGCGAAGGCGTCCATGCATCGCGCAGGCTGCGCGCCACCTGGTCCAGACGCTGCCGTCCGTCGAACAAGGCATAGTAACCCAAAGGACCCTCGAGCATCGAGGGATTGGCTTCGAAACCGGCCTGGGCGAGTTTAACGGCGACGACAGCGTTGCGAGCGGCAAACCCCGCATGAAACGGCTTCGTCATCGTGCCGAAGTTCTGGCGGCTGCCCCCAGCCATGGAGCCGGCCAGCCCCAGCGCATGTCGCGTCTGGTTCAGGCTCAGGCTAAGCAATCTCGCCGCCGCGCATGTCGCCGCCACGACCCCGACGGTCGATGTCGAGTGCCAGCCGCGCGCATAATGATCATCGATCGTCATTCCGTCCGCGATGGCCACAGCGGCGCGAACGCCAACCACATAAGCTTCGGCCAAAGCTTGGCCGCTGGAACCAGTCTGTTCGCCGAGAGCCAGAAGAACCGGCCAGATGGTCGCGGCGAGGTGACCCCTCATCGACTCATTGGTGTCGTCGTAGTCCATTGCGTGCGCGGTCGCACCGTTGACCATGGCCGCCGTTTCGGCGTCCGCTCGGCAACCGCTTGTCCAGATAGTCGAGCCACCTGGGCCCGCGCCGCCCGGGTGCGTCCTGGCGAGGATTCCAACCAGTTCGGAGTTCCGGGCAGCAAGCGCAACGCCGATCGTGTCGAGGAGCGTGTCCCGGGCCTGCCGGGCCGCCTCCGCCGTCAGGTGATGAGCGACGTCTCCGAGCGCGTATCCGGCGAGCGTCGCCGTTACAGCGTGATCCGCCCTGGCGGATGTTTCAGTACCACAAACCAAGTCTTCTTCTCCGGGCAGGCGTCAGGCGGCGAGCGGAAGTGGCGATCCTTTTTCTTCCGCCCACCGGGTTCTGGAATGCTGGAGGCCGTTCGCCCCCAGCATTCGACCGCAGCTTCAGCAGGCCCGGCCGGCCTCATTGCGCGCGACATCCACCGCAACGCCGAGATAAGATGAGGGGTCCATCAGCGACTGAAGCTGCTCCTTGCTCAGATGGGCGCTGACGCTTTCATTCGCGCTCAGAACGTCGAGGATCGGAATGCGCCTCTCATGGGCGAGCATGAAGCACTCGTGCAGCACATCATGCGCGTTGTGCCGGCCGAGGAAGGAAGCCAGGGCGCGCATCATCGGCTCTCCCGCCACCTCGGCGACGATGTTGGCGCGCATCCGCTCGCGGTCCACCTCAAGTCCCTCGACCAGGTAGGTCAGGTTGCCTATCTGGCCGTCGAGCAAGAGGAAAACCTCAGGCACAATACGCGAGTCGATCTGCCAGCGGGAATCGTCCCGCTCATGTTCGGTCGCCATCAGTTCCATAGCCAGACCGGCCTGTGCGCGCAGCATCAGTCCCGCCGATAGAACACCCTCGGCGATGCTCGGGTTGCGCTTCTGGGGCATAGTGCTGCTGCCAACCTGTTCAGGCCCGTGCGGTTCGTGAACCTCGGCCAATTCGGTCTTCTGGAGAACGGCCAGTTCATGGCCGATACGCCCGAGGGACGAACCGAGCAGGATCATGCCAGACAACATTTCGCCGAGACGGTCGCGGGCGGCCTGCCACGAGACCGGATCCCAGCCCAGCCCCAGATCGGCGGCTACCTTCTGAGCCACCTCCGTCCCCTTCGGGCCCATATAGGCGGATGTGCCGACCGCGCCAACGATACTGACGACGAACACACGCTCGCACATCGCCTTGAGCCTGGCCCTGCCACGGCGAATTTCCGAGAGCCAGTTGGCGACCTTGAAGCCAAAAGTGATCGGCAGCGCCTGCTGACCATGGGTGCGCCCCGCCATCACTGTTTCGGCCTCGCGCGCGCACAGCGCCGCCAGAGCCGCTTCGAGCGTCTCAAGCCCTTCCAGGATCATCGACATCGCTTCCCTGGAGCGCAGCATGGCGCCGGTGTCGATGATGTCCTGTGTCGTCGCGCCCCAGTGAAGATATTGCCCTGCATCGTCCGGACAGGCGTCGCGGAACTGATTGATGAACGGCATCAACTGATGAAGCGTCGCGGTGACGCCGTGCCGCATGGCGACCATGTCGAACACATGGGATTTGCCGGTTTCCTCGATCGCCGTCGCTGCTTCTGCGGGGATCAATCCGACGGCCGCCTGGGCTCGCGCAAGCGCGACCTCGGTCCTGACCCAACCGCCAACCATGTCGAGATCGGAGAACTTCCGGCGCATTGAAGCCCTGGACCACAGATCTTCGAACAGCGGACTGCTGAGCGTGTAACCTTCTTCTTCCTTCACAATAAACTCCATGATGATCTTGAAGTGAGAACGACCTGATAGGAATGACTAAATGTCACTTCTAAGCTCGTATTTTCTGGCCACGAAGCTGAGTGCGAAGCAGATGCAAAAATACACGACTGCAGCGAACATCAGTAATTCGAACGGATGAACAAGAACGCGGGAATTTGTGATGCTCACCCTCGTGTAGAATTCCTGCACGCCGATCACGGAAACAAGCGAGGTTTCCTTGATAAGCATGATGAATTCCGATGACAGGGACGGCATCATGCGGCGGATCGCCTGAGGCAGCACAACATGGAGGGTGGTCTGAAGATAGCTCAGCCCGCTCGCACGCGCCGCTTCGACATGCCCAGGATGCACGCCGAGGATACCGCTTCGGATGATCTCCGCCACATAAACGCTTGTGAAGACCACCAGTGCAATGCATCCCGAAACAAACGCCGATACATTGTAGCCAAGTTCCGTCATCAGGAAGTATGTGAAGAAGATGAACAACAGCAGCGGAACGCTTCTGACGAGTTCGATGAAGACCTTGGCCACAAGCCGCGCCGGCAAATATGGCGAGAGGCGCAGAGTCGCCAGTATGCAGCCAAGCAAAAAGCTGCCGACGATGCCTACCAGAGCCAGCGCGAACGTATAGCGCAGACCGGCAAGCATGTACTCCCAGTTGTTCAGGATCGCGCTCATGCCGCCCACGCCTCAAGCCATGATTTCAGTGAGTGGGGCCGGTTCGAATGACGGACATATCCCCATCGGTGGTCGAGATAGTTGGCCAGCGCATTGAACCCTGAACTGACGACCGTGCAAAGCACCACGAAGGTAGCCACCGCTGTCCCCATGACGAGGAAAACCTCGAAAGTGCGCGATGTGAGCGTGTAGGCCTGGAAGACCAGATCCGGGACACCGATGACCAGCACGATGCTGGTGTTCTTGGTTACTCCGACATAATGGTTGATCAGCGCCGGCAGGGACATTCTGTAAGCCTGCGGCAAGATGATGCGAACCATCGTTGTCAGGTAGCCAAGCCCGCTGGCCCTGGCCGCCTCATATTGCCCCCGGGGGACAGACTGGAGACCCGAGCGAATGGCCTCGGCAATATATGCGCTGCGATAGACGATCAGGGCGCACGCACCGGCGATGAACTCAATGCTGTAGAGGGATGTCAGCGGCGAGACGAGCCACTGGACCGCCGACAGTCCGAACACGCCGAAATACCAGAACGCCAGTTGGACCAGCACCGGCACGTTGCGGATGAATTCGACCAGAGCCGTCAGCGTAATGCGCAGGGGACGCAGGGCGGGTGACTTCGACACCCGCCCGACTGCGATCAGGCTGCCGATTAACGTTGAAAAGACAATGGCGAAAAAAGCGAGTTGCACGGTGATCCAAAGGCCGGATGCAAACAGCGCTCGACCTTCGGGTCCAAAAACAACGTTCCAGTTGACGGAGCCCATATCAAATCGTCCAGGTGCTTATTTCGGCCAGACTTCGACCTGATAGGTCTTCGCGTAGAGGTCGCTCCACCATTTCCTGAAGATGGTTTCGTAGGTGCCATCCTCAACCATTTCCATCAGTGTGAAGTTCAGATGGTCTCGAACCAGGGCGTCGCCCTGACGCACACCGAATGCGAAGGGTGAGTTGCCGATACCGTCCTCGCCGACCACCTTCAACGAAACCCCGGCTTCCTTGGCCGCGGCCACAGCGGAGCCGAGCGATCCGGCTGTATCGAAGGCTGCATCCGCCCGACCCTGCTGGACGGCGAGATAGACGTCGGCCCAGTCTTTCATCTCCAGAACGCGCGCCTGCGGGTTCATCTGCTTCATCATCTGCGACTGGATCGAGCCCTGCGCGAGAGCCACCGTCTTACCGCCCAGGTCGGCGATGGTGTTGATGGCCGAATCCATAGGCACCATCAGCTTCATAGATTCAGCAATGTAGGTGACCGAGTAGTCGATCTTTTCGTCGCGCTCGCGCGTGTGAACGATCGAGGCGGCGATGAAATCGACCTTGGACGTGGTCAGGTTGGCGATGCGATTGGCGCTTGTCACCGGCTGAAGTTCGATCTCGACCCCCCAGCGCTTGGCGATTTCCGTGGCCAGGTCAATGTCAAAGCCAACGGGCGTGTCCTGACCCTGCGGGACGAAGCCATAAGGGATCGTATCGTACTTGACGCCTACGACGACCTTGCCGTTGCTTTCGATATTCTGCCAGGTAACCGCCGAAGGATCGACGTCGCTCTTCTGCTGCTCAGAAGAGGAACAGGCCGAGACGAACATCGCCAGACCACAAACACCTGCGACTGAAAGCAGGTCCCTCTTATTTATGGGCATTTCTTATCTCCTCCAACTATTGATGTTCTAATGAAGTACACTGGATAGAAACTGCCGCGCCCTTGGGTCGCGGGGGTTTGCGAAGAGCTCTTCCGGCTTGCCGAACTCCACAATTTTCCCTCCATCCATGAAGACGACCTGGTCAGCCACCTGCTTGGCGAAACCAAGCTCATGCGTAACCACCACCATCGTCATTCCATCCCGAGCCAGGTCGACCATGACGTCGAGCACTTCTCCGATCATCTCGGGATCGAGAGCACTGGTTGGCTCATCGAAAAGCATTACCTTCGGGTCCATCGCCAGAGCTCGCGCGATTGCCACGCGCTGCTGCTGGCCGCCCGAAAGCTGCGCCGGATGCTTGTTGGCCTGATCTGCGATCTTGACGCGATCGAGCAGCTCAAGCGCCCGTTTTTCCGCGGCGGCAGCCGTCATGCCCTTCACCTTTCGCGGAGCGAGGGTGATGTTTTGCATGATCGTCATGTGCGGGTAGAGATTGAACTGCTGGAAGACCATTCCCAGAGACGAGCGCAACTTGTTCATGTTGGTCTTCTTGTCGAACACATCGACGCCATTGACGGAAACAGAGCCGCCATCGATCGTCTCCAGCCCGTTGATGCACCGGATGAGCGTGCTCTTACCGGAACCCGACGGGCCGATAATCACGGTGACAGCCTTTTCGGCCATGCTGTGGCTGACATCCTTGAGCGCATGGAACGCCCCATAGAACTTGGATACATTCGTTATGACTATGCCGCTCATGGTTGCGGTCTCCTCTGATCCGGACACGACGGGCGCGCCCTGCTGTTCTTCCGCCCCGCCTGCTCCCAGATCGCTCAACCGCAATCGGGCACGGGTCCAAATTCCGCGGAAAGTCCGTGAATTCGCGGCCGGCGCGCGCACTGGAGTCAGAAACTGGACGGTTCTGGCGTTCCGCCCCCCTCTTTCATTATGTCAGGTCTCCCGGCGGTCTCGCCGTCTCGTGCGACCGTCCGGCTCGACTTCCTGCTCCTCGGCCTTGTCGCCGAAGACGCTCGCCAGAATGCTCTTGCCGGCCCATTCGATCATCTCGTAGACGACCGCCCCCGCGCGCTCGCCATCCCGCGCCGCAAACGCATCCAGAATGACGCGGTGGGCGGCGAGCGAACGTTCGATCCGTCCGGGAATCTTGAAACCGACGTAGCGGTAGCGGATCGTCTGCTTGCCGAGAAACTCCACGACCATGCGCAGTCGCATGATGTCGGCGACGTCGAGCACCATATCGTCGAATTTTTGCGACAGGGCGCTGAACTCGACCACGTCTCCGCGCGCCGCGACCCGCTCCATGTCGGCGACGATGGCCCGGAACACCTTCAGATGCTCGTCCGTCATATTGGCCGTCCCATAGATGTAGGCCAGCTCAAAGAGGTGCTTGCGCAGAATGTAGATTTCCTCGACATCGCGGCGATTGAGCAGCGCGACATGCGCGCCACGACGCGGGATGATCTCCACCAGCCTCGCCGTCTCGAGAATGCGGAGCACCTCGCGGAACGACCCTCTGCTGATGCCGAACTTCTCAGCCCACTCCTCTTCGGCCAGGCGCGCACCGGGGTTGAGGCGCCCCTCAATGATCTCCCGCTCCAGATGCTGCGCGGCGATCGCGGCCACCGAACGCGGCAATTCGGGAATTGCCGCCATATCTCTGGATCCTGATTTAGATTTACTCACAACCGCCCTCCGCACATAGCAAATCTGCCGCCCCTGGAAACGGGACCGCTCCGAAAGAAGACATGAGAGGGAATCAAACCTCTTTCATGCCCGCTCATCGACATAGTCGCCGGAACGATCCGCCGCAGTCCTGAAAATCTGCCCCCTCGAACCGGCAGCATCACCCGTATCCCCGATCTGCTTGGCATTCTCAAGAAAAGCGATCCTTGTATAATTGTCAACAATTAATTGTTATGATAGGCCACATTCATTCGACGGCGGGGAGGCGTGGGGAGGACTTGTCCGAACGAGCATGAGGAAGGCGCCGCGCGTATGCAGGCGATCTGCGCTCGGCCTGTGTTTCACGACGAAGGTGGGGAGATGGACAGCCATGTCGCCGCCATATGTCGGAAGCGAACGCCATCATCGACCTGTGGCGTCGCGCCGAGGCCGGTAATTTTTAAGTGAAGAGGAAACTTGAAATGAACATCGTTCAACATTTCGTCGACGGCGAAATCTGGGGTGGCTCGGCCACACGCACCGCCGACATCTTCAACCCCGCCACCGGCATGGTCACCGGCAAGGTCGAGCTTGCCAGCGCCACCGACGTCGCACACGTCGTCGCCATCGCCAAGAACGCGCAGGTTCGGTGGGGCGCTCAGCCGCCCGCGAAACGCGCGGCCGTCATGTTCGCATTCCGCGATCTGCTCGTGCGCCACACCGACGAACTGGCTGAACTGCTGTCGCGCGAGCATGGCAAGACCCTGCCTGACGCGCGGGGTGAAATCGCACGCGGTATCGAGGTCGTCGAGTTTGTCTGCGGCATCCCGCATCTCCTGAAGGGCGAATATTCCGAACAGGTTGCAACGCAGGTGGACAGTTTCTCCGTTCGCCAACCTCTCGGAGTTGTCGCCGGCGTCACGCCGTTCAATTTTCCCGCCATGGTGCCCCTGTGGATGTATCCGGTTTCGATTGCGTGCGGGAACGCCTTCGTACTCAAGCCGTCGGAGCGCGACCCGTCGGTGGTGATCCGTATCGCGCAACTCTTTCACGAGGCTGGACTGCCGGCGGGCGTGTTCAATGTCGTCAACGGTGATAAGGAAGCGGTCGACGCCATCCTCGACCACCCGGACGTCGATGCGGTCAGCTTTGTCGGCTCCACTGCGATCGGCCACTACATCTACAGCCGCGGGGCCGCTAACGGAAAGCGTGTCCAGGCGCTTTGCGGCGCGAAGAATCACCTGGTGGTCATGCCCGACGCCGACATGGACAAGGTCGCCGATGCGCTGATCGGATCGGCTTACGGTTCTGCGGGTGAGCGGTGCATGGCGATTTCGATCGCCGTTCCGGTGGGCGAAAAGACGGCTGACCGGCTGGTGGAAGTTCTGGCCCCGCGAGTAGCAGCGCTAACCGTCGCCCCGTATGACGATCCAGCCTCCGACATGGGGCCGGTCATCTCTCGCCAGAGCCTCGACCGGATTCTGGGCTATATCGGGGAAGGCGAGCGCGCTGGCGCAAAGCTGGTCGTCGACGGCCGCAACGTGAAGCTGCAAGGCTATGAAAACGGCTACTTCCTCGGCGGATGCCTGTTCGACCATGTCAAGCCGGACATGTCGATCTATCGGGACGAGATTTTCGGACCGGTCCTGTCCGTCCTGCGCGCCCAGTCCTATGAAGAGGCCGTGACCCTGATCAACGATCACGAATATGGCAACGGGACGTCGATCTTCACCCGCGACGGCGACACCGCACGCGACTTCTTCTCCCGCGTTCGCATCGGCATGGTCGGCGTCAACGTGCCCATTCCGGTGCCGGTGGCCTATCACTCCTTTGGAGGCTGGAAGCGGTCTCTGTTCGGAGACCACCACATTCACGGCATGGAGGGCGTGCGCTTCAACACCCGCCTCAAGACAATGACGACCCGCTGGCCGAGCGGCATCAAGGAAGGCGCGGTCTT
Source organism: Aquamicrobium ahrensii (assembly GCF_040545755.1). Lineage (NCBI taxonomy): Bacteria > Pseudomonadati > Pseudomonadota > Alphaproteobacteria > Hyphomicrobiales > Phyllobacteriaceae > Aquamicrobium > Aquamicrobium ahrensii. Next base: position 105,565 of record NZ_JBEPMN010000004.1, read on the forward strand.
CAACTTTCATTCCGGCAGCGACACACAGGCCTGACTTGCGGGGTTTCCCGTCTTGGTCGGCGGGAAACCCCAGCTCCGGAGCGGCCAGGAACCGGCGGAGCGAAACGGACAGAAACAAATCTCAAACGGTCATGCAACGGAGAGACGACATGGCATCCGACTATTTCGATCTCGGCGCTTATCAGGTCGCGATCACCACGTCTTCGCCGGAGACGAAACTGTGGTTCAATCGTGGCCTTGTGCTCTGCTACGCCTTCAACCATCAGGAAGCCTATGAATGCTTCAATCTCGCGCTCGCGGGCGATCCTCATTGCGCGCTGGCCTACTGGGGCAAGGCTTTCGTGCTGGGCTGCAACTACAACAAGCCCTGGGTCGCCTTCGATCCGGATGATGCGGCTCGCTCGATCAGCGAAGCGTTCGAGGCGACGCAGAAGGCCATGGAATTGCGCGAGGGAACCTCGCAGTTCGAGCGCCTGCTGATCGAAGCGCTGCCCTACAGATATCAGTGCGGCTCCCCGCGTGAGGATCTGGAAAAGTGGAACGACGACTTCGCGACCGCGATGCGCAAGGCCTATGCCCAGCTTCCCGACAATCTGGAGATCGCCACCATCTTCGCGGAAGCGATGATGAACCGTACGCCCTGGCAGCTTTGGGACATCAATGCCGGGACGATAGCTGCCGGAGCCGACACCGAGGAAATCCTCAGCGTGCTGGAAAAGGCCATGCATTCAGGCGGAATGACCCATCCCGGCATTTTGCACCTGTATATTCATGCAATGGAGATGTCACCCACCCCTGAAGCCGCGCTGCCGGCGGCCAATGCGCTGCGCAACCTGGTTCCGGATGCCGGCCACCTCAACCATATGCCGAGCCACATCGACGTCCTTGTCGGAGACTACCTTTCCGCGATCGACGCCAACACCGCCGGCATCGAGGCCGACAGCAAGTTCCTCGCGAAGCGGGGGCCGCTCAATTTCTATTCGCTCTATCGCTGCCACAACTACCACTTCAAGATCTATGGCGCGATGTTCGCCGGGCAATATGAAACGGCGATAAGCACTGCGAACGCCATGCTCACGACTTTGCCGGAGGATTTGCTTCGGGTGGAATCCCCACCGATGGCCGACTGGCTGGAGGGCTTCGTCTCCGTCAAGCAGCATGTGATGGTCCGCTTCGGTCGCTGGAGCGAGATCATCGCCCAGAAATTGCCGGAGGATCAGAATCTGTTCAGCGTCACGACGACGATGATCTGGTATGCCAAGGCGGTCGCCCATGGCGTCCTCGGCAATGTCGAGGAGGCCAAGGCTTGCGCGGCAGAGTTCGACGCTGCGCTGTCGCGGGTTCAGGAGAGCCGCTACCTGTTCAACAACCGCTGCATCGACATTCTGGCGGTCGCCCGCGAGATGATGCTGGGCGAGATCACCTATCGCGAGCAGCACTACACGCAGGCTTTCGAACATCTGCGCAACGCTGTCGCGCTCGACGACGCCCTGCCCTATGACGAGCCGTGGGGCTGGATGCAGCCGGCGCGTCACGCGCTCGGCGCGCTGATGCTCGAACAGGGGCGCGTCGAGGAATCGATGGCTGTCTACGAGGCCGATCTCGGACTGAACGACTCGCTGCCCCGGGCCTGCCAGCACCCCGACAACATATGGAGCCTGAAGGGTTATCAGGAATGCCTCCAGAAACTTGGCCGCGCCGCAGAAGCGGAAGCGGTGCGCGCCAAGGTCGAGAAACTGGAGAAGACAAGTGACGTCTCGATCAAGTTCTCCTGCTTTTGCCGGAAGAAGTGACGAGGGGGCGGCTGCATGTGCCTCTGCACAGGGACGCTCATCCCCGACACATCTGCCGCATCCGAAGACGGGACAGGCGGCGGCCGCCATGACATGGCGCTCTATCTGGTCATCGTCGCGGTGCTGGCCGTCAACCTGACGGCCTCCATCGCCTATGTCGCCTTCTGACCAATTGTGATTTTTCGCGGGATGAGGGCTCTGGCCTAAATTTGCTGCAATTTCTGCTGATTTCTGGCCATTGGCATGGAGGTTTCAACGATGGTCCAGAGATTTCCGCGCTCACGATTGGTGGCTGACGGTTTTGCGAAGGAGCGATCTGCGGCCTACTCATTGGCTTGACCCCTGCCGCAGATCGTTTCGATCCACGCTCCCGAGAGGGAGCGACCGAAAACAACACCTTAAAGTTAACGCTTTGTTTATGCTTCGATCCACACTCCCGTGAGGGAGCGACCAGCACGGCATTGTTGATCATGCCGAGGCCACCCTTGTTTCGATCCACGCTCCCGTGAGGGAGCGACCCGTCAGCGCCCGTGATCATCCCGGCTTCGATGCGGTTTCGATCCACGCTCCCGTGAGGGAGCGACGACCTCTTGGCTGATCGGTTAGGCGTGACGCACGAGTTTCGATCCACGCTCCCGTGAGGGAGCGACATACTTTTCGCGCCACCCCTCGACAAAGTACCGGCAGTTTCGATCCACGCTCCCGTGAGGGAGCGACGCCGCGCCGCCAGCACGTCATCCAGCGTGGCGGCGTTTCGATCCACGCTCCCGTGAGAGAGCGACCACTCCAATCGCCGACAACCAGTCCGCCTTGCTGTTTCGATCCACGCTCCCGTGAGGGAGCGACTCGTCAACGGACCCTTGCCTCGCGGCATGGTCCTGTTTCGATCCACGCTTCCGTGAGGGAGCGACGCCGTATCGCGCGCGGTGTGGTGCGCTATGTGCTGGTTTCGATCCACGCTCCCGTGAGGGAGCGACGTGGTGATTCATCTTGTCACCGCAGGGTGGGAGGGGTTTCGATCCACGCTCCCGTGAGGGAGCGACGTGCCAATCACCTTTCAACATCCCGACGCCGAGGTTTCGATCCACGCTCCCGTGAGGGAGCGACCGCCTGTGGCCCGATTACGCACAACCAGCCAGAGGTTTCGATCCACGCTCCCGTGAGGGAGCGACGAAAAGCATGAGGCCGAAGAAGATGACAAAGCCGTTTCGATCCACGCTCCCGTGAGGGAGCGACGGCTTGCGGGTGAGACGGCACCGTTCTTCGACGGGGTTTCGATCCACGCTCCCGTGAGGGAGCGACCCCGGCGTACTCACGTTTTAGTTCGCGCCAGTACGTGTTTCGATCCACGCTCCCGTGAGGGAGCGACTCGAAAGCCATGTCGCTCGGCAAGCTTAACGGCATGTTTCGATCCACGCTCCCGTGAGGGAGCGACCCTCACCAGCGGGCCACCACCACCAGAGGAGATGCAGTTTCGATCCACGCTCCCGTGAGGGAGCGACGCTTTGCTGGATTTGCGACCGGGCCGGACGATGTGTTTCGATCCACGCTCCCGTGAGGGAGCGACTACGCCGTCACAGCGCGTTGTGCAAAACATACTGGTTTCGATCCACGCTCCCGTGAGGGAGCGACGCGCTCTCATTGCTTCTTTCCTTTCTTGAAGCGTTGTTTCGATCCACGCTCCCGTGAGGGAGCGACGCCTGGCCGAAAGCACCGAGGCCGGCAACAAAGGTTTCGATCCACGCTCCCGTGAGGGAGCGACGTGATCTTCCCGTCAGTGTTGAGCACGTCGGGGAAGTTTCGATCCACGCTCCCGTGAGGGAGCGACAGTTTGCGCCGTCCGATCCAACAAGCATGCCATCGTTTCGATCCACGCTCCCGTGAGGGAGCGACATCAGCAACGGACGGTTGGTCGCGTTCGCCATTGTTTCGATCCACGCTCCCGTGAGGGAGTGACACGTTTACGGCTATCGAAACCAAGGCGAGCAATTGGTTTCGATCCACGCGCCCGTGAGGGAGCGACCCAATTGCAGAACGTAAAATCATGGTTGAGCGGGGTTTCGATCCACGCTCCCGTGAGGGAGCGACACGCCCTTGCTTGTCAGCGTCGGCGTTTCCGAATGTTTCGATCCACGCTCCCGTGAGGGAGCGACCTTGCCCGCACCTATTCCGACAACCCGATCGACGTTTCGATCCACGCTCCCGTGAGGGAGCGACGCGGCGGGGGCTGGTTCCGGGTATAGGTAGCACCGGGTTTCGATCCACGCTCCCGTGAGGGAGCGACTTTGGAGCGCGCTTGTCTCGGGTGGCGAGTTTGGTTTCGATCCACGCTCCCGTGAGGGAGCGACGGCGGAACTGGCTGGTCGTTGCAAAGAATAACGTCGTTTCGATCCACGCTCCCGTGAGGGAGCGACGCGATATGGAATGGTCATATTCGCTCATCGGTCAGTTTCGATCCACGCTCCCGTGAGGGAGCGACCCACCGCCGTAAGCTGTAAGATAGGTTCCGAAAGTTTCGATCCACGCTCCCGTGAGGGAGCGACCGGCAGGGCGCACCAAAACATCGGAGAAAGGAAACGTTTCGATCCACGCTCCCGTGAGGGAGCGACGTTGTGCCGGGGCTTGGGCCGGACGCCTATGCCAAGGTTTCGATCCACGCTCCCGTGAGGGAGCGACGGCAGGAAAAAGTGCCGGAAATCACGTTGCGCAAGTTTCGATCCACGCTCCCGTGAGGGAGCGACCAAGCAATGGGCCATCCTCGGCCATCTTGGCAAGGTTTCGATCCACGCTCCCGTGAGGGAGCGACCACCCCGCTTTCTTCTCCATCCCCGCCCAGGATGTTTCGATCCACGCTCCCGTGAGGGAGCGACGGCCCCATGGGAGGGGGAATGATGGCGCTGAAGAAGTTTCGATCCACGCTCCCGTGAGGGAGCGACCCATTCGCGATGTGAAACTCCGACTCACTTACAGGTTTCGATCCACGCTCCCGTGAGGGAGCGACAGTTCACGCCGAACAGTTTGAGAAACATGACGTTGTTTCGATCCACGCTCCCGTGAGGGAGCGACCGTGCTGATCTAACGCATGGATTTTCAAGGCACAACTTGGTCTGGTCGCGCGAATACGACGAGCAGCAAGGGGTTGCGGCGCGCAAGCCAAAAAGCGGCGCAAGAAATATCAACGATTTCAAAGAGCAGCAGCTGGTGCGAACCGGACCGGATTCCGATGCACGCTACAGGTTCGCACCCGCGGTGCGGATGGAAATTTCAGATGATCAGCGGTCCGTTGAGATCGGTGGCCGGTTTTGCTCCGACATATTCCACACGTCGTCGCCAGTTTGCACCGAGGTGATAGTAGCGCAAGCTGTCAGTTTGCGGGTCGATCAGGCTTTCCAGTCTGGCCTTCAGCCGGGTCCATTGCGCAGGATCGACCTCGATTTCGAAGACGGAATACTGCACCCGCTGTCCGAAATCCCGGCAAGCCTTTGCAACCGCGCGGAGCCGGGCCGGGCCGTTACCCTGTGTTGTGCTGACATCGTATGTCACCAGAACGAGCATGACACATCCTATTTCCAGAACCACGGCGGATAGGCGTCAATGTCGCCACGCAGATGGCGTGACAGCATCTGAGCCTGCAGATATGGCACCAGGCCCAGAGGCGCTTTCTCGCCAAGAAAAGGATGCGTGCGTTCTTCCCGCTTCCTTTCCTGCCATGAAGTCAGGACTGTACGGCGCGCATCTTCATGCAACATGACCGCTCCGCCATCCCTGGTCTCGAAATCGCGCGCCCGCAACTGGCGGCGGTTGATCAGCGACAGCGCCATCCGGTCGGCCACGACCGGCCGCAACTCCTCCATCAGATCGAGCGCCAGACTTGGCCGACCGGGCCTGTCACGATGCAGAAAGCCAGCGGCGGGGTCCAACCCCACCGCCTCCAGCGCCGAGCGGCAGTCATGCGTAAGCAAGGTATAGAGGAACGACAACAGAGCGTTGACCGGGTCGAGCGGCGGACGGCGCGAGCGGCCACGCCAGCGCAGTTCGGCATCCGGCGAGCGGATCAGATGATCGAAGACGGAGAAGTAGAGGTTGGCGGCCTCGCCTTCGGAGCCGCGCATGCGCTCCACTGTCTCATCGGCCAGTTCCACCCTTCGCATGATATGCGCCAGACGTACGGTGACCACTTCGATCGACTGGCGAACAACTGCGTCATAGTCGCCGCCATAGTCACGCAATGCACGCATGAGAACGGCTCGCTGGTTGGCGATCTTGCCGACCAGGAGAGAGCGCACAATATCCTCGGGCGCATCGCATGCCCGGTATTGGGCCCGGCGCAAAAGCACGTTACCGGCCGTCGGGCCGTCGACGCGCGCCTGAAACCGGCCATTTCGGTCAAGAAGCGTCAGCGTGACGCCAGCGCCTGCAAGAGCGCCGATGAGCGCCGGCGACACAAGAATGGCCCCGAAAACCACCACGCCGGCCAACATATGCAATGGCACCCGGCTGCGCTCCACGCCATCCACTTCGGCCACGAGGTTTTCGCCTTCCTTGCGCAAGACGGCGCCTTCCGTGGTCACATAAACCGTATTAAGCAGCTTTTTTCACGCTGGCCGCTTCTCCTCAAGGCTTGCCTCAACCATGCGCCGCCGCCATGCGCGCACCGGGCGCGCCACCGTGTCAGGCCTGCACAAGGGCAGCAGCGAACAGGCCCGGCAGCGCTGGCGATGCCGGGTCGGAGGCGGCGTCTCGCCACTCGAAAACACGACGGCAAGCGCGGCGATGGTGTCCAGGGTAAGTCGCCGAAGTTCATCATCGAACGGCACCACCACCCGTCGCCGCGTCTCGCCATAGAACAACGCCCCTTCGGGAACGCTCACGCCCGTCATTTCCTCCAGACACAGCGCCTGCGCGCATAGCTGAACCTCGTCGGCGCGATGTAGCTTCGGCTTGCCGCGCTTGAACTCGACTGGAAAAGGCGTCTCGCCGCCTGCCACCGGTATGAACTCGACAACATCGGGCACGCCGCCGATGTTGAGCGCGCGCGAGGCCAGCGGAAGCGACATGACACGGCGCGTGCCGCGCACCTTCCGGCCGCCGCCCTTGTCAGCCACGGCGTGCATGACATGACCCTCGGCGGTGAAGCGATTGTCCGCCCATATGCGTTCGAGGTGGATCAGCGCCGCCTGGCGCAGGCAATAGACAGCGTGCTGAAGAGCAGAAAGGGGAAGCGGCTCCATATCCGACATGACCGCGTCTCCCCTTCGCCGCCCCCGATCACAGCAGTTCGAGGATTTCGACGCCATCGGGCAAGTCTTCGCGATCGATCTCGATAATATAATCCGAGAAAGAGCGCGCGGGCGGCTGGTTGTCGAGGCGACGGTCGACCTCGCGGAACTCACCGTCGATGTTGCGGCCAATCCTGACGCGCTCGAACAGGGCATGGGCCGGCGCGTTGCCTAGGGCATTCCCGTGCCTGAACACCACCAGCTTGCGGGTGGCCATTTCGCCCCGCGCGGCCGAACGGTCGTGCTCGAACATGGTGGTGAGCGCCTCGAACAGAAGGTCGAGATCGTCCTGGGAAAAGCCAGTGCGTTCGGCGAATTTGGCCGAAATGAAGCCATGAGCGACATAGAGGCCATAGGGCACGATGTGCTTGCGGCCCATGGTGCGGTTGTCGGTGCGCCCGTCGCTGTCGTCGCCCTCGGCGCTCTTCTTCTTTTCCGCCTCGTTGGTCGCGGCCATGCGGGTGATGGAGATTTCCAGCGGCCAGATCGGCTCCACCGAGCGGGCAAAGCCAAGCTGCACCGGGCCCTTGACCTGTCCCGCGTTGATGCCGGTGGACATAACCGCGCCGAAGCTGCGCACGTCGAAGAAGTTCCGGCACATGAAAGCCGTAAGCGCCTTCGCTTCAGCATCGTCCTTGGGGTTGAGCTTGGCGTCCTTCTCCGCTTTCGCGTCGTCCGGACGCAGCGCCTTGTAGGCCTGCCGGTGCTTTTCGTTGAGGATCGCGCCTTCCTGCACATAGATGTGGAAGCCATCGACGCCCTCGCGCGCCAGTTCGACGTAGTTCCTGATCTTGCGCTTCAGGCTGACATCGGTGACCAGCCCGTTATTGGTCTCGGGATCGAGACGCGGCAGGTTGCCGGCATCGGGGTCGCCGTTCGGGTTGCCGTTCACCACCTCGAACACCAGGGCAAAATCGTAACGGTTGGCAATCGCGGTCATGCGTCTTCTCCAGAAGCGACGGCTCCATCCGTCTTGTTGAAAAACTCGTTGCGCTGGTGGTAGTAGCCGAGGCCGAAAAGGGCCTGTTCATCGGCTGCGAGCGTTGTCGGAAACGGATCGTCGCCGGGTGACATAAGGGCCATGATGGCGGCAATCTGCTTTTCCAGATTGACGCGGTGGCCGGGTCGCTGTTTGCCGACCTTGGACAAATGATTGGCCGCACCGCTGTCGAGCAAGGCGAATACCTTGCGCGGCTGCGCCGAGGCGGAGCCGTAATATTTTTCCCTGATGCCTGCGTTCAGGCTTTTGCCGAGCGCTGCAACCTGAATCTGCTCATAGACCGCAAACAGCCGTCCGAGCAGATAGCCCTTATTTTTGTTAGCCGGGTCGAACGCCACCGGTACCTCCCTGTTGAAATTACGGATAAGCAAACCCCTGAGCATGGATGCGCGCAGCGCATCGATCCGCCCGTCGGCACGGATACGTGTCAGCACCGCCGAAAGCAGCGTCAGCGGAAAACGGATGCCGGAGAGGATCGAGCGCATCCACTCGCCCGCCAGATTGGGCGGCACGTTCTCGCGCTTGCCCAGAACTGCCGTTTCCTGAAGGTAGCGCCAGACTGGCGGAAATCCGTCTCGCGGCGGCGGCTCTATGCGCATGGCCTCGACAAAGCTCTGGTAATTCTTCACCAGCACCCCGAAACTGTCCGCAAAGAAGAAGCGCACGGAAATGCGCGCCGCATTGGGCGCCAGCCCCAAGATGTAAAAGCGGACGTCTTCGCTCAGCGTCGGCTCGATCTCCGCCAAAGGCAGGCCCTGGCGGATGCGGGCCAGATACACGCCAAGACTTTCCCGGGCGGCTTTCTCCTCGGCCTGTTCCGCAGTTGCATCATCACCGCCGAAGAAGCTGAAAAACAGCGCTTCGGATAGCCGGGCTTTGGAAAGATCGGATGCGTCCGCCCAGAAAACGGTGGAGGCATCGCCGATCTGCAGGCGATGCCCACTGTCCTTTTCCAGAAAGCGGTTGAGGGCGGTGGTGTAGGCAAAGGCCGCCGCGGTCGAGACCGGCGCATTGTCGCCCTGTTCGTGCCCGTAGGAGGTGAAGGCGTCGAGATTGAAGGAGACCAGCGCGGCGCCGGAAGATTGTGCGCCCCACACCCCCTTGATCGAAGGGTGCAGGCGCGCAATTGCACCCTCATCGCCGCTGACGAGGCAAATCTGCCCGTCATCGTCGCTTCCAGCGTCGGCAAGGCGCGCCCACAGCGCCCGCGCGGCCGGGCGGTGGTGCAGGAAGGTGTCGCCACGACGTTCGCTTTCCAGCACGAAGACGACGTTCTGGTCCTTCATTTCGTCGGGCCAGAGAGGCGGCCCGAAGCTGTCCGGCTGCCAGTTTTCCAGAAATGCGCGAAGAGCGCGCAATCCCGCATCCCCGGTGTTGCCGATCGCTTCCAGATGCCGCTCTACGAAGGCGCGGTGTTCTTCGGCGGTGCGCTTGCCCTCGCCCGCGGTCACGCCCAGCACATAGGAGGTCTTGTCCCACATAAAGTTGGGTGAAATTCCCGCTGTGCGCTTCACCGCCTGCGGCACCGCCATCAACCGGGGCCGCGCCTTCCTGCCCTCGCCCTCGCGCCAGTCGATGACATGGGCGACGGAACCATCTTCGTTGAGGGAGATGACGAAACCGATCTTTTCCGAAGAATAGCCGAAGGGCGGCGCATCGGGCAGGCGCTCATAGGCGTTGACCAGCGAAGACAGGATGGTCATCGGCGCACCTCCGCCGAGGCTGGATGCGGCACCTTGACAACACCGTTCTCCATCATCGCCCTGAAGAACATGGAGGGCCGGCCAGGCGCCTGATGATCAATGTCAAACAACATGAAGCCGAGGTCGCGGCTCTCCGCAACGGCGGTGGGCGGAGGCAATGTGGGGTCGATGAGCTCGAAGCGGGCTGCGAATTCCCGGGCGCCGAGGCAGGGCTGGTGAAAACACTGCCCGCGTGCGGCACGCCGGTTGAAAATGTCGAGATGCTTGCCCTCTTTGTCGTCCGGACCGGCCCGGTCGGTCATCTCGAAATGCGCTTCTATGACATAGGCGGGCTTGACCAAAACGGTCGCGGCGCGCTGCTGGCGATCCTCATCGACCAGTTGCCCGAGGCCGCCCAGATCCCCGCGCTTCATGGCCGACCTGATCTTGCCCGCCGGCGCCTTGTGGCCAACCTCGTTGCGGCGGATCGACTGGTAACGGATCGGTTCCAGCACATGGATGGCGTCGATTACCCAGCGAATCGCAGGTTTCCAGTGGATCGCTTCCAGGATGCCCCGCGCAGCCGAGGGCGTCATCACGTCATAGGTGACACGCTCCACCTTCATTTCCGGCCGCGTGAACAGGCCGTAGTCACCAGAAACCTTCAGACGAATTCCGTAACTCAATGTATTTGCCCCCTCAGCCGCATCTCGACCCGCCCGACCTCGACATAGCCCGTCACCAGACAGACCCCTCAAGCGTCAGATACTCCGCGTTCTCCCAGATCAGCCCTGTATCGTGCCGGTAGAGGCTGTCATTCATCAGAACGGCGAACTGATCGCCGCGCAATTGCGGCTCTGCGAAGGCGACATGCCCGTTGCGCAAAAGCAGCTCGCGCGCCTTTGGCGGCGCCAGAACCACATAGGGTTGCAGTTCACGCGCCAGTCTGCCTGTCGAAATATCCTCGACGCCCAGTCTTCGGACGGACGCCTTCGCCTCTTCATCGATGGCGACGATCACCGGCTCGAGCCCACTCTCGATCATGCGGAAATCGCGGGCCACGCTGCGATAGCGGAAATCCGTTCCGGCGGGGCTGAGACCAAACCGCTCCAATATTCCTTTCCCGTCCAACCCTCTGGCGCCCACACGCCAGTAAACCTCGCCGAAATAGTCTTCGATCGCCGCCGGCGCGGTCAGGTCGTCATGCTTGCCGATAATGCGCTTCATGTCGCCGATCAGACTGGCGATCTCGCGCGGCGGCTCGTAATCGGCCGAATGGAACACGGTGACGACACTGTCGTCACGCGCACGCCTGCCCTCGCGGTTGACGCGGCCCGCCGCCTGAATGATCTGATCGAGTCCCGCCTCGGCGCGGAAGCCGACCGGGAAATCCACATCGACGCCGGCCTCGATCAGACTGGTGGCGATGAGACGGCACGGCTGCCCGCCGCTCAGCCGCGTCCGCACATCAGCCAGAATGCGCCGGCGATGCGCCGCATATTGCCGCGTCGTCAGGTGAACCAGCCCGTCGAGGCCGGCGGCCTGGGCCTGCGTAAACAGATCGAGCGCATGGCGGCGGCTGTTGACGATGACCAGCGCCTGTTCGTAGCGGCCCAGCGCCTCCACCAGCGCCTCATTGTCCATCTCCCCGCCATGGCGGATACGGGTCCGCGACAGGCGCGCCGCAAGACCCACGGGGTCAGGCGCCAGTTCACGCCCCTCCAGCGCGAGCCCGTCCGCGAACCCGGCGCGTTTGCCGAGCGCTGGCTGTGTCGCCGTGCACAACACGATCGTACAGCCATAGTTGCGCGCCAACTCGTCCAGAACCCGCATCACCGGCCGGAGATAGTGCCGCGGCAGAGTCTGCGCCTCATCCAGAATGAGGATCGAATTGGCAATGTTGTGCAGCTTGCGGGCGCGCGATGGCCGCGCGGCAAACAGGCTTTCGAAGAGTTGCACATTGGTGGTCACGACGACGGGCGCGGCCCAGTCTTCCATCGCGAGCTTGAGCTTGTCGCGCTGCTCCCGTCGCCCGTCCAGACGCTCCTCGTCGATCGAGGAATGGTGCTCCAACACATGCTCCGCACCCAGTACGTCTCGCAGCACCTGAGCCGTCTGTTCGATGATCGATGTGAAGGGGATCGCCATGATAATGCGGCGATGGCCGTAGCGCCTGGCGTGGTCGAGCGCGAAGCCGAGAGAGGCGAGCGTCTTGCCGCCGCCGGTCGGCACCGTCAGTGTGAACAGCCCCGGCTCCCGCTGCGCGCCATGCCGAACATGGGCAAGCACGCGCGCCCGCACTTGCCCGAGTTCGCCCGACGGTGCACCAAATCCGGCGATGTGGGCATCGAAGCCGGCCGCAAATTCATCGAGCAGGCCCCCCAGAGCTGGCCACTGCCGGTCCGCCTGCCGCTCTCCAAGCGACGCATAGAACTGTTCCGTGTCGCGAAAATCAGCATCCACCAGACACGAAAAGATCATGCGCCCCATGAAGGCGATGGCGAAAGCGCGCTCGACCGGATCGCGGGGCAGGCTGCGCATCATCTGCGGCACGAGGTCCGGCAACTCGCCGGGGATTTCACGCCGCCATGCGTCGTCAATCGCCAACGGTGCGCTCATGCGCAGATTGAAAGTTCCCTCGCCTTCTCCCTGGCGGTCCGGCAAACCCGCATGATGGCCGAGTATCGCATATCCGATGATCTCGGCCATCGCCGCATTGTCGCCGCGTGCCATGTCCTTCAGAATTTGGGCGCCCGCGGTCGAATGCTCGACCGTGGCAGCCGCCCCCTCCAGCCGCTGCTGGAAAGCCGGGGAATACTTCCCGAGATCGTGAAAAAGCCCGGCGACGAAGGCCGCGCGCCCCAGCCCGAACGACTGCGCCTTCCTCTCCGCAAGCGCCGCCACACCTTCAAGATGCGATTTCAGGCCCTGCCAGTCGCCCTTGCCCGGCTGGCTGCCACTATGCGCGTACCAGTCCATTCCATTCCCGCCCCCCTGCAAATATAAGTAGATCGGCCGAGGGAATGCAACCATTGACGCCACCTCCGGCGGTTCGAGGCCTGCCGATATGCCTTTCCGGGTGTTTGATGGTGGCAACCGCAATGGCTGTCCGCCCCGTGCTCGCGACTGGACCGAGGGCGGTGGGGTTGGCGCGAGGTCGGTTCAAACTCTAACGTATGGCGCACAGTCCTCTCTTGGCGCGGGACGGGACGCTTCAAACGATCAGGAGATCACCCGTCAGCGCGCAGCGCCGGCAACTGGTGGCGCGCGCTACACTTCTTGTGCGGCGGCTTGACTGGGTTCGCGATGAATCGAGCCGATCAGGGATATGAGAGCCCCAGTGAGGACTTCGTTCTAGGAAGTGTGGACTCTTGGGATTCCCCAGAGTGAGCAAATCAGATTCAAGGCTGTCTTTTGGAGGCAGTCATGGGAGCCTTGGATCGTCTGATCCTTCGGGATGATCAGTGGGAGCGGATGTCGCAGCACATCATCGGTGACGATCGTACGCGTGGCTCGTCCGGTCGCGACAACCGCATGTTCGTGGAAGCGGTCTTGTGGATCGTGCGAACCGGCTCGCCCTGGCGCGACCTGCCAGAGGTGTTCGGCGGTTGGAACAGTGTCTTCCGCCGCTTCAGCCGCTGGAGCCACAAAGGCATCTGGTGGCGCATCTTCGCGGCGATGTCCGACGATCCGGACTTTGAATACTTGATCATCGATTCGACTATCATCCGCGCCCACCAGCACGCCTCGGGCGCAAAAAGGGGGCTGAAGATCAGGCCCTTGGCCGTTCTCGAGGCGGCCTGAGCACCAAGATCCATATGGCCGTGCGCGGGCTGGGATGCCCGGTCCGCTTCACCCTTACGGCTGGCCAGAAAGGCGACGCTCCGCAGGCCGATGCTCTGATCGAAGGCTTGCCAGCCGAAATCGTGCCGGCCGATACAGCCTACGACAGCGACCGTCTGCGCAAGGCCATCGCTGACAAGGGCGCTGTCGCGGTCATCCCAAACAATCCTTCACGGGCTCGAAAACATCCCCTCGACAAGCATCTCTACGCACAGCGCCATCTGGTCGAGTGCTGTTTCTCAAAGCTCAAGCAGTTCCGCCGCGTCGCAACACGCTTCGAAAAAACGGCAAGCCACTATCTCGCCGTCGTAACCCTCGCCGCAACAATCCTATGGCTCAGATAACTGTCCACACTTCCTAATCCGCCTCGGCCATGAGCTGCCGCCCGCCCACCCAGTTGCGCCACTGCGCTTCGGTGCCGTTGAAGACGTTGAGGTCGATATTGCCCTTTACCCCGTGCGACAGGCCCGACCCCGAATATTGCCAGAATACCCATTTGCGGCCGGGATAGACCTTGGAGGGGTGCTGGGCCACGGCACGCAGCCAGAACGGATAGTCCGTGAAAGCGCCCTTGAGGTTATCGGCATAGAAATCGGGGGCGGTGTAGATGATGGGCCGCTGGCCATAATGGCGTTCCAGCCTGTCCATGAAGACCTGCATCTTCTCGCGCACCTGCGCCGGTGACGGACGCTTGCGGCAGCGCGACTCGCCGTTCCACTCCACATCGATGACGGGTGGCAACGCGCCGGCCACTTTCGGCACGTTGCGGATGAACCAGTCGGCCTGCTGGCTGGCCGGACGGCACCAGTAGAAGAAATGATAGGCGCCGCGCCTGATCCCTGCGGCGGCGGCTCCCGTCCAGTTCTTCATGAACATCGGATCGAGGTGGTCGCCGCCGTCCGTCGCCTTGATGAAGGCGAAATTGGCGCCCTGGCTGCGCAGCCTGGCCCAGTCGATCTCACCCTGCCAGCGCGACACGTCGACACCGTGAACCGCGTAGTGACGCGGCGTGACCTTGCCGAAATTGATGGGCTTGGCGTCTCGGAAGCGTTGCGGATGAATGACCGCATCGATCGCCTTTTGCGATCTGGTTGCGGGGCGCGGCGTCGGAACGAGGGCTGCTGTCTCCAGCGTCGGCATGGAGAATCCGGAATCGCTCTCGCCTCCGGTCAGCGCCGCGATCTGATCCTCCGGCTTTCCGGCAGGAGCCGCCGCGAGCGCCGGGGCGCCCCCGCCAACCTTGACGGAGGGCGTTACCGGCCGCTCGATCGAACTGGTCGTCTCCTGCGATGGGCGCGGGACGATGTCCTCGATGCCGACGCGTGAGCAGCCGGACGCACCGAGACCGAGAATGACAAGCGCTAGAAAAGCTGAAGAACGCATCCGGGACCTGTACGCAAGAACACATCGGCCGGCCGGCAGACACATGCCACTCCGGAACCCGGGGCAATTATGAAGGATGAATTACCAAGAAAGATTGAATCAATTTTTTAACGTCTGGCGCGAATCGCCCCCCGCTCCGGTTGCACCGGACAGGAGGCGCGGATCGATCATTCAGGAGCAAATCCCCTGCTCGCGGCATTCGCGCGCCACCATATAGGCGGGTGGCAACGATGGGTCATCGACACGGGCGCGGGCGCGCTCGAGCATCCAGCGTAACCCTTTCGGGTTTACGCGGTCGCGTTGCATGACGAGCTGAACCATCGGATCAGCCAGCAATTCGTCAAGCCTGCTCTTTTCCTCGCTCATGTCGCGCCTCTTTGTTCAGCCCCGCACCGATGCGGCATAGATAGGTACTGAATCTTGACGCGCCAATGGCACTGAGGCGACTAAGCTATGGCAAATGCGTGAATTTTTGCGACCAGTGTTCCGGTTCTGCCGGCCGCCTCCCGAGAGATCAATGTTTGCGGGCCTGCACGAGATAAGCGTCGATCATCTGCTCGCCCAGCCATTTCACGGCCTCCAGCCTGTGCAACCCTTCAACAAGCACGTAGCGCTTGCCGTCGTGGCGCACCTGTATCGGCGTCTTCATCCCGTTGTCGACGATATCCTCGGCAAGATGGCGCACCGTTTCTGGATGAAGCGTCTTGCGGCGCGCCGATGGCACGTAAATCTCGTCTATCGCGACTTTCTGCACTCTGAGCATGCGCGCCCCACCTGTTTCGCTGACCGCCAACCGGCCTGCCCTCGTCATATATAGCGTGTTTTTGCGAATGATCCCGGTTGTCGCGCCGGGTGCGGATGTCAGCGCCTGTTTTTGGCTCCGGCCGCTTCATCGATCAGCATGTTGGCGATCTGCATCCGGATCATGGCGCGCTGGCGCAGATGGGGCGGCACCCGGTCGGGATGATTGGTGAGGGCGAAGCGACGGCGCACGGCCCGCAGATCGACGCCCGGTCGCCCGAGGCCAAGCTCGGCGGCGATCGATTCGGCATCGACGGGCGCAAGTTCGGGCAGGATCGGCTGTCGGGCGCTCTCCGCATCTCCCAGCGCGGCCTTCGCCTGATCCAGCAAGGCGGCGAATTCAGAGCCAAGATCGACACCGCTATCGCGATATTGCGCGACCAGAGCCTCTTCAGACACCTTTATGCGCCCGGAATGCAACTCATCCACCACGGCGAGATAATCGAACGGCATGGTCGCCGTCGCCGGCATCGGCTGATCTTCGCCGGCCGAAACGAAAAGATCGTCCAGCAGGGACGCGAAATCCATTTTTGCGCCTCTGGCTATGTCCGCCTCCCCGCATTGAAACGCAAACAGCTTAAGCGCGGCCAGTTAAGATTGAGTGGCGTCGACAATTTAAATTCTCCGAAATGGTCGCTGCCCAAATTCATAACAGCCATGCCTATGTTGCAGCGCACAATCGTCACAAATGGGGTATAAGAAGCCAATGGGAGGACAATCAGGAGCCCGATCATGGGTTTTGTCACCGAACTGTTCGCTCGCCCCCGCCCCCAGGAAGAAGTGCGCTATCGTACGGCATTGGCTCTGCTCAACGCCATGAGCAATTCCGATCGCGCGGACATTGGCATCAAGCCGGCGGATTTTCCGCGCATCGCCCGTGAAATGTCGATGCGCTGACCGCCAGGTCCGATGTTCCGCATGTGGCGAATCACCGTCGCCTTACATAGTCTTCTCCTCCACTGTGCCGCATTCACGCGTTATGGCGCGGACATGGCAGGAGACGGACATATGAACAGAGCCTTGGCGCGGACCGTTGCGACGGTGGTTTCCGGCTGTCTTGTTGTCGCGGCTTCCACCTTTGCATACGCGGACACGGACGCCGTCTATATCGACGACAGGTCTGATCCGGCGGCGCTGGTCCGGTCGCTTTACAGCGCCATAAACCGCCACGAATATGCACGGGCCTGGGATTATTTCGGCGAGACGAAGCCGGCGGCGGACTTCGAAAGCTTCGCCAAAGGCTATGAAGGCACGACCTCGGTAGAAGTCGCAACCGGGGGCGTTTCGGAGGAGGGAGCCGCTGGCAGCATCTACTACACCATCCCCGTGGCGATCCGGGCCGGACAGCAGGATGGCGGCGAGAAGGTTTTTTCAGGCTGCTACACCCTTCGTCAGCTCAGCGCCCAGACACAGGAACCACCCTTCAAGCCGCTGCACATCGAAAAAGGCGAACTGAAGCCGGATACATCGGCCTTCGAGAACGCCTTGCCGGCAAGCTGCGGCGACGGCTCCATGCCGCCCCAGCGCGATACCACTCGGGAAAAAGCCAAGGCGGTTTTCGCCGCCAGCTATGGCGAGCGCTGCGACGCTTCCCTCTCCGAAGACGATGAGACGGCGGGCGTGGCCGACTACACGATCCGCCACCACACCAGAAACGACGACGCCGAAAAGGAAGCGCGGCTGTTCCGTTTCCCGTGCCGGCGTGGCGCCTATAATGAGACTTTCGTCTTCTTCCTGACGGATGACGACGGAGGTGTGCGCCAGCTTCAGTTCGCAGAACCGGAACTCGATATTCACTATGCGAATGACGACATCGAGGGCAAACTCGAGGCTGTCAATGTCGTCGGATACAAGGCCGCCGACGAACTGATGAACGCCGATTACGACGAGGCCACCTACTCGATTGTCGCGCATTCCAGATGGCGCGGTGTAGGAGATGCGTCCTCGACGGGCACCTGGCTTTTCCGCGATGGCCGGTTCTCGCTGGTGCAGTACGAGGTCGACGCCTCCTATGATGGCGAGATCAACCCCCAGACCGTGCTGGACTACAATACGGCGCCCTGACCTGCACGCTGGAGCATCGGACCGAAAAGTGGAATCCGGTTTTCGGAAAATCCGATGCCCAATCAAAATGTTAGAGCGCCCTTTAAGCGTCCGATTGGACGCATGAAGGGCGCTCTACCTGGCGACGGAAAGCATCCAGTTGAGCGTCTCGCGCCAGTCCGTCATGCGGATCGGCGTGCCGTGCGTGCCGGTTTCGAAGCGCACGAAGCGGGCCGGATAATTTTTGGATTTCGCCAGAATTGCGCGAAAGAAGGCTTCCTGCTTGTCCACAGCGAACACGGGATCCCTGCTGCCCTGCCCGAAGAAAACAGGAATCCGGCGTTTGAAGGCAGGGCTGGCCAGAAACCCGTCGTCCCACAGGGAGCCGAGCAGCAGAAGCCCATCGACCTGCGCAGCCGCATCCTTGCCGGCCGCCAGTTTCCAGCAGAGCGCGCCGCCCATGGACCCGCAGGCGACGAACACTTTCGCGCCCGGCGAGCGCTTTGCATAGTGGCTTATCAGAGCCGCGATCTCGGATGCGCCACGCTGGCCGAAATCGGAAAAATCCGGCGACAGATAAAGCCCGCCGTTCTGCGCCATCAGGTTCTTGATGCGGTTGAAGTTGCCGCCGAAGGTGAAATCGTCCACGCCCTGGCGGCGGCTGCCGCCCTGCCCGTGCAGGTAGAGCACGATGACGCTGGCGCCTTCCGTTCGCCCCACGGCAAAATGCCGTATGGCGCCGGCATCCGTCTTCAACGCCAGATCCTTCTGCGCCTTGCGCACGCCAGTCGACACGTAAGCGCCCTTCACCCGGCGCTCCGGAATCTGGTCGCGCTCGTTGATGTCGCGCATCTCGCGATAGTCCACCACCCGGTAGATGTCGCCGGGTTCAGCCGAGAGGACCCCGGGATAGGCGAACAGCTCGTCCTTGTAAGGCTTGAGTGCGGGCGATTGTGCGCTGGCCGGAGCGGCCAGCAACAGCATCGACATGAAAGCAATGAAACCGCGCATCCTGCGCGATTGCCCCGGGGCCGCCGCGCTTGTCAACAGTGGCCCCTGGCCAAAATGGCCTCCGCACTTTCCAGCGGCTCGCGGGGCTGGCTCATGTGGCAAGCGCTCTCACGCCTTTCGGTCAGAGATTCTCATAGCGGCGGTCATGGTACATCAGCGGCCGCTGGTCCGCGCCGACGCGAAGCCCTGTTACACGTCCAAAGAGCACGCGATGCGTGGCGATATCCTTGGTGTCGACGATCTCGCAATCGAATACCGCAACCGCATCGACAAGCGTCGGAGCACCTGTTTCGATCGTGTCCCATTCACCGGCGCTGAAGCGTTCCGCCATGGTCGGCAGGCCGGTCTGGCCGGAAATGGCCGCCGCCAGCGGTTGATGCCGCTCTCCCAACGTATTGAGCGCGAAATTGCCGTTGACGAGAAAGGCGTCGTTCTTGAGATTTTCACGGTTGAGGCACACCAGAATGATGGGCGGCGTGTCCGAAACGGAACAACTTGCGGTCACGGTCGCGCCGCGCAGGCCACCGGGTCCGTTGGTTGTCACGATATGGACGTGGCCGGCGAATTTGGCCATCGCATCGCGATAGGCCTGAGGTCCGATATCGTTTTTCTTGAGCACCGGCAGCGATCCATCTGCAATTTTACCGTTATATAAGACGGGCTTGCACGGGCCACAAGCAACACTTGCGGCAAAGGCAAGGCAGCTTCGGCGACGCCATCTGCCGTGTTGCGCAAGGCGTCGCCAGCCTCTACAGCAGGACGAACCGGCAATGAAGCCGAAGGATGAATTCACGCACCGATGCGCATCGCACAGGCCATAGCAGCAGCCCTCGTCGGCCACTTGCTCGCCTTCGGCGCCCACGCCGACCCGCTTGCAATCGGCGTCGCCGCGCCTCTTTCAGGCCCTGCGGAGTTGCTCGGACGCCAGATCGAGACCGGCGCTAAACTCGCCGCCAGCGCCGGGGAATCCGAACTTACCATTGCCGACGACGGCTGCACGGCTGCCGGCGGTGAAGCGGCGGCCACCCGTTTCGCGCAAGCCGGCGTACAGGCCGTCATCGGCTTTCTCTGCACAGAATCGCTGGAGGCGGCGGCGCCGATCCTGAAAGAGGCCGGCATTCCCGTCATCGCCGTTGGCGTGCGCACCGAGAGCCTGACCGACCGGCGCGACCGCACCGGCTGGCCGGTGTTCCGGCTCGGCCCGCGCGGCGATGACGAGCGCAATGCGGTGGCTTCCATCCTGACCCGGCTCTGGAAGGACGCGCATTTCGCGATCACCGACGATGGCACTATCTATGGACGCGAACTGGCGGAAACCTTCAGGGCGCAGGCTGGGCAGGCGGCGCTCAAACCGGTTTTCGTGGATACGTTCCGGCCCGGGCTCGACAACCAGATCGCATTGGCCGGACGTTTGAGGAGAGCTGGCGCGACGCATGTTTTCGTGGGCGGAGAGGCCGAGGACATCGCCGTCATGGGCCGCGATGCCGCGCAACTGGAATCCGGCATCACATTCGCAGGAGCTGAAGCGCTTCGTGCCGCCTCCGGCGATGTGGCGCTCGCGCCCGGCACGCTGATGATCGCCCTGCCGGAATGGGCCGAAGTGGCGGATCCGAAGGTGCTGGAGACGTTTCAGGCAAATGGCGCGCTCGCCGAAGGCTACGCCCTGCCCGCCTATGCAGCGGTTCAGGTGGTCGGGGCCGCGATGGAAAGCAACCAGCCATTGATGGAAGCGCTTTCCGGCCAGGACTTCGCCACCGCCATCGGGCCGATCCATTTCGACGCCAAGGGCGATCTCACGCAAAACCCCTATCGCCTGTTCCGTTTCGACGGGCAGCGCTTCATGCCGATTGAGGTGCAATGATGTTCCGGACAGGCCCGCGCAACCTCATCACCGATGTTTCCGGCCTCAGAGTCGGCAACGCGGCCGACGCCCGCATAAAATCCGGCGTCACCGCCGTGCTGTGCGACGAGCCGGCCGTCGCGGCGGTGCAGGTGCTGGGGGGCGCGCCCGGCACCCGCGAAACCGATCTTCTTGAACCGCACAACACGGTCGAGACTGTCAATGCCCTGGTGCTCGCCGGAGGTTCGGCCTTCGGGCTCGACGCCGCCGCCGGCGCGCAAGCCTGGCTGCGCGAACAGGGCATCGGCTTCGCCGTTCAGGACCAGATCGTGCCCATCGTGCCGGCCGCCATCCTGTTCGACCTCGCCAATGGCGGCGACAAGAACTGGGGACGGTACCCGCCTTATCGCGAACTCGGATATGAAGCCGCCGGCGTCGCAGCCGCGGATTTCGAAATCGGAACGCAAGGGGCCGGCTCTGGCGCACTGACCGCCGGCTTGAAAGGCGGCCTCGGTTCGGCCTCGACCGCGCTGGACAACGGCGTCACCGTGGGGGCTCTGGTCGCCGTCAATCCGCTGGGATCGGTCACGGTCGGCCGCAGCCGCCATTTCTGGGCTGCCCCCTTCGAGATTGGCGACGAATTCGGCGGACTTGGCCTGCCTGTCCCGATGCCCCACGACGCCCGCGAGATCAGGCTGAAATTCAGCGAGAAACCACAGGGGGCCAGCACCACCATCGCGGTTATCGCCACCGATGCGGTGCTGACCAAGGCTTCCGCCAAGCGGCTGGCCATCGCCGCCCATGACGGCTTCACCCGCGCCATATGGCCAAGCCACACGCCCTTTGACGGCGATCTCGTATTTGCGCTGGCAACCGGAGCAAGCGGCATCGAAGTCTCCCCCGAGCAGGCGATCACCCTTGGCGCCGCCGCCGGCGCGACAATGGCGCGCGCCATCGCACGCGGCGTCTTTGCGGCGACCGGGGCGCAGAACGATCCTTTTCCGAACTGGCGCATGACCACCGGCGGCTGACCACCTCAAAATTGCCGCCAATGGCTCTGATTGAAGAAAGCCGTCAAAGACAGGGGATTTCCTTGCGATTCGTCACACCCATCACCCTCGCATTTCTTTCCGGCCTCGCCGCCACGACCGCCAGCGCCGGCGATGTGGCCGAACTGAACATTCTGGGCTTCAGCCAGAACGGAGGCGTCTTCGCCTTCGAGGAATATGGCGTGCAGGACGGCTCCGGCTTCCCCTACGCCAACCGCTACTACGTCGATACGGCGAGCGACAGCTATGTGAAGGGAACGCCGGTCCGCGTGCGCATCGATGACGAGAGCGCCAGTTTGCAGGCCGCGCGCGACAAGGCGCGGGAACAGGGCGAGGCCTTCGTCAGCCAAGCCGAACTTGCCGCCAACCGCGGCTACACCGCAGGCCAGAACGCGGTCACCGAGCTTTCGGCCGATCCGTTGCGTATGGCGGTCAATCCGCGCCCCGTCTTCCCGGCCATCGACAAGCCGCTGGAGTTTCGCCTGGAAACCATCGCCCTTGGCGAGCTTGAGCAATGCCACGGCATGGGCGAGGCGGAAGGATTCCGTCTGCTGCGCATCGACGCCACCGATGGTGGCAAGACGCAGATCGTGCACGAGGACAAGTCCGTGCCGCAAAGCCGCGGCTGCCCGACGGGCTATTCGATCGGCGCGATCCAGACCTTCGCCGGCGGAGGCGGCGTCAGCCACTATGCGGTGCTGATCGCCGTTCGGAAGATCGGATTCGAGGGGCCGGATTATCGCTGGATGGCGGTGACCGGAAAGTTCTGACGCCGGCAGGCACGTCGATTTTGCGCAAGGCCGGGCATCTGCCCGGCCTTTTCCTTGAGTTAGCGGGCCATCCTGCGTTGAGCATCGGCGCTCACTCTGTTAGGAGGCGGGCGACTTCCCCCGAAAAACTGAGGGCCTCAAGATGATCCCGCGTTACTCCCGGCCGGAAATGGTCGCCATCTGGTCGCCTGAGACCCGCTTCCGCATCTGGTTCGAGATCGAGGCCCATGCCTGCGACGCGCTGGCCGAGCTCGGCGTCATCCCGAAGGACGCAGCAAAGACGATCTGGGAAAAGGGCGGAGCGGCCAAGTTCGATGTCGAGCGCATCGACGAGATCGAGCGCGTCACCAAGCATGACGTCATCGCCTTCCTTACCCATCTGGCGGAATTCGTCGGCCCCGATTCTCGTTTCATCCATCAGGGCATGACCTCGTCGGATGTGCTGGACACCTGCCTTGCCGTACAGCTCACCCGCGCCGCCGATCTGTTGCTGGCCGACATCGACGCGCTGCTTGCGGCTCTCAAGCGCCGCGCCTTGGAGCACAAGGACACCATAACCATCGGCCGCAGCCACGGCATCCATGCCGAGCCGACCACCTTCGGCGTGAAGCTGGCCGAAGCCTACGCCGAGTTCAGCCGTTGCCGCGAGCGTCTCGTCCATGCCCGCGAGGACATCGCCACCTGCGCCATTTCCGGCGCCGTCGGCACCTTCGCCAATATCGATCCCTATGTGGAAGAGCATGTGGCGAAGAAACTCGGCCTCAAGCCCGAGCCGGTGTCCACGCAGGTCATCCCGCGCGACCGTCACGCCATGTTCTTCGCGACGCTGGGTGTCATCGCCTCCTCCATCGAGCGGCTCGCCATCGAGATCCGGCATTTGCAGCGCACCGAGGTGCTTGAGGCGGAAGAATATTTCTCGCCCGGCCAGAAGGGTTCGTCGGCCATGCCGCACAAGCGCAACCCGGTGCTGACCGAGAACCTGACCGGCCTCGCCCGCATGGTGCGCTCCTACGCTTTCCCGGCCATGGAGAACGTGGCGTTGTGGCATGAGCGTGACATTTCGCACTCCTCGGTGGAGCGCATGATCGGCCCGGACGCCACCGTCACGCTGGACTTCGCGCTGGCCCGCCTCACCGGCGTTATCGACAAGCTGCTCATCTATCCCGAGAACATGGAGCGCAACCTCAACCGGTTCCGCGGCCTCGTGCATTCGCAGCGCGTGCTGCTGGCGCTGACGCAGGCCGGCGTCTCGCGCGAGGATTCCTACCGCCTCGTGCAGCGCAACGCCATGAAGGTGTGGGAACAAGGCAAGGATTTCCTTGAAGAACTGCTGGCCGACGCGGAAGTGACTGCGGCGCTTTCCGAGACCGAGATCCGCGAGAAATTCGACCTCGGCTACCACACCCGGCATGTCGACACGATCTTCAGGCGGGTGTTCGGGAAGAGCTGAGACAGCCCCATCTGCCCTTTTTGACGGGGCAGATGGGCATTGGCTCCTTCAGGCCGCAAACGGGTCCATCAGAATGACCGTCCCTTCACTGCGCCGATGCCGGTTTATCTGTGGCACAAGGCGCGTGAAGTGCTCGGCCCTGCAATGAGCATCCAGCGCGGCATGATCCGGCCACTGCTCGATGAAAACGAAATGGCCGGCATCCCTCTGGTCCACAAACAGATCGTAGGCGATGCAGAGCGGCTCAAGCCGTGTCTTTTCGACCAGTTCGGCATAAAGCGGAAGCACGATGCCGATGTGATCCGGGTTGATGAAGTCTTCGGCGATAACCTTGAGCATGCGCGTTCCTGTCATGACAGATGGAGACGGAGCGCTTTGTTCCGTCTCCATCTTGTTAGCAGGCGCCGACGCCGAAACCTGTCAGCAGGATGGCGTTCAGCCAGCCTTGCCGGGAACGGTGCGGATGACCGTGCCCCAAGGGTCTTCGCGGCTGGTGCTGGCGGAGGCGTCGGCGGAGCGCATCTCCACCCAGGACAAGCCACTGCGGCCGGGGTCGCGACGTTCCGCGCCGGGGCTCTGCCAGATATTGCCGGCGATGTGATGGTGGTAGCCGCCTGACGACATGAACACCGCCTTGTCGCCATATCGCGCCACAGTGTCGAAGCCGAACTCCTTGCGCCACCAGCTTTCCGCCTGTGCAGGGTCGCCCACGCGCAGATGAACATGGCCGACCACCGTGTTCTCCGGCGCGCCCGTCCAGCCGGCGTCACCGGCAGGAACTGAGCCGATGACGCTTTCCACATCCATGCGCGCCGTCGCCATCTCCACCTGCCCGTCATGCCACTTCCAGCTTTCGTGGGGACGGTCGATATAGATTTCGATGCCGTTGCCTTCGGGATCGGTGAGATAGGCCGCTTCCGAAACGATGTGGTCGGAAGCGCCATCGATCCTGATCTTGTCGGTGATCGCGTGGCCGATCCAGCGGCCGAGATCGGCGCGGGCCGGGAGCAGGAAAGCGGTGTGGAACAAGCCGGCCGACCGCGGGTCGTCGGGCTTCGCCGCCTTGTCCGATTCGATCACCAGCAAGGGCCTGCCACCAGCGCCCAGCGTGATGGTTTCGCCATCTCGCGACAATTCCTGCAAGCCTACTACGGTGCGGTAATATCCGGCCAAAGCCTCCGCATCACGAGCACGCAAGCCAACGCGCGAAACGCTGACCGGCGTCGTGGCGGCAAAGGGAAGTTCACTCATATTCATCTCCGTTCCGACTGGCTGCGCGCCCGCTTTCGCCATCACGAGAGGTAGCGCGCAGACTGCACCGGCAAAGCTCCGTCGCGTCAAATTCAAGGGTAGCCTCCGGCCATTCTTCTCCGCCAATATCGTCTTGCGCTCTCGTTCACACAATGCGCAAAATCAACAACATATCGTTCACTGAAATGAAACAATTCGCCATCCGTTGCAGGAGCGGCCTGTGATCGCTACATGCGGACCCATGAAGGTCAAAGACGCAGATATTCTCATCGTTCCCGGCTACACCAATTCGGGCCCCGACCACTGGCAGACGCGGTGGGAGACGAAGCTTTCCACCGCAAGGCGGGTCGAGCAGGCAGAATGGTCGAAGCCGGTGCGCGAAGACTGGACGAAAACGCTCGCCAAAGCGGTGAACGAGGCGCAAAAGCCGGTGGTTATCGTCGCCCACTCTCTCGGCGTGCCGACCGTCATCCAGGCTCTGCCGCAGTTCGGACGACCGGTGGCCGGCGCGTTCTTCGTCGCGGCTCCGGATGTCGCCAACCCCGACATCAAGCCGAAGCATTTGATGACGTTCGGGCCTTATCCGCGCGATCCCCTGCCGTTCCCGTCAGTGACCATCGCCAGCCGCAACGACCCTTACTGCGCCTTCGAGGTCGCCGAGGATTTCGCATCGGCATGGGGTTCGCTTTTCATCGACGCTGGCCAGTCGGGGCACATCAACGCGGCTTCCGGCCATGGACCGTGGCCGGAAGGGTCGATGACTTTCGCCCATTTCATGAGCCGTCTCTGAAGACGGCAGGCGGGCTATCTTTCGCCGACCGAGCTTTTCAGGCTTGAAAGAAGCCCCGCCGCTCCCTGCGCGATGAGCTGCTGCTCCGAGCCCGTGGCGAGCAGCCGATAGCCCATCTCCACAAAACGACCGGCAATGGCCGGGTCGGTAACATAGATGCCGGCATATTTGCCGGCCGTCCTCGCCCGCCCGGCAACGGAAGCGACCGTTTCCATCATATCCTCAAGCGTGGAATTGACCTTGCGGCCGTCGGTCCACGCGATCGACAGATCGCCCGGTCCAAGAAAGACGGCGTCGATGCCCGGTATCGCCAGAATATCGTCCAACACCGCCACCGCCTCGCGCGTCTCGATCATGGCGAACGACAATGTGCGCCCGTTGCTGGTGCGCAGCCATTCCTGATAGTCGCCATGGCCATGGCGGGGGAACGCGTAGGTCGGGCCCCATGAGCGCTGGCCAACGGGAGGATATTTCGTCGCCGCGGCGAAGGCCTGCGCGTCGGCGAGCGAATTGATCATCGGCGCGATGACCGCTTCCGCCCCGAAATCCAGCGCACGGCTCGCCATGTCGAACCGACCGACCGGCACGCGAACAAGCGCCGGTTTGCCAGTCGCAAGCACCGGCGTGAGACAGCGCAGAACGCTGTCCTCATTGTGGCCGCCGTGCTGCATGTCGAGCGTGACGGCATCAAACCCTTGCGCGGCGAGAACCTCCACCGTCAGCGCATCCGGCACGCAGGACCAGCTTGTCAGCACCACCTCATCGGCTTCAAGACGTTTCTTGAGCGACATGAGACCTCCTCAGACCTTGATTCCGGAAAATGTCCAAAACTCTTGTTTTGAAAAGGAAAAGCCGCCCGGTCGAGACGAGCGGCCTTTCAACGGTCAAAATATGCCTTGCGGCCAGCGTCAAGCGTTCTTGACCTGTTCGGCGGCGGTCGCCAGCAGCTCTTCCATGGTGCGGCGGATCTGATGATCGGACTGCTCCACCCCGGCCGTATCGAAATCCTTGCGGACCTTGCGGAACACGTCCTCGTCGCCCACTTCCTCGAAGTCGGCCTTGACCACTTCGGCGGCGTAGGCTTCGGCCTCGACGCCGCTCTTGCCGAGCTTCTCGGCGGCCCACAGGCCAAGCAGCTTGTTGCGGCGGACAATCGCCCGGAATTTCTGTTCTTCATCCAGCGCGAACTTGCGCTCGAAGCTCTCCTGCCGGTCCTTCATGTTGGTCATGGCGTTACCCTCCGGGTGCAAGCGATTCGAATTAACCTTGAATATGGAATGCGAATGCACAAACCAAAAGGCCGGCTTGCGGTCAATATGTGTTGTTGCCTGGCGCAATGCGGCGTCAACCTGCGGCATCGGGCATCTAAAGCAGTGCATGACCGCGATTCCAATTGAGGAAATGGTTCGTTTGCGCTAGAGACCCGGCTGAGCCCATGGTTGCCGCGACGAGCGGCCTGAAAGGGACGGTCACCGCGCCCCGTCCTTCGAGCCAGAGAAACACCGAGATGAAGTCACGCCGCCGAATCTATGAAGGCAAGGCCAAGATCCTCTATGAAGGACCGGAGCCTGGCACGCTGATCCAGTTTTTCAAGGACGACGCCACCGCCTTCAACGCCAAGAAGCACGAAGTGGTGGACGGCAAGGGCGTGCTCAACAACCGCATTTCCGAGCACATCTTCACCCATCTCAACCGCATGGGCATTCCCACCCATTTCATCCGCCGACTGAACATGCGCGAGCAGCTCATCAAGGAGGTGGAGATCATTCCGCTTGAGGTCGTGGTGCGCAACGTCGCCGCCGGATCGCTCGCCAAGCGCCTCGGCATCGAGGAAGGCACCGTGCTGCCGCGCTCGATCATCGAGTTCTACTACAAGGCCGACGCGCTGGACGACCCGATGGTGTCCGAAGAGCACATCACCGCCTTCGGCTGGGCGAGCCCGCAGGAAATCGACGACATCATGGCGCTGGCCATCCGCGTCAACGACTTCCTTTCCGGCCTGTTCCTCGGCGTCGGCATCCAGCTGGTCGACTTCAAGATGGAGTGCGGCCGCCTGTTCGAGGGCGACATGATGCGTATTGTCGTGGCCGACGAGATTTCGCCGGACTCCTGCCGCCTGTGGGACGTCGCCACCCAGGACAAGCTCGACAAGGATCGTTTCCGCCGCGACATGGGCGGCCTGGTCGAGGCCTATCAGGAAGTGGCGCGCCGGCTCGGCATCATGAACGAGAACGAGCCGCCGCGCCCGACCGGCCCGGTGCTCGTCGCCTCCGGCCTGCCCAAAGGCTCCAAGCCGCATTGACCTTTTCCGACAGGAGCAACCCAGCGTGATCAAGGCCCGCGTTATCGTAACCCTCAAGAACGGCGTGCTCGACCCGCAGGGCAAGGCCATCGAACATGCGCTTGGCGGGCTTGGCTTCGACGGCGTCGGCCAGGTGCGTCAGGGCAAGGTGTTCGATGTCGAACTCGGCCATGGCGACAAGGCGAAGGCCGAAGCCGATCTCAAGGCCATGTGCGACAAGCTGCTCGCCAACACGGTGATCGAGAACTACGCGGTGGAGATCGTCTGAGGTGAAATCAGCCGTCGTCCTCCTCCCCGGCCTCAATCGCGACCGCGACATGATCGCGGCGCTGACCAAAATTTCCGGCAAGCCGCCAGTGACCGTCTGGGAAACCGACACGACCATCCCCGATGTCGACCTCATCGTCATTCCCGGCGGCTTCTCTTATGGCGACTATCTGCGCTGCGGGGCCATCGCGGCCCGCATGCCGGCTCTTCGGGCCGTGGCGGAGAAGGCCGCGCAGGGGGTTATGGTCATCGGTGTGTGCAACGGCTTCCAGATTCTCGTGGAGGCCGGGCTGCTGCCGGGCGCGCTGATGCGCAACACCTCGTTGAAATTCGTTTGCCGCGAGGTGAAGCTTCAGGTGGCCAACGCCAATACATCCTTCACCCGCAACTATCTGCCCGGCCAGATCATCCGCTGCCCGGTCGCCCATCACGACGGCAACTATTTCGCCGACGCAGAAACGCTGGCGCGACTGGAAGGCCAGGGGCAGGTGGTGTTCCGCTATGCGGAAGGCGCCAATCCCAACGGCTCGATCAACGACATAGCCGGTATCGTCAACGAAACGGGCAATGTGCTCGGCATGATGCCCCATCCGGAAAACCTCATCGAAGCGGCGCATGGCGGCAGCGACGGGCGCGCGCTGTTCGAGAGCGCGCTGGGCATAGCGGCATGAAGCCGGATTGCCCCCATGTTCCCGGCGGGGCAAACACCAGAGCGCCATGCCTCTTTCCGGATATACAAAGGACGCTCTAACACTTTGATTGAGCATCGGAATAACCCGAAAACCAATTCTGCTTTCCGGTCCGATGCTCTCACATGGTTTGCAGCTTCGATACGGGCAGGCGAATGACAGCTACCTCCACGATCGTCAGATTTGCGGTCCTCGCGGCAGCTTCGCTCGCCCTCGTCTCCTGCCAGTCCAGCTCAAAAGCTCCATCCCAGCCCACCGGAAAAAGCGCCGCGTTGCGAACCATGGAACAAGTGGCCATGGCCGCGCATAAATGCTGGATCGCCAGCAAGGACCCTGCTTTCCGGTCTTATCAGATGGCCAATGAGCTCAACAATTTCGGCGGCACCCCGCGCTTTCTGCTGGTTCCGGCGAAACATTACGGCGGCAAGCCGCTGCTGGTGGTGCAGGCGACGGGCAATTCGAGCCGCGTCGACGTGTTCGGGCCATTGATGAGCGAGACCCTTGGCTCCCGCATCAGCGCCGACATCACGCGCTGGCAAGGCGGCAATCCATCCTGCTCCACAGCAGCGTAGCGCCGATCAGGCATTTTTTCGCAACGGCCCGGCAAACTTGGCGGCCTCCGGATACCGACAGGAACTACAGTGCAGCAGAGCGTCCGCTATCCTGACCCGGCAACATGGATCGTCTGGGGCGTCCTCCTGTCTCTCCTTGCGGTCGCGGCAGGATACTGGGCGGAATTCCATACCGATCTGGACGGCTTCCTGTTCATCGAAAACGGCCCGGTGGAGGGCAGCCAGACCGTGATCCTGTGCCTCACGGCTTTGGTGTTCGCCGCGCGGGCGTGGCGCAGCCGGGGTCCGGTGGCTTTCATCTGCATACCGGTGGCCTATATCCTCCTGCATGCCGCGATGCGCGAGACGCCGCGCTGCGACAGCGCCTTCTATCCCGGCGGCGCCTGCATGACCGCCCCCGCCAAGTACACGCTTTCCGCCATCATGACCGCGATCATGGCGGTGCTGCTCTTCCTCCGGCGCAAGGACTTCATGGAAGCGCTCAAACCGCGCTGGAGCTTCGTATTCTGGCCGCTCGGCGTGGCCTTCGTCATCATACTGGTGGGCGAGTTCGCCGAGCACCGGCGTTATGAAGGCGTTGAGGAAATGCTGGAAATGCTGGCCTATTGCTACTCGCTTGCCTGTTCGATCTGGATTTACCGCCGCACCTGACCTAATCCAGTGCCAAAGTTCAACTGAATGCCCGGATCGCCACCGCGCAGGCGATCCCGGCCCCGAAGCCGAGCCCAGAAACCGATGACCATTCCCAACACCGTGCAGATCACATCCGAGCTTATCGCCGCCCATGGCCTCAAACCGGACGAGTATCAGCGCATTCTCGACCTCATCGGACGCGAGCCCAGCTTTACCGAACTCGGCATCTTCTCGGCCATGTGGAACGAGCACTGCTCCTACAAATCGTCGAAGAAGTGGCTGCGCACGCTTCCAACCAAGGGCGATGTCGTCATCCAGGGCCCCGGCGAGAATGCAGGCGTGGTCGATATCGGCGACGGCGATTGCGTCGTCTTCAAGATGGAGAGCCATAACCACCCCTCCTATATCGAGCCCTATCAGGGCGCTGCGACCGGCGTCGGCGGGATATTGCGGGACGTATTCACCATGGGCGCGCGGCCCATCGCGGCCATGAACGCGCTGCGCTTCGGCGAACCCGACCATCCCAAGACCCGGCATCTGGTGGCCGGCGTTGTCTCCGGCGTCGGCGGTTACGGCAATTCCTTCGGCGTGCCGACCGTTGGCGGCGAAGTGAATTTCGACGCCCGCTACAATGGCAATATCCTGGTCAACGCCTTCGCAGCCGGCCTCGCCAGAACTGACGCGATCTTCTATTCGAAGGCGGAAGGTGTTGGCCTGCCGGTCGTCTATCTCGGAGCCAAGACCGGCCGCGACGGGGTTGGCGGCGCGACCATGGCCTCGGCCGAGTTCGACGATTCCATCGAGGAAAAGCGCCCTACCGTTCAGGTGGGCGACCCCTTCACCGAAAAGTGCCTGCTGGAAGCCTGCCTTGAACTGATGGCGTCCGGGGCGGTCATCGCCATTCAGGACATGGGGGCTGCCGGTCTCACCTGCTCCGCCGTCGAAATGGGAGCCAAGGGCGACCTCGGCATCGAACTCGACCTCGACAAGGTGCCGGTGCGCGAGGAGCGCATGTCGGCCTACGAGATGATGCTGTCCGAAAGTCAGGAGCGCATGCTCATGGTTCTTCGGCCCGAGAAGGAGAAGGAAGCCGAGGCGATCTTCACAAAATGGGGCCTCGACTTCGCCATCGTCGGCAGAACCACGGACGACCTGCGCTTCCGCATCCTCCATCAGGGTGAGGAAGTCGCCAACCTGCCGATCAAGGAACTGGGCGACGAGGCCCCGGAATATGACCGCCCGTGGGTCGAGCCGGTGAAGCCCGCGCCGCTCGCCGCCAGCGACGTGCCGCAGTCCGACGTCGCGGAGGCGCTTCTGAAGATGCTGGACGGTCCGGATCTCTCATCGCGGCGCTGGGTGTGGGAGCAATACGACACCATGA
The DNA here is from genome assembly GCF_040545755.1 of Aquamicrobium ahrensii. Classification (NCBI taxonomy): domain Bacteria; kingdom Pseudomonadati; phylum Pseudomonadota; class Alphaproteobacteria; order Hyphomicrobiales; family Phyllobacteriaceae; genus Aquamicrobium; species Aquamicrobium ahrensii. The sequence goes on from NZ_JBEPMN010000004.1 coordinate 137,394, forward strand.
TCCAGGGCAACTCGCTGCAACGGCCGGGCGGCGACGCCGGCGTCGTACGCGTCGAGGGTCACGAAACCAAGGCTCTCGCCTTCTCCTCGGACGTGACGCCGCGCTACTGCGAGGCCGACCCCTATGAGGGCGGCAAGCAGGCCGTGGCCGAATGCTGGCGCAACCTGACGGCGACCGGCGCATTGCCGCTGGCGGCCACCGACAATCTCAATTTCGGCAATCCGGAACGTCCCGAGATCATGGGCCAGCTCGTGCACGCCATCAAGGGCATCGGGGAAGCCTGCCGCGAACTGAACTTCCCCATCGTGTCCGGCAATGTCTCGCTTTATAACGAGACCAACGGTCAGGGCATCCTGCCCACACCGACCATTGGCGGTGTCGGTCTGCTTGGCGACTGGCGGAAAATGGCCCGCATCGGATTCGCGACCGAAGGTCAGCCGATCCTGCTGATAGGCGCACCGCAGAACTGGGGCGCGCATCTCGGGCAATCGATCTACCTGCGCGACGTGCATGGCCGCGCCGACGGACTGCCGCCGCCGGTCGACCTCGCTCATGAAAAGCGCGTCGGCGAGCATGTGCGCGATTTGATCGCATCCGGAATCGTCACCGCTTGCCATGACCTTTCCGATGGTGGCCTCGCCGTGGGTCTGGCCGAAATGGCGATGGTTTCCGGTATCGGCGCGAGCGTCGATGCACCTTCCGGCGATCCGGTCGCGGCCTTCTTCGGCGAAGATCAAGGCCGCTATCTGCTGACCTTGTCGATCCAGCCGGACAGCGCCGAATGGCAGGCGCTCCGTGCCCGGCAGGAAAAGCTTGGCGTCGCCGCTCACCTCATCGGCGTCACGGGCGGGGCCGAATTGAAACTTGGGCAGGCGCGTGCCATATCGGTTGATGAACTGGTGACCGCGCACGAATCGTGGTTCCCGCGCTTCATGGGTACCTGACAGGGAAAATGACATGGCAATGGATGCACGCGAGATCGAGAGGCTGATCAAGGAAGGAATTCCTGACGCTCAGGTCACGATCCGCGACCTTGCCGGCGATGGCGACCATTACGCAGCCGAAGTGGTGGCCGAGAGCTTCCGCGGCAAGAGCCGCGTCCAGCAGCATCAGATGGTCTACGACGCCCTCAAGGGCAACATGGGCGGCGCGCTGCACGCGCTTGCCCTGCAGACCAGCGCGCCGGATTGATATCTGACAGACAACCCCGGACTACCTTTTCTCGAAGACGGCCACGATAGGGCCGGCCGGGTGTTTGCCACCGACGATGATCTTGCCGGCGCTGGTCATCGTCGATATGGCCCCGTCCAGAAAAAGCGCATTGCGGCAACCCAGCTCGTCGCGGAAAAGCCGGGCGAAGCTGCCAAGGCTTACGGGTTTGCGTGAAACGGCGAGCACGATCCGGCCCTGGCCATCGATACCGACGCCGTTGCGGACGTGGCGCGATGCGCCGTCCGGCTCGAAACGCGGGTGGATGTTTCCATCAATGACGAGCATGGGGCCGGATTGCGTGGCGTAGAACGCATCCGGCGCTTGCTGCGCATAATCCGAGGCCTCCATCACCGCCCCGCGTCCATCACGGCCGATCATGAAGACGCCATTCTGCTTCATGAAGAAATTGCCTTCGCCATCATCGAGATTGAGCCGCGCCTTTTCGCGCCCCTCCTCCACAAGCAGCCCGACAGGCGACAAATCCTTGTGATACATGCCGGCGTTCATGGACAGCAGGGGCATCCGCCCCTGCCCGGCCATTTCAGCATCGAGCGCCGGGACCGAACCGAATGGAGCGCCGTTCACGCTTTCGTGCGCGATGCGGATATCGTAGGCGCCGGAATCGAGCACGCACACGATATGCCCGGCTCCTTCAAAGGACACATCACCGCAGGCGTCAGGCAGAGGCGCGGCGACCGATGACGGCGGGGGTGGCGCGACGGGGCGCATTCGCCAGACCACAACGAGGCCGATGACGATCAGCAAGGCGGAAAACAGGAAAAGCGACAATATTCTCATGCGTTCATGACGAAATTTGACAGTAGCCGTGCGCTGCGCCAGACCCCTTGCCTATACCGGACTTGTTTCGAAGCGCACTCGGGGCTATTTGAGTGGTGGATTTGCGGCCTGATTTCCTGCAGGCCTGAAAGGATTGGCCATGAGCGGAATCAGCGATTACATCGACAGCGAAGTCAAGAACAGCGACGTTGTCCTGTTCATGAAGGGCACCCCGGGTTTTCCTCAGTGCGGCTTCTCCGGGCAGGTCGTGCAAATTCTCGACTATGTCGGCGTGGACTACAAGGGCATCAACGTGCTCGACTCCAGCGAATTGCGTCAGGGCATCAAGGAATATTCCAACTGGCCCACCATTCCCCAGCTCTATGTAAAGGGCGAGTTCGTGGGAGGCTGCGACATTGTGCGCGAGATGTTCCAGGCTGGCGAGTTGCAGTCCTTCTTCGATGAAAAGGGCATCAAGGTCAAAGGCGCGGCCTGATCTGATTTTTGCGCTGCCACGGTAGCGCCGCATATTTCGGACAAAGGCGCTGGTGCCCCCGGCGCCTTTGCTGTTCTTTGGAATCCTGCGTTTCCCGGTGAGCTTTCACTCGCCTTCAAACCCGGAAGCGCCTGACAGATTTGAAGGTTATTTTATGGACGCGACCGCAAAAACGGCACCGCCCCGGCTGCTCGGTATGGGCAAAATGGAATTCATCGCCATGATGGCGATGCTTATGGCGCTCAATGCGCTGGCCATCGACATCATGCTTCCGGGGCTTCAGGAAATCGGCGCAACCCTCGGCGTCGAAAGCGAAAACCACCGGCAGTACGTCATATCGGCCTATTTGCTCGGCTTCGCGGTCGCGCAACTCGCCTATGGCCCGCTCGCAGATCGGTTCGGCAGACGCACGCCGATGCTGGTGGGGCTTGGCATCTACGTCGTCGCAGCCTTCGCCGGCGCGATTGCGCCAACTTTCGCCAGCCTGCTCCTGATGCGCTTTCTGCATGGCGTCGGCTCGGCCGCGACGCGCGTCATCACCATCTCCATCATCCGCGACGTGTTCGGCGGCCGCCAGATGGCCGAGGTCATGTCGCTGGTGATGATGGTGTTCATGATCGTGCCGGTCATTGCGCCGGGCACCGGCCAGATCATCATGCTGTTTGCCGAATGGCACATGATCTTCGTGTTCATGGGTCTGGCGGGCATTGCCGTCACGATATGGATGGCCATGCGCCTGCCCGAAACGCTCGATCCCGCCGACCAACGCCCCTTCAACCTGCGTTCGATATTCCAGGCTTTCCGCGTGGTGCTCACCAACCGCACCGCCCTGTGCTACACGCTCGCCAGCACGTTCATCTTCGGGTCGCTGTTTGGTTTCATCAACTCGGCCCAGCAGGTCTATGTCGGCATCTATGATCTCGGCACGATGTTCCCGGTCGTGTTCGCCGCCGTGGCGGCCTTCATGGCCCTGTCGTCCTATCTGAACTCGCGGCTTGTGGGGCGCTTTGGCATGCGTCGCCTGTCCCATGCGGCTCTGATCGGCTTCATGACCGTCAGCGCCATCTGGTTCGCGCTTTCATTGTTCGGCACGATCGCCTTCCCGCTCTTCCTTACGCTGTTTGCGCTGGCCATGTTCCAGTTCGGCCTCATCGGTTCGAACTTCAATTCGCTGGCCATGGAGCCGCTCGGTCATGTGGCCGGCACGGCTTCCTCCGTTCTGGGCTTCATGGGAACGGCCGGCGGCGGCGCAATCGGCGCGTTGATCGGACAGGCGTTCGACGGGACCACGACACCGCTGGCGCTGGGGTTCGTCAGCGTTTCGGTGGTCGGACTGGCGTTCGTTCTGATCGCGGAGCGCGGCAAGCTGTTTCAGCCTCACAACAAACCGGTCTGAGGCCGGTCAATGCGGGGTTTTGGCGTCGAGGCTGAGCCCCGCAAAGTCAAACAGGTTCCGGTCGAGCAAATGCGAGGGGCGCACGTTGGCGAGCGCCCGGATCATCGTATCCTTGCGCCCCGGCATCTTCTTTTCGATGTCGTCGAGCATCGCCTTCATCAGATTGCGCTGCAAACCATCCTGACTGCCGCACAGGTCGCACGGGATGATGGGAAAGCGCATTGCAGCGGCAAACTTCGTCAGATCCGCTTCCGCGCAGAAGCTCAGCGGCCGCAGGACCATCACATCGCCTTCATCATTGAGCAGCCTGGGCGGCATGGCCGCAAGGCGTCCCCCATGGAACAGGTTCATGAAGAAGGTTTCGAGGATATCCTCGCGATGATGGCCAAGAACCAGCGCCGAACAGCCCTCTTCTCGCGCCACGCGATAAAGATGACCGCGGCGCAGACGTGAACACAGCGAGCAATAGGTGCTCGATTCCGGCAGTTTGTCGGTGACGATCGAATAGGTGTCCTGATATTCGATACGGTGCGCGACGCCGTTGGCGTTGAGGTAGTCCGGCAGTATATGCTTGGGAAAATTCGGCTGGCCCTGGTCCAGATTGCAGGCGAGCAGTTCCACAGGCAGAAGCCCGCGCCATTTCAGATCGAGCAACAAGGCCAGCAGCCCGTAGGAATCCTTGCCGCCGGAAAGGGCCACCAGCCAGCGCTCGCCGGGCTTCGCCATAGCGAAATCCTCGATCGCCTGCCGCGCCTGCCGCAGCAGGCGCTTGCGCAGCTTGTTGAACTCCACGGAAGACGGAACGGACACGAACATGGGATGACAGCCGCTATCGGCGTCCGGTGCAGTGTCTTCGGTGAGCAGCGGCATTTGCATGACGAGCGTGCCTTCAATCTTTTTTTTGCAGACGCCCGCAATAGAGCATTTTGAAGTCAAGTGAAATCACCTGACGTCGCACAAATGAAGCGCCGCTCCGGAACATCGCGGCGAAGAATGAAATCAGGATTTTCCTGTTACCATTCAAAAATTCCAGCAAAAAGAAAGGCCGCCTCGAAGGCGGCCTTTCCAATCCAAAAATCGCAGTCTGATCAGCGCGAGTAGAACTCGACCACCAGGTTCGGCTCCATCTGGACAGCGTATGGCACGTCCGACAGGTTCGGAACGCGAGCGTAGGTGGCGACCATCTTGTTGTGGTCGGCTTCGATGTAATCCGGAACGTCGCGCTCGGCGAGACCGACAGCTTCCAGAACTATGGTGAGCTGCTTCGACTTCTCACGCACTTCGATCACATCGCCCGCCTTGCAACGATAGGAACCGATGTTCACGCGGCGGCCATTGACGTTGACATGGCCGTGGTTGACGAACTGACGAGCGGCGAAGATCGTCGGGACGAACTTGGCGCGGTAGACGATGGCGTCGAGGCGCGACTCCAGCAGGCCAATGAGGTTTTCCGGCGTATCGCCACGGCGGCGGGCTGCTTCCTCATAGGTCTTGCGGAACTGCTTCTCGGAAATGTCGCCGTAGTGACCCTTCAGCTTCTGCTTGGCGCGGAGCTGCAGGCCGAAGTCGGACAGCTTGCCCTTGCGGCGCTGGCCGTGCTGGCCCGGTCCGTATTCACGACGGTTGACCGGGGACTTCGGACGGCCCCAGATATTCTCGCCAAGACGGCGGTCAATTTTGTACTTTGCGGATTCGCGCTTGCTCATCGCATTCCCTTTCAGACAAAACACCCGCGGCCCCATGGCCATGGGCAAGGAAACGCGCCCTCCTCTGGCCTCCATTTTAGAGACCTGACAGGATCGTCCGCGCCAAGCGACGGACCATCCACGGGACACGTCAAACGAAACAACCGGGCTTGCGGCCCGGTGCTTCGCGGTTTCCACTAGAGGGATCGGCCAATCCTGTCAAGCGCCTGCGCCATTTGCGGCTATATCAAAAGCCGCGCGCGCGTCCCGCAACCGGCTGCGATTGTCCGCCGCCCAATCGCCCAGCGCGCCGATGGGCACGGCGATGGAGCGGCCAAGCGTGGTGAGCGCGTATTCCACTTCCGGTGGCGTCGTCGGCTTCACAGTGCGGCTCACCAGTCCGTCTCGCTCGAGAGACCGCAGCGTCACCGTCAACATGCGCTGCGAAATCCCCTCGATTGACCGGCGCAAAGCATTGAAACGCAGCGGGCGCGGCTGAAGGTTCATGATGACAAGCAGGCTCCATGTGTCGCCGACACGGTCGAGAACATCGCGAATCGGGCAGCCGCCGACCTCATCCCCAACAAACCCCGGCGAGGACCGGAGCAACGGCGCAGGCGCTTCCCGATCCACGTCGCCGGGAACGCGTTTCTCGACGATCACGCTCATGGTGGTTCCTTCCGTGTAACCTGGGCACGAAATCATGCGTTCTTACAAAGTCCGGCAGACCTCTCTAAGTTACCAATGGTAACCAGATTATGCAATGTGCCCTCATAAGATGGCATGCAGGAGAGACCATGACCCAAACCGCAGACCTTCTCGTCACCGGCGCTTCCGGACACCTTGGGAAAGCCGTGCTCGCCCACCTCATCGAAACGCTGAAGGTACCCGCCGCACGCATCGTCGCCACCAGCCGCAAACCCGGAGACCTCGGCGACTGGGCCGCACGCGGCGTCACCGTCCGCAAGGCGGACTATGACCATCCGTCGGAGCTTGCCGCCGCATTTACCGGCATCAAGCGCCTGTTACTCATCAGCACCGATGCGCTCGACGAGCCGGGCAAGCGTCTGCGCCAGCACAAGGCGGCCATCGAAGCCGCAGACAAGGCGGGCGTGGCGCATGTCGTCTACACCTCGCTTCCCGACGCACAAAACTCACTGGTGTCGTTCGCGCCGGACCATGCAGGCACCGAAGCAGCGATCAAGGCCAGCGGCATTGCCGGGCATACCCTGCTGCGCAATAGCTGGTATTCGGAAAACGTGCTGCATGCGCTTCCCCATGCGCTGGAGACGGGCAAGTGGTTCACAGCGGCCGGCAAGGGCGGCGTCTCATACATCGCCCGTGACGATCTGGGCCTCGCCGCAGCAGCCGCTCTGACTTCCAACTTTTCCGGCAAGCGCACGCTCAGCCTCTACGGCGAAAAAGCCTGGACTGTCGACGAGGTGGCGGAACTTGCCCGCAACGCGACCGGCAAGCCGCTTGCAGTCGTGCAGGTCTCTGTCGAGGATCTGGTGCAGGGCATGACAGGCGCCGGGACGCCTGAACCGGTGGCCCGTGTGTTCGCCTCCTTCGATGCGGCGACCGCCGCCGGCAACCTCGCCGGGTCGCCGGAAGATTTCGAGGCGCTGACCGGCCGTGTCCCACAGCCGTTCGCAGAATGGTTTGCAAACAACGCGGTCCCCGTCCTGACGGAAACGGCGTGACTTTCCAAGCGAGGGCGCGGTAGCCCCTCACTCACTCTTCTTATGCGCAGGCAGCCCCTTGCGTTTGGTTTCGGCGAATTCCTCGAGCTGTTTTTCGCTCATGGATTCGTACATTTCCTTTGAAGCGCCCCGGAGCTCGCTCTTGGGCGTTTCGCCGCGCTTGGCGGAAAGAGCCGCTCCGGCGGCTTGCTGCTGGGCCTTGGATTTTGCGGGCATGGCTTTCTCCTTGTGAGAAGAAAACGGCCATCAGCTCCGCATGTTCCCTTAATTCAATACAGTCAGCCCGAACCCCTGCATCAGCCGTCCTGTGGCGAAATCCGGCCTGCCTGAAGTGAATACGGCAATGTCCGGCTCTGCGCTGGCCGGGCTTTCCAGCGGGCGCGCGCTGCCGTCCAACAGCGAAAGTGCGCGCCGGGCGATGGCCTCGGCCGGATCGAGCCAGTCCACCGGCCATGGCGCGGTCTTGCGCATGCGGTTGGCCAGAAAGGGATAGTGCGTGCAGGCGAGCACGACGATGTCGGTGCGCAGGCCCTCCTGCTCCACGAAGCAAGGGGTGATTTCGGCCCTGACCTGCTCCTCATCGACAAAACCGTCGCGCATGTAGATTTCAGCCAGCGAAGCCAGACGCTCCGACCCCACAAGGCGGACATGGCATTTGCTTGCCCACTGGCGGATGAGGTCGCGCGTATACTGACGTTTCACCGTTCCCGGCGTCGCAAGAACCGACACCAGACCGGAACGGGTGCGTTCGGCGGCGGGCTTGATCGCAGGGACGGTGCCCACGAAAGGATGGCCGGGAAAGCGCCGGCGCAGATCGTCGATCACCAGCGTGGAGGCGGTGTTGCAGGCGATGACCGAGATTTCCGGGCGATAGCGTTCCAGCAGCGTGGCGAACAGGTCCAGCATATGGGTCCGAAGCGCAGGCTCCTCCCAAGCGCCATAGGGAAACGCGGCATCGTCGGCGACATAGACGAAACGACGGTCCGGCATCAATACCCGCGCTTCGCGCAGCACGGTAAGCCCGCCCACGCCGGAATCGAACATCAGGATCGGCCGTTCAGCCATTTTCCGGCGGCTCCCGGTCCGATCCGCGTCCGGCGCGCGCATCCGCGCTTCTGAGGGCGGCCCCACGGGGAGATTTGGGCGAATAGCGGTCCAGCGAAGTGATCACTCCCCGCAACACGCGCAGTTCCGGTCCGGCGAACCCCGCACGCGTCAGAACCGAGCGCAGATTGTCCACCATCTTCGCCTTTTTCTCGGGCGGACGGAAATAGCCGCGAACCTCAAGCGCCGCCTCAAGATGCGAAAACAGGCCAAGCAGTTCATCTCTGGTTGCCGGCGGCATGTCGGGGCCGCGAAAATTGGTCCGGGTCTCATCCTCGAAGCCGGATTTCATCCACTCATAGGACATCAGCAGCACTGCCTGCGCGATGTTGAGCGAGGCGAAGCCCGGGTCGACCGGAAAGGTCACGATCTCGTCCGCCAGGCCAACCTCGTCATTGTTGAGGCCGAAGCGCTCGCGCCCGAAGAAAATGCCGGTGCGCTGCCCCGCTTCACAACGGGCTCTCAGTGTCCTGCCCGCCTCCACCGGCCCTCGCACGGGTTTGAAGCCGTCACGCGCGCGCGCCGTGGTCGCGAAGATGAAATTCAGATCCGCAATCGCCGACGGCAGATCGTCGAACACGCGCACGGCATCGATGACATGATCGGCCTTGCTGGCCGCCGCCCTTGCCTTTTCGCTCGGCCAGCCATCGCGCGGATTGACCAGCCGCAGCTCCGTCAGCCCGAAATTGGCCATGGCGCGCGCCACCATGCCGATGTTCTCACCGAGCTGCGGCTCGACGAGAATGATGACCGGACCGGCCGGAGACGTCGCTTTGTCTGGGGTGTTCGCTGGGGGCATCGAGATCCGGCAATTGAATTCGTGGAAGGCAATAGCCGTCCCTGCCATATCCGCCCGGCAAAATGAAGGCATTTTGCGGTCGCAAGCACGACCAAAAAGGCAGGCTGGCGCACTGCTGAATTGAGCCCTGCATGATTTGCGCGCCACCACTTGCTTTGGTATAGGGGCGCATCCTTAACGCCCAGCCGTTCCGGCGAGGCCCTTTTCCAAGACGAGGCAGTTTTCATGGCGAAGATCAAGGTGGCGAACCCGGTCGTCGAGCTCGACGGCGACGAGATGACCCGCATCATCTGGCAGTTTATCAAAGACAAGCTGATTCACCCCTATCTCGACATCGATCTCGAATATTACGACCTGAGCGTCGAGCACCGCGACGCCACCGATGATCAGGTGACGATCGACGCCGCAAACGCCATCAGGAAGCACGGCGTCGGCGTGAAATGCGCCACCATCACGCCGGACGAGGCGCGCGTCGAGGAATTCAAGCTCAAGAAGATGTGGAAGTCGCCGAACGGCACCATCCGCAACATCCTCGGCGGCACCATCTTCCGCGAGCCGATCATCATGAAGAACGTGCCGCGTCTGGTGCCCGGCTGGACCCAGCCGATCATCGTCGGCCGCCACGCCTTCGGCGACCAATACCGCGCCACCGACTTCCGCTTCCCCGGCAAGGGCAAGCTGACCATCAAGTTCGTGGGCGAAGACGGCCAGACAATCGAACATGAAGTGTTCGACGCACCCGGCTCCGGCGTGGCCATGGCCATGTACAATCTCGACGAATCGATCCGCGAATTCGCCCGCGCCTCTTTGAACTACGGCCTGCTGCGCAACTATCCGGTCTACCTGTCGACCAAGAACACCATCCTCAAGGCCTATGACGGCCGCTTCAAGGATATCTTCCAGGAAGTTTACGAGAAGGAGTTCGAGGCGCAGTTCAAGGAGCGCAAGATCTGGTACGAACATCGCCTGATCGATGACATGGTGGCTTCCTCACTGAAGTGGTCGGGCGGCTATGTGTGGGCGTGCAAGAATTACGACGGCGACGTCCAGTCCGACACGGTGGCCCAGGGCTTCGGCTCGCTCGGCCTGATGACCTCGGTGCTGATGACGCCGGACGGCAAGACCGTCGAGGCGGAAGCCGCGCACGGCACCGTGACCCGACACTATCGCCAGCACCAGAAGGGCGAGCAGACCTCGACCAACTCCATCGCGTCCATCTTCGCCTGGACGCGCGGCCTCGCCCATCGCGCCAAGCTGGACGACAATGCCGCACTCAAGAGCTTCGCCGAGACGCTCGAGCGCGTCTGCATCCAGACGGTCGAGAGCGGCTTCATGACCAAGGACCTGTCGCTGCTGATCGGCCCCGACCAGCCCTGGCTGTCGACCACCGGCTTCCTCGACAAGGTGGACGAGAACCTGCAGAAGGCGATGGCCTGACACAACTGACAAGCAGGCTTGTCGCCTCCGGCAAGCCAGCAAACGGACAGGAAGGGCGGTTTCCGGAAACGGGAACCGCCCTTTTCCTTTGCCCGATCCTCTGCCGGGACAGGTGACTGCGCCCCTACAATCTTGCGATGTCCGCCTGCCGGAATGCCTTGCCTTAGGCGACGTTCGCCTCGCACGCCTTTCTCCCCGGCACGACTCACGGTAGTTTACTGCACGGTCGGGTTGTATCGTGGGGACGACGCATACAGCTTTGCCTTTTCAGTGTTCGTTCGAGCGTCGGCGCAGAACCGGAAATTTCGTCCGGCCGATGCTCTCAACCCCGAAAGAGAGGGACAATGCCTCAGAAACTCGCGGCCGAATTCTTCGGCACATTCTGGCTGGTTTTTTGCGGATGCGGCTCTGCCGTTCTTGCCGCTGCGTTTCCTGAAGTTGGCATTGGCCTGCTGGGAGTCGCGCTCGCCTTCGGCCTCACCGTCGTCACCATGGCCTATGCGGTCGGCAGGTTTTCAGGCGGCCATTTCAATCCGGCGGTTTCCGTCGGCATGGTCGTCGGCGGGCGTATGCCGGCGAGCGATCTTCCAGGCTACATCATCGCGCAGGTGGTCGGCGGCATCGTCGCGGGCGCGGTGCTCTATGTGATCGCCTCCGGGCAGCCGGGCTTCTCCGCCGGCGGCTTCGCCTCCAACGGCTATGGCGAGCTGTCGCCCGGCAAATACTCCCTGTTGTCCGGCCTGCTGATCGAGGCGGTGCTCACCGCATTCTTCATCTTCATCATCCTGGCGACGACCACAGCCAAGGCGTCGGCCGGCTTCGCGCCGCTGGCCATCGGTCTGACGCTGACGCTGATCCATCTGGTGTCGATCCCCGTCACCAACACTTCGGTCAATCCGGCCCGCTCCACCGGTGTCGCCCTCTTCGCGGAAACCGGCGCTCTAGGTCAGCTCTGGCTGTTCTGGCTCGCCCCAATCGCGGGCGCTGCGATCGGCGCGGTGATCTGGAAAGCAATCTACGCGGACGAATGAAATCTTCCGCGGCATATATGAAAAGGCGGCCTGCGGCCGCCTTTTTTCCCTTGAACGTAACCAGCAATCAAACAGATCAACTTTGCCCAAACACCGGGTTTCCGGCTCTGGTGCCCCGGCTGGCCCGCATCCGGCCGGCGGGGTACAGCACCGCAGGCTGCTCAGATAAGCGCATCGTTGCGGCCTTCTGCCTCGCCGACAACGGCCGGGCCCTGCATACCCGCACCCTCCGCGACCACCGAGCGTGGGACCTAACGCAAACATCCACGACACCACTGCAACGCGCTGACCGAGCCGGGATCGCCCTTCAAAACGGCAATACCCCGCACCTGACAGGCCGGGGCACTGACTCGTTTGGTAAAGGCGACCCTGGCGGGAGGGAGGAATCAGCCGATCAGGGACGCCTCGACCGCTGCAAGCGCCTGCCCGGCCCGGGTCCCGTCGGGACCACCGGCTTGCGCCATGTCGGGTCGGCCCCCACCGCCCTGCCCGCCAAGCGCGGCCGAAGCCTTGCGCACCAGATCAACCGCAGAAAAGCGTGCCGTGAGATCGTCGGTGACAGCCACCACGACGCTCGCCTTGCCGTCTTCGGCGACGCCAACAAAGACGACAACGCCCGAGCCGACGGACTTCTTGCCTTCATCGGCCAGCGACTTCAGATCGCGCGGAGAAACACCCTCGACCACCCTGCCGAGAAATTTCGTGCCGGCAACGTCCTTCACTTCGGAAGTGGCGTCGCCACCTGCCCCGCCGCCCAGCGCCAGCTTGCGCCGCGCCTCGGCAAGTTCACGTTCCAGCTTGCGGCGCTCCTCCATCAGAGCCTCGACGCGCGCCGGCGCCTCGGCGGGCGATACTTTCAGCATCGTCGCGACCGACTTGAGCCTCCGCTCCTGCTCATCCAGATACTGGCGCGCGGCATCTCCCGTCAGCGCCTCGATGCGGCGAACGCCGGCGGCAACCGGGCTATCGGATATGATGCGCACCAAGCCGATGTCGCCAGTGGCGCTGACATGGGTGCCGCCGCACAGTTCGATCGAATAAGGCCGGTTGGCTTTTTCGCCGTGCAGGGCCGTTCCCATCGAGACGACGCGCACCTCGTCGCCATATTTCTCGCCGAACAACGCCATGGCGCCTTCGGCGCGCGCATCGTCGACCGACATCAGCCGTGTCGTGACCGGGCCGTTCTGGACCACGATCTCGTTGGCCATGCGTTCCACCTGCTCAAGCTCCTCGGGGGCGATCGCCTTGTTGTGGGAGATGTCGAAGCGCAGGCGATCCGGAGCGACCAGAGAGCCCTTCTGGGCGACATGGGCGCCAAGCACCTCGCGCAGCGCCTCATGGATGAGGTGGGTGGCCGAGTGATTGGAGCGCAGTCTGCTGCGGCGTGCGTGGTCGACCTTCAGCTCGACCGCGGCGCCAAGCTTCACCGTGCCCGTCACAACCTGGCCGAGATGCACGAATACGCCATCGCCCTTCTTCTGCGTATCCTCGACTTCGATGGAGAGGCCCTCACCGGATATGACGCCGGTGTCGCCCATCTGACCACCGGATTCCCCGTAAAATGGCGTCTGGTTGACGACGAGCGCCACTTTCTGGCCGGCGGAGGCGCTTTCCACTTCCTTGCCCTCCTGCACCAGAGCCTGAACAATGCCTTCGGCCTGCTCCGTGTCATAGCCGAGGAACTCGGTAGCGCCGGTTTTCTCGCGCACGCCGAACCAGACCGTCTCGGTCGCCGCTTCACCCGATCCGGCCCAGTTGGCGCGGGCCTCGGCCTTCTGGCGTTCCATCGCCGCGTTGAATCCATCGAGATCGACGGCGATATTGCGCTGACGTAGCGCGTCCTGCGTCAGGTCGAGCGGGAAGCCGTAAGTGTCGTAGAGCCTGAAAGCGGTTTCCCCGTCGAGCCGGCCGCCACCACCCAGATTCTCGGTCGCCTCGTTGAGAAGGGTCAAGCCGCGCGCCAGCGTCTTGCGGAAGCGGCTTTCCTCCAGCCTCAGCGTTTCGGAAATCAGGTTCTCGGCCCTTACCAGTTCGGGATAGGCCTGCCCCATCTCGCGCACCAGCGCCGGGACCAGACGCCACATCAACGGGTCCCTTGCGCCCAGAAGCTGGGCATGGCGCATGGCGCGGCGCATGATGCGGCGCAGCACATAGCCGCGTCCCTCGTTGGAGGGCAGAACGCCATCGGCGATGAGGAAGGACGAGGCGCGCAAATGGTCGGCGATGACCCGATGGCTGGCACGGTTCGCCCCGATCGCGGGAACGCCGGTCGCTTCCTCGGAAGCGCGGATCAGCGCCTTGAAGAGGTCGATGTCATAGTTGTCATGCACGCCCTGCAGCACGGCGGCGACGCGCTCCAGCCCCATCCCGGTATCGATGGACGGGCGCGGCAGTTCGATGCGCTCCTCCTTCGCCACCTGCTCGTATTGCATGAAGACGAGGTTCCAGATTTCGATGAAGCGGTCACCATCTTCGTCGGGGCTGCCGGGGGGGCCACCGGGAATATGATCGCCGTGATCATAGAAAATTTCCGAGCAAGGACCGCAGGGACCAGTATCGCCCATCGCCCAGAAATTGTCACTGGTCGCAATGCGGATGATCTTCTCGTCTGGCAGGCCGGCTATCCGCTTCCACAGGTCGGCGGCCACCTCGTCGGTGTGATAGACGGTCACCAGCAACCTGTCCTTGGCCAGCCCGAACTCGCGGGTGATCAGGTTCCAGGCAAGCTCGATGGCCCGCTCCTTGAAATAGTCGCCGAAGGAGAAATTGCCCAGCATCTCGAAGAAGGTGTGGTGACGCGCAGTGTAGCCGACATTGTCGAGGTCGTTGTGCTTGCCCCCGGCGCGAACGCATTTCTGGGAGGTGGTTGCGCGGCTGTAGGCGCGCGTTTCGAGACCGGTAAACACGTTCTTGAACTGCACCATACCGGCATTGGTGAACATCAATGTCGGGTCGTTGCGCGGCACAAGCGGGCTGGAGGCCACAACCTCGTGACCTTCCTTGCGGAAGTAGTCGAGGAAGGTCGACCTGATCTCGTTCACACCACTCATGGAAGATGCCTTTTGGACAATAATTCGAAAAAGCGCCTCAACCAACCATGTGAGCGCCCGTGCAGAAACACAGCCTTTTAGCGGCCTGCCCGCACCCTGTCCAGAATGCCGCGCGCCGCTCCGGACTGTCGGAGATGCGATAGCGAACACCGGCGTTACACAACAAGCTGCAAAACCTTTTTTACCGTTCCGGAAAACCACAACGCCGGCCTGAAAAGACCGGCGTTTTGGTTACGATACACAGCGCGTGTCGCAGCGCCCGGATATCGAGGATTAACCCTCTCCCGCTTCCGCCTCGAAACCACCGTCTTCAAGGAACTTCTCCGCTATCAGGCCCGCACTCTGGCGAAGCGCCATTTCGATCTCGCGCGCCGTATCGGGATTGTCGCGCAGGAACTGCTTGGCGTTCTCGCGCCCCTGACCGAGACGCTGCGAATTGTAGGAGAACCACGCCCCGGACTTCTCCACCACTCCGGCCTTGACGCCGAGGTCGATGAGCTCGCCGGTCTTCGACACGCCTTCGCCATACATGATGTCGAACTCGACCACCTTGAAGGGCGGGGCAAGCTTGTTCTTGACCACCTTGACGCGGGTCTGGTTGCCGACCACCTCGTCACGATCCTTGACCGAGCCGATACGGCGAATATCGAGACGCACCGAGGCGTAGAACTTGAGCGCGTTGCCGCCGGTGGTCGTCTCCGGGGAGCCGAACATGACGCCGATCTTCATGCGGATCTGGTTGATGAAGATGACCATGGTGTTGGAGCGCGAGATCGACGCCGTCAGCTTGCGCAGCGCCTGGCTCATGAGGCGGGCCTGCAGGCCGGGCAGAGAATCGCCCATTTCGCCCTCGATTTCGGCGCGCGGGGTCAGCGCAGCCACCGAATCCACCACCAGAACATCGATCGCGCCGGAGCGCACCAGCGTGTCGCAAATCTCCAGCGCCTGCTCACCGGTGTCCGGCTGCGAGATCAGGAGGTTTTCGAGATCAACGCCAAGCTTGCGGGCATAGACGGGGTCAAGCGCATGTTCGGCGTCGACGAACGCGCAAATGCCGCCCTTCTTCTGGGCCTCGGCCACTGTATGAAGAGCCAGCGTCGTCTTGCCCGAGCTTTCGGGACCGTAAACCTCGATAATACGCCCGCGCGGCAGGCCGCCCACGCCCAGCGCAATGTCGAGGCCGAGCGATCCGGTCGAGACCGTCTCTATCTCCACCACCTGCTCGTTTGCGCCCAGACGCATAATCGAGCCTTTGCCGAAAGCCCGCTCGATCTGCGACAGGGCCGCGTCCAGAGCCTTTGATTTGTCCACCGAATTGTCCTCTACAAGCCGTAATGAATTCTGAGCCATGATACAGCACCCTTTGGTCGTCAATGATAGACGGACAATCGTTGACCGCTCACATTTTTGTACCTCTTTTGTTCCAATCTGGCAAGAGTTATTAACTATTTGTTTTTATTTGAAAAACCTAATATGTTCTCATTTTGTTTAAAGACCGGATGCGCCTTTGTGGAGATGTGAATATTGCAGGCGGGAACACACGGCCCCGAATCGAAGCCCCGCCTGACCCCATGCTAGGCGGCTCAGCGCGCCAGCCTCTCTTCCTGCGCCGCTGCCCGCAATCCGGCGTCATAAGCCTTGCGGGCCCACATCGTCATTTCATCGGGATCATCGAATGCGGCCTCGGGCACGGTCCAATAGGGCATGGCCACCTTCCTGCCTTTTCCGCGATAGGTCCATTGCCGGGAGCCGGCGGCCGCGAAGTCGGGACCGCTTTCGGCATCCGCCTTGAGCATCAGTTCGTCCTGCAGAACAATGGCTATGATGACGCCTCGATGGTAGACGCCCTTGCCGCCGAACAGACGGCGTATGGTAACCGCGCCGAGGCCTTCGAAAAGGTCGTCGATACGCGCATTGTCCATGGCGGGCAGTTCAGGCGTCGGCTGCGGCGCGAGCCTCGGCCAGAGCCTTCAGATCGGCGGGCTTGAGTTCCACGGATTCGCCGCAACCACACGCGGAAGACTGGTTGGGATTGCGGAATACGAAGCCGGTGCGCAACGTTCCAACCTCGAAATCCATTTCGGTGCCGAGCAGGAAAAGCGCGGCTTCCGGCGCGACGTAGACATGTGCGCCCCGATGCTCGACATGGTCGTCTTTCGGGTTCGGCTGAGTGACCAGATCGATGGTGTACTCCATGCCGGCGCAACCGCCTTTTTTCACTCCGATGCGAATGCCATGCGCGCCCTCGCGCGAGGAGGCGATCTCCTGCACGCGTTCGGCTGCCTTCTCGGTCAGCGTCATGACGGAAAAACGTGCCATGCCAGTCTTCTCCATGCCACGCGGGTTAAAGGCCCGCCGGAATGACCTTCTTTATCTCCCCCCAAGATGGGGGAATTCGGAACTCGCCGCAAGGGCGCGACCGGCGTTCAATACCAGCCGACGGCGATCTGCGCCTCTTCCGACATGCGATCCGGAGTCCATGGCGGATCGAAGGTCATGTTGACCTCGACGCCGGAAACCCCTTCCACCGCGCCCACCGCGTTCTGAACCCAGCCGGGCATCTCGCCGGCGACCGGACAGCCGGGCGCGGTCAGCGTCATGTCGATCATGACGGTGCGGTCGTCCTCGATATCGATGCGGTAAATCAGGCCAAGCTCATAGATATCGGCCGGGATTTCCGGGTCATAGACGGTCTTGAGCGCGGAAATGATATCGTCGGTCAGCCGCGCCAGTTCGTCCTCGGAAATGTTCGAAACCGGCGCGGTTGCGATGGCCTGTTCAGGCTGTCCGTCGGCTTCGGCGTTCGTGGTGGTCTCATCCATATCCGTCATCCGAAAAATTTCCGCGCCTTTTCCAGCGCCTCCGCCAGGGCGTCGATCTCGGCTTTGGTGTTGTACATGCCGAAGGATGCCCTGCATGTGGAGGTGACGCCGAAGCGTTTCAACAGCGGCTGGGCGCAATGGGTGCCGGCGCGCACTGCAACGCCCTGACGGTCGATCACCATCGAGACGTCATGCGCATGAATGCCCTGAAGCTCAAAGGAAACGATGGCTCCCTTGTCCGCAGCTTCTCCAAAAATGCGCAGCGAATTGATGGCGCGTAGCCGTTCATGCGCATAATCGGTCAGTTCGGCCTCATGCGCGGCGATGCGCTGGCGGCCGATGCTGTCCATGTAGTCCAGAGCTGCGCCCAGCCCTATCGCCTGAACGATGGGTGGTGTGCCGGCCTCGAAGCGGTGGGGCGGAGCGTTATAGGTGACCGTGTCCTCGGTCACCTCCTCGATCATCTCGCCGCCCCCCATGAAGGGCCGCATCGCCTCCAGCCGCTCCGTCTTGCCGTACAGAACGCCGATGCCAGAGGGGCCGTAAACCTTGTGGCCCGTAAAGACGAAGAAATCGCAATCGAGGTCCTGCACGTCGACCGGCATATGAACGGCGCTCTGGCTCCCATCGACCAGAACCGGAATGCCGCGCGCATGGGCGATACGGCAGATTTCCCGGATCGGCGTCACGGTGCCAAGCGCATTGGACATATGAGTGATGGCGACCAGCTTCGTGCGATCGGTCAGGCTCTTCTCGAAATCCTCGAGATGCAGCGCGCCAAGATCGTCCACCGGCACCCAGACCAGCTTCGCGCCCTGCCGTTCGCGGATAAAATGCCAGGGCACGATGTTGGAATGGTGCTCCAGGATCGACAGCACGATCTCGTCGCCCTCGCCGATGTTCGGCATGCCGAACCCGTAAGCCACGGTGTTGATCGCGGCGGTCGAGTTCGAGGTGAAGATGATGTTGTCGGTGGACGGCGCATTGAGGAAGCGGCGCACGCTCTCACGCGCCTTTTCATAGGCGTCGGTGGCGGCGTTGGAAAGGAAATGCAGGCCGCGATGGACGTTTGCGTATTCCAGGGAATAGGCATGCTGGATCACGTCCAGCACCACCTGAGGCTTTTGCGCCGACGCGCCGTTGTCGAGATAGACCAGCGGCTTGCCATGCACCTGCCGGGCAAGGATCGGGAAGTCGCGGCGAATAGCCTCGACATCATAAGGGGTCGTCTCGATCTTCTGGTCCATTGCTCGTTCTCTACACCGCGTTCCCGAATCCCCCACCCATACGGGAGGGGGACGCCGATCAGGCCCAAATGCTCAGCCGTGCGTGGCGAACCACTGGTCGAGCCGGATTTCGAGGGCCTCGACGATCTCCTCGTCTTCCAGTTCCTCGATCACCTCAGCGACGAAGGCCTTCACCAGGAGACCGCGCGCCGTCTTCTCGGTAACGCCGCGCGACATCAGGTAGAAAAGATGGTCGCCGTGGATTTCCGTCACCGTCGCGCCATGGCCGCAGGCCACGTCGTCAGCGAAGATCTCCAGCTCCGGCTTGGCCGAAAATTCGGCGTCGTCGGACAACAGAAGCGTGTTGCAGGCCATGCGCGCATCGGTCTTCTGCGCAACCTGATGGACATTGATGCGCCCCTGGAACACGCCATGGGCCTTGCCGGTCACCACATTGCGCACGATCTCCGTGGAGCCGGTATGCGGAACCGTATGGTCAAGCACCATAGTCAAGTCGGTGTGGCTGTCGCCCGCAAGCAGGTTGACGCCGCGCAACTGGAAATCCGAGCCCTCGCCCGCGACCTTGACCAGCACTTCCTGACGCACCAGCTTGCCGCCGGCGTTCATGACGAACAGCGTCAGCTTGGCGTCCTTTCCGATCACAGCCTTGAACTGCGCCAGATATTGCGCGGTTTCGGGCTGCTCCTGCACGATCAGCCAGGTCACCTCGGCGCCATCGCCAACCTGAAGCTGGCTGACGGACGTGGCAAGCCCCGCGCCTTCGCCTGTCTGACGCTCCACGATGACAGCACGGGAACCCGCGCCGACATTGACCGCCAGACGCACATGGCTCTGGCCGCCGGCCTGCAGGTTCTGAAGTTCGACCGGCTTTTCAAGTTTGACGCCTTCGGCGATGTCGAGCGCGACTCCATCCGCCACGAAGGCGGCATTGATCGCGCCGATCGCGTCGTCGGAACCATAAGTCTCCAGCGAAGCGGCAAAAGCGCCATCGGCCAGCCGCTCGGCAAGCGGAGCGAACGAAACGCCATTGTCGAGCACCGGCTTGCCGGAAACAGCGCCATTCACCAGCGTGACCAGTCCCGAACCTTCCAGAAGCGGGTCGAGCGCCTTGACGGATGCCGTGGTGTCGAACTCCGGCACCTTGTTCAGGAGCCGGCGCAGATCGGTATAGTGCCAGGTCTCGACGCGGCGCGTGGGCAGGCCCGCCTTGATCGCCTCGATGGCGCCGTCGCGCCTGACCGTCACCGCGCTGTCGCCCGGCAGTGCGCCCAGCCGCTCGCCGAAGGCCTCGATGAGGGCCGTCTCGGCGGGCGTAAGCTGCGGGGTTGCGTGTATGTTCATTGCATTCACCTCACGTTCCGCCGCCTCAGGCGGCTTCACCGATCACGCCGGCATAGCCATTGGCTTCAAGTTCGAGCGCCAGCGACTTGTCGCCGGACTTGATGACCTGTCCCTTGTAGAGGACATGCACGGAGTCGGGCACGATATGCTCCAGCAGGCGCTGGTAGTGGGTGATGACGAGGAAGGCGCGGTCGGGCGCACGCTGCGAATTCACACCCTCGGCCACGACCTTCAACGCATCGATGTCGAGGCCGGAATCGGTTTCGTCCAGCACGCACAGCTTCGGCTGCAGGAGCTTCATCTGCAGAATTTCGGCGCGCTTCTTCTCGCCGCCCGAGAAGCCGACATTGAGCGGGCGCTTGAGCATGGACATGTCCATGTTGAGCGTGCCGGCGACTTCCTTCACGCGGGCGATGAATTCGGAAATCTTCAGCGGCTCCTCACCGCGCGCCTTGCGCTGCTCGTTCATGGCCACCTTGAGGAATTCCATGGTGGCGACGCCCGGTATCTCCATCGGATATTGGAAGGCGAGGAAAATTCCGGTCGCGGCGCGCTCGGCAGGGTCCATCTCGAGGATGGACTCGCCATTGTAGAGGATGTCGCCTTCGGTCACTTCATAATCGTCGCGCCCGGCGAGGATATAGGACAGCGTGGACTTGCCGGAGCCGTTAGGGCCCATGATGGCGGCGACTTCGCCGGCCTTCACCGTAAGGTTCAGCCCGCGGATGATCTCGGCGCCGTCCTCGGCGATACGGGCGTGGAGGTTTCTGATCTCAAGCATTTGTTCTTCCTGAATATCTGTAAACGGTCAGCCGACCGAACCTTCGAGCGAGATACCGATGAGCTTCTGCGCCTCGACGGCGAATTCCATCGGCAGTTCCTGAATGACCTCCTTGACGAAGCCGTTGACGATGAGCGCGATGGCTTCCTCTTCGGGGATGCCGCGCTGCATGACGTAAAACTTCTGGTCATCGGAAATCTTCGAGGTGGTGGCTTCGTGCTCGAACTGGGCGGTGGAGTTCTTGGCCTCCATGTAAGGCACGGTGTGCGCGCCGCACTGGTCGCCGATCAGCAGCGAGTCGCAGTTGGTGAAGTTGCGCGCATTCGTGGCCTTGCGGTGGGCGGACACCTGACCGCGATAGGTGTTCTGCGAAAAGCCGGCGGCGATGCCCTTGGAGATGATGCGGCTCCTGGTGTTCTTGCCGAGATGAATCATCTTGGTGCCACTGTCGATCTGCTGATGGCCGTTGGAGACGGCGATCGAGTAGAATTCGCCCTGGCTGTCGTCGCCGCGCAGGATGCAGCTCGGATATTTCCAGGTGATGGCTGAACCCGTCTCCACCTGCGTCCAGGAAATTTTCGAGCGCGCACCGCGACAATCGCCACGTTTGGTGACGAAATTGTAGATGCCGCCCTTGCCTTCCTTGTCGCCCGGATACCAGTTCTGGACGGTCGAATATTTGATCTCGGCGTCATCGAGCGCGATCAGCTCGACAACGGCGGCGTGCAACTGGTTCTCGTCACGCTGCGGAGCGGTGCAGCCCTCCAGATAGGACACATACGAGCCTTCTTCGGCGATGATGAGGGTGCGCTCGAACTGGCCGGTGTCCTTTTCGTTGATGCGGAAGTAGGTCGACAGCTCCATCGGGCAACGCACGCCCTTCGGCACGTAGACGAACGACCCGTCGGTAAACACGGCCGAGTTGAGCGTCGCGTAGTAATTGTCGCTCACCGGCACGACGGAAGCGAGATATTTGCGCACGAGATCCGGGTGCTCTTGGATCGCCTCGGAGATCGAGCAGAAGATCACGCCGGCCTTGGCCAGCTCTTCCTTGAAGGTGGTGACGACGGAAATGGAATCGAACACCGCATCGACCGCGACACGGCCGGAAGCATAGACATTGTCGCTGGCCTCTCCATCTTCCGCCGCAGACTTCTGCACGCCGGCGAGGATTTCCTGCTCGCGAAGCGGAATGCCGAGCTTTTCATAGGTGCGCAGCAGTTCGGGATCGACCTCGTCGAGCGACCTCGGCCCGCTCTGGTTCTTCGGCGCGGCGTAATAGTGGATATCCTGAAAATCGATCTTCGGATACGAAACGCGCGCCCAAGACGGCTCCTCCATAGTCAGCCAGCGCCTATAGGCCTCCAGCCGCCACTCGAGCATCCACTCGGGTTCCTGTTTCTTGTTCGAGATGAAGCGAATAATGTCTTCGCTAAGACCCTTGGGGGCCTTTTCGGTCTCGATCTCAGTCTCGAAACCATATTTGTACTGATCGACGTCGATCTCGCGAACGGCATCAATCGTTTCCTGCACAGCAGCCACAGGCGTTCTCCATCCTTATCGGGGGCAAGGCCCGACAGTTTTCAAACTATGGCGCCCCCCCTTCCGGGCGGCGTAAGTTCCATATAGTGCGTCCATACCGGGATTTCACCCGGCCATAACCGCACAGCTTGACCGGGCCAGGCCCGTGCGGCCGCCCTCAGGCAGCCCTGTTCCCACCGGAGCGGCGGGACGCGATGCCCGCCAGCGCCGAACGGAACAGTTCAAGGTCCTGCGTATCCGTCGCCTGCCCGACGGACACACGCAGCGCACCCTGGAATTCATCGAAGCCCATCGCCGTCAGCACATGGCTCGCGCCAACCTTGCCCGACGAGCATGCGGAGCCGGCAGACAGCGCCACTCCGGCAAGGTCGAAGGCGATCTGGGCCGTCTCGGCCTTGAGGCCGGGAATGGCGAAGAAAATCGTATTGGCCAGACGCGGCGCAGCGCGTCCGAAGATGACGGCGTCGGGAACTAGCTCCAGAAGCGTCGCTTCGAAGCGGTCGCGCAACTCCCGTATATTTTCGATCGTCTGAAGCCCTTCAAGCGCGGCGAAGGCGGCCGCACCGAACCCGGCGATCCCGACGAGGTTTTCAGTTCCGCCGCGATGGCCCTTTTCCTGCCCGCCACCCGTAACCAGCGGCGTCGGCATCATGAGGTCGGCAGCGGCGATGATCGCGCCGATACCCTTGGGGCCGCCGATCTTGTGAGCGGAAAGAATCAGATAATCCGCGCAAGGCTTTGACATATCGAGTGGAACGCGCCCTGCGGCCTGGACCGCATCCAGCACAAGAACCCCGCCGGCGGCCTTGACGACAGCGGCGATTTGTTCGAGCGACTGCACAACGCCGGTTTCATTATTGGCGGCATGAACGGCGACAAGCGCCAGCCCCTGCTCCTTGTCGTGGGCGGCCAGCGCGGCGGCCAGTTCGTCCAGCTTTAACAGGCCGTCACGATCGACGCCGATCCGCGTAACCTGATCAGCCGGGAAGCGCCCGCCGCCGCGCAGACAGGGATGGTCGGCCGTGCAGACATAAAGATGACTGAAGCTCAGCGCCGCCTTGCCCATCCGCCACTGCGGCGTGAGCAGAGTCGTGGCGGCCTCGGTCGCCCCTGACGTGAACACGACGTGCTGCGGCTGGGCATGCGCCAGAGCGGCGACCTGGCGGCGCGCATCCTCGATCAGACGTCGCGCAGCACGACCTTCGCCATGGACGGATGACGGGTTGGCGGCCACGTCCAGCGCCGCGACCACAGCCTCGCGCGCCTGCCAAAGAAGCGGCGCGCTGGCGTTGTAGTCGAGATAGGCGCGAACGGCTGCCATTTTCCTGTCCGATTCTCCCTGCATGAAGCCTGACGCCAAGCTTCGGCGTTATTTCCTTGAAATCTTAAGGCCAGCCGTCCTATCTACGCATCAGCGGCGTGGGTGGGCCAACCACTCAGTTTTGAACAGTTCTAATCTAGCTTCTAAGAAGACCTTCGCCTCACGTCAAGGTCGAATCTTGTGGGTAGCGTTCAAGAATTGTTCTGACGCCGCCAGTCAGTCTGCAGTCGGAGTTATTGATGCCAGAGGTCATTTTCACGGGTCCGGCCGGTCGGCTGGAAGGTCGCTATCAACCTTCCAGGGAGAAGAACGCGCCTATTGCGATCGTGCTTCATCCGCATCCGCAGTTCGGCGGAACGATGAACAACAAGATCGTTTACGACCTCTTTTACATGTTCCAGAAGCGCGATTTCACCACGCTGCGCTTCAACTTCCGCGGTATCGGCCGCAGCCAGGGCGCGTTCGACCATGGCGTCGGCGAATTGTCGGACGCCGCCGCGGCGCTCGACTGGGTGCAATCCCTGCACCCCGATTCGAAGAGCTGTTGGGTCGCCGGGTATTCGTTCGGCGCCTGGATCGGGATGCAGTTGCTGATGCGCCGGCCGGAGATCGAGGGCTTCATGTCGATCGCTCCGCAGCCGAACACCTACGATTTCTCGTTCCTGGCGCCCTGCCCGTCGTCCGGCCTCATCATCCATGGCGATGCCGACAAGGTGGCTCCGCCGAAGGATGTTCAGGGTCTGGTCGACAAGCTGCACACGCAAAAGGGCATTACGATCACCCAGAAGACGTTGCCCGGAGCCAACCACTTCTTCACCAGCGATGCAGATCTTCTGCTTGAGGAGTGCGCCGACTATCTGGACCGCCGCCTTGCCGGCGAACTGGCCGATCCGCGCCCCAAGCGCCTAAGGTAACGGTTTCACCAGAACGCCGCCGCTCACCGGCTTTCCGCACCCCGTCGTGGTCGGAAAGGTGAGCGGCAGGCTTTTCAGCGACCGCGCCGCCAGATAGGCCCAGGCTTCCGCCTCGGTCGCGTCGCCGTCGAGATCGGCTTGCTCGGCGGAAATCACCTCTGCGCCCAGGGCTTCCGCTCCTGCCCTCAGCTCGTGCATGATGTGCGGGTTCTTGCGGCCCCCACCACAGACGATCCATAATGCCGGCGCTTGCGGCAGATGTTCAACGGCTTTCAGAATTGCGGCGGCCGTTACTGCCGCCAGCGTGCGCGCGCCGTCAGCCAGTTCCAGCCCATCGACTTCGGCCAGCGTGAAATCGCCTCGATCGAGCGATTTCGGACCCGGCTCGGCGAAAAACGGCTTGCCGAGATAGCGGCCGACAATCTGTTCGTTCACCACTCCTTTCGCGGCTATCGCACCATCGGCATCGAAGGAAACGCCGGCTTCCCGCGCCACCCATTGGTCGATCAGCCCGTTGCCGGGGCCCGTATCGAAGGCGACCGGATCGCCTTCCAGCGGCACATATGTAATGTTCGAGATGCCGCCTACATTGACAAAAACAACCGGGAATTTTCCCGTCAATCGTGGCAGCGAGCGTGCAAGCGCAGCATGATAGGCGGGAACCAGCGGGGCCCCCTGCCCGCCATGGCGCATATCCTCGGCCCGCATGTCGAACACCACAGGCAGGCCGGTGAGATCGGCCAGCAACCGCCCATCGCCAAGCTGCACGGTCAGTGCCTGCTGCGGCCGGTGCAGCACCGTCTGGCCATGGAAACCGATCAGTTCGGGTTTTCCCCATGCCCGCGCCTGTCCATTGAGGAAAGCTTTCACTGCCCCGGCGTGCCGGCGGGTGATTTCCCTTTCGAGCGCGGCAAGATCGCCGGGGCGATCGGTGCGGGTTTCAATCCGCTTCGCCACCTCCAGCCCTGCCGCGATGCGATCGCGAAAAGCGGCTTCATAAGGCACGGACAGACCTGGCCCACGCTCGACGATATCGACGCCGTCCGTACGCAGCATGGCGAGGTCGATGCCGTCCATTGAAGTGCCGCTCATCAGGCCGATTGCGCAGATTGTCGCCATTGGGCTCGCTGTCCTTGTGATTCCCCGCCCGCAGATGCTAAACGCGCGCGGTCACACTTGCCACGCCGGCATCTTTTCGCCGGCGCTTTCGGGAATAGAAAAATGACCGCCTTCAAGTCCGATTTTCTGCGCATCATGAGCGAGCGTGGTTTCATCCACCAAATTTCGGACGAAACCGGCCTCGACCAACTCTTCGCGACAGAGACGGTGACGGCCTATATCGGCTTCGACCCGACTGCGCCCAGTCTCCATGCAGGCGGGCTGATCCAGATCATGATGCTTCACTGGATGCAGCAGACCGGCCATCGGCCGATCGCGCTGATGGGTGGCGGCACCGGCATGGTCGGCGATCCTTCCTTCAAGGACGAGGCGCGCAAGCTGATGACGCCCGAAACGATCCAGTCCAACATGGACGGCATCAGGAAGGTGTTTTCCAACTACCTCACTTTCGGGGAAGGTCCGCGCGATGCGGTGATGGTCAACAACGCCGACTGGCTGCTGTCTCTGAACTACCTCGAATTCCTGCGCGACGTCGGCCGCCACTTCTCGGTCAACCGTATGCTGTCGTTCGATTCGGTGAAGCTCAGACTCGACCGCGACCAGTCGCTGTCGTTCCTCGAATTCAACTACATGATCCTGCAGGCCTACGACTATGTCGAATTGAACAGGCGCTATGGCGTACGCCTCCAGATGGGCGGCTCGGACCAGTGGGGCAACATCATCAATGGCATCGACCTGGGCCACCGCATGGGCACGCCGCAGCTCTATGCGCTGACCACGCCGCTGCTGACCACCGCTTCGGGCGCCAAGATGGGCAAATCGCTGGGCGGTGCGATCTGGCTCAATCCGGATATGCTCGGCCCTTATGATTTCTGGCAATACTGGCGCAACACCGAAGACGCCGACGTCGCGCGCTTCCTGAAGCTCTACACCACGCTGCCGCTCGACGAGGTGGCGCGCCTGGCGGCGCTCGGCGGCGCGGAGATCAACGAGGCCAAGAAAGTTCTGGCGACTGAAATCACCGCCCAGCTGCATGGCCGCGAGGCGGCGGATCAGGCGGCCGAGACGGCGCGCAAGACCTTCGAGGAAGGCGCGCTGGCCCAATCCCTGCCCACCGTCAAGGTGGCGCGCGCCACGCTGGAAAGCGGCGTCGGCATCCTGTCGCTGCTGGTGAGCGCCGGCCTCGCCTCCTCCAATGGCGAGGCCCGCCGGCATGTGCAGGGTGGGGCGGTGCGCCTTAACGACCAGCCGGTATCGGATGAGAAGCACCTCGTGACAGTTCAGGATCTGAATCCGGAAAATGTCGCAAAGCTTTCTCTCGGCAAGAAAAAACACATTCTCGTGCGGCCTGACTAAGAATTGCCGGCCGCCACCAGAGCGCCATGCGTCCGGATTCCACTTTTCGGTCCGATGCTCTGGCGGCCGACATTCATCTGTACTCGAAAATCGAACGGAAGATGCCGGGGGCGATCACCGATAGCGGGTTGATCTCCAGTTCCGGTTTCCTGAGGTTGCCGCGCAGACGATAGGTCACACCGATCAGGCCCCGGTCGCGGCCATTGCCCAGAATCGCGCCGACCAGTGGCAGTTCACCAAAAATGCGGTTCAGGCCATAGGCCGGCATGAAGGTGCCGGTCATGTCCATATTGTCGTTCTGGTCATAGAGAATGCCCTGAAAGGTGGTGCCGATCAGCGGTCCGCGCAAAACGCCGTTGGCCAGCCTTACATAGCCTACCCCCTTCTCCACCTCGGTGGAGCCGCGCTCGAACTGGACGCGCGACGTATCGATGTTGCCGCGCACGGCCTGATTGAGGCTGCGGCTGTCGCCGGCGGGCGCGGTCGAAACGATCGAAGCTAGCTTCGGCTCGTCCACGACAACGAAGTCACGCGCATCGATTTTCCCGCGCAAGGGGCCGTCGCCGGAACCCTGCATGGCGATCGATATGCCCCCGCCCCTCACATTTCGATAGATATCGAGAAAACGAAGGATCGCACCGGCGTCGGCCGATCGCATCGACAGGTTCCGCTGGGCGCCGCTCGTGCCGCCCTTGGCTGTGACCGATGCCCCCTCGCCTGCCGTGGCGCTGGCCTCAAGGCTGTCTATCCGCGACCCTGCCCCGTTGTAGCTGAGCTTGAGGCCCGTCAACATCTCGCTGTGGAAGCCGGTCAGCCTGCCGATATCGGCCGTCAGCGACACAGTGTCCGCCTTGCTGCTCGCCTTGCCCGCACCGCCCGGATCGGCGGTAAACTGTTTGATGATGGCGCGCGCGTCGAGCGCCGCTCCGGATACGTCGACCTTGTAGCCCGAACCCGTACGGCGAACCGAGACGGCCACGTCGTCATCCCGATTGAGCCGTACCTTGCCGAAGGTCGCCGAAGACAGAACCCCGCCTGAAAGAACCACATCGCCTTCCGCGGAGAAGCTTTTGCCATCCAGGCTGAAACCGGACAGCCGCGTGACGCCGCCGCCTTCGGTCTTCATCGTGAAAGCCGCCTGGGCGGGAACTCCCGCTCCCTTGCTCCAGCCCACCCATGGCAGGACCAGCTTCGCAGCCGTGAGATCCGTGGCGACCGAACGCGCGCCGTCGGCCCTGTTTTCCAACGCCACCTTTATCGTGCCCTCCAGCATGCTGGAGAGGCCCGGCATCATCCTGTCGCGCAGCTTGTCGTCGAGGATCAGCGTGACCTGGCGGCTGCGCGCGACATCCGATGCCTTCAAGGGTTCGACCAGACTCACTTCAGCTGGAATATCATTGAGCTTTGCGGTTGCGATGATTGTCGCCTTGCGAGGATCGACGATTATGGAGCCATCGGCGTCTGTCACCTTTTGGCCGTCGAACTCGTTCTCAAGCGCCAGCCCCTTGTAGTCGAGAGCGACCAGCCAGTTCAGCCTGCTCGTGTCGATACCGGAATGGAGGGGAATGTCCGCCTTCACATTGCCCGTCACCCGGCCTGAAAACTCTTCCGGCTTGAGGCCCACATAGCGCATGGCGTTGATCGGCTCGTAAGACGCGAGTTCCACAATGGCGTCCGCATCGCCTTCGACATCGATGTCCAGCTTGCCGATGACGGGGCGCTGATTTGCATCATCGACCGTCAGCGTGCCGTTGCTGGCCGCGGCGATACGGCCGCTCGGCATGTAGACCGTGCCGGAATCCAGCGAGATGCGGACCTGTGTTCCCTCGAACTCGACCCGGCCTATGGCGTCCCGCACGGGCGGAATATGGCCGGCCGTATCGAAGCGCGCGCCCTCTACATCGAACCGCCCCGAAACCTCCTGCGCGCTCAGCGGCACGCCGCTGCCCAGACGCCCCGGCTGCACGTCATAACGAAGGCTGGCTTGCGGAACCCGTCCGCCGAACAGGTTCTTCAGCACCCATTGCCGGGCGCTGCCGGCGGCCATCCATGGCCAGAGCTGCTTGACGTGGGAGACCGGCATGTCGTGGACGTTCAGCGCCAGGAAAAGGCCGGGCGTCCTGTCCTCGGCGAATTGCAGCGTCGCCATGCCCACGGCTTCCCCGCCCGCACCGGAGCGCACGGCGATGGTGTCGGCAATCAGCCTGCGGCTCTCCACATCATAGACGCCGGCGATACGGCTGAGGAAACGCAGCGCCGGTTCCGAAGAATCGTCCGGGGCAAGCGTCGAGCCGTCGCTTACGAAATCGTAACGATACGCCGGGCGCTCGTCCGACGAAACCTGGGGCGGGCGTGGTCCGATCGATCCCTGAAAGGCGAAATTCGAACGCCCCGTCTTGACCAGAAGACGCCCGACATCAACCTTGTTGACGCCCGACTCGAGCGTCGCCTGCATCGAGATTTCGGCCGCCAGCAGGCCACGCGGGCCGAAATCGAGCGCCGCGCCCTCCGCTTCCAGCGAAGCCTGCAGTTTCGAAGCCGTTTCGCCCACGCCTTCGCTTCCCGTCAGGCGCAGGGTTCCGGCGCCAAGCTCATGGCCGCCGCCCGGCCAGAAGGTTTCCAGCCTTGGGCCTGCAACCTCGACGGTTGCGTCGAGATCGACGATGCGTCGCGTCTGCGGATCGCGCGCAGCAACACCGGCAAGGGTGACGGCGCGCCCGTCGACCATGGCTTTCGTGGACAATTCCATGCGGTCGGAGCCAGCCTGCCGCACAACCGCATCGGCGATCTTCACGGAACGGATGCCGATATCGGCCGGCAAGGCCAATTCGACGTTGACCAGCCTTATGTCGCGCACCGACTCCATCTTGACGGCATCGAGAACCTCACGAACGGAATCGAAAACGGCGGCGAGCACCTTGTCCGGGTCGATCAGGCCCTGGGTGTCGCGCAGGGAAGCCACCCAGTCGCCCTTGCCGGACGGGAAAGCAGCCAGATCGATACGCGCATCTGAAAGTCTTGCGCTGGTCAGGCGGACCTCGCCGGTGACCAGCGGCAGCGCCCGCATACCGAAACGCACCGCGCCGGCCTCAAGCATCTTGCCGCCATCGGCTGTGGTCAGGCTTAGATCCCGGATCTGCAGTGCGAGGAAGCTTGATCCATCGAGCGTGACGCCAGCCGAGCCGCCGCTCACTTTCACATCGGTTTCCGCAAGCCTGCGGATGGCGCTTTCCGCTTCCTGACGCAGGCGATCCGTGCCCAATCCCGAAGCGCCGATGGCGTAGACAGCAGCAACAATCACAACCGCAAGCAGAGCCAAGCCCAGACCGGCACGCTTCAACCACCTGAATCTGCGCCTGAACACGGCACGCCCGAGAGGCGGAGCGCAGCCAGCGGAAGGCAGGGCACTCAGATCGGTGATCTCAGAACGCCGAAACCTGATCTTTTCGTGCTGTGGAAGTTCCTGACCCACACCAAATCCCAATGCCGCGCCAATGGCATGCGGCTGGCAGCTCCCCCATCGCTCGCCGCATTTCATGCGCCTCATGCGTCTCAGGGACGCACTCTGGAGCGAATCCCGATAGAACCATATATCGGGTGAAACTCCACGCGTAACCTCAAACAAGGCATAGCTATGACCGCTACCATGGAAATCGGGCTCAACATCGGTGACACGGCTCCATACTTCGAGCTGCCCGGCGACGGCGGCGGCAGTGTGCGGCTTTCGGATTTCGCCGACCAGGCGGTGGTGGTGTATTTTTACCCCAAGGACGACACGGCCGGATGCACCAGCGAGGCCATCGATTTTTCACGCCTGAAACCCGAGTTCGAAAAGGTCGGCGCCGTTGTGATCGGCATCTCGCCCGACAGCGCGAAGAAACACGACAAGTTCAAGGCCAAACACGAGTTGACCGTCGCACTTGCAGCGGACGAGGAACGCAAGGTGATCGAGGCCTACGGCGTGTGGGTGGAAAAGCAGATGTATGGACGCAGCTACATGGGTGTCGAGCGCGCGACCTTCCTCATCGGCCGCGACGGGCGTATTGCCGAAATCTGGCGCAAGGTGCGCGTCAAGGGTCATGCAGACGCGGTTCTTGAAGCGGTTCGCTCGCTCTGAGCGGAACCTTTCCTCTCCTGCATGCGTTGAAACGACGACCAGCGAAGGAGGACATAAATGCGCAGCATACTGCTATGGGTCATAGGCGTTCCGATCCCGATCATCATCCTGTGGTGGATATTTGGATGACCTGACCAACTTCCCCGCATTTTAGCCCAACCCCGCCCGCTGCCTTCCCTCCCCGGCAGCGGGTTTTTCATGTCCATCTCCATCGATATGTCTGCGGCACAAAGCTTTGTTAACCCTAACGCCGCATAAATCGAGGGACGGCATGGTTAACGGGGCGTATCGTGACAGCAGTCCAGCCAGCGGTGTTCGGCAAGCGCAGGGAACCCCATACGGTCATCATCGCGCATGGCGACGAAATCCGCCATTTCACCATTCGTCCGTGGGTGGCCGCCATCGTCGGCTCCGCCGTCATGGCGCTCTCCCTTGGATACCTCGGCGCGACCTCTTATCTCGTGCTGCGCGACAACATCATCAGCGCCTCGACAGCACGACAGGCACGCATCCAGCAAGCCTATGAAGACCGTATCTCGGCGCTGCGCGCGCAGGTGGACCGTATCACCAGCCGGCAACTGCTCGACCAGCAGCTCATGGAAACCAGGGTTACCGAGCTGATCGAACGCCAGAGTCGGCTGACCGATCGCCACGGCCGGCTCGGGCCTGTTCTCGACCGGGCAGGACGCGAGATCGGCGGCAATCTGCCATTGACCGCGCCTCTCCCGGCGGAGCGGCAGGCCATCACGCCCGAAATCACCGGATCAATCGAGCGCGTCGAAAAGCCAGTCAAGGCGGCGGCGGTGGACGGTTCCCCCTTCGCGAACTGGACGACCCGCACGGGAGATACGCCAGCGCCGGTCGCCATGGCCCATGCGCGTGCCGAACCATCTGGCTCCGAGGCCGACCGGGCCGACAAAGTTTTCGTGGCCATCAACCGATCGCTCAAGGCCATAGAAGACGACCAGCTTGCGCATATATCGCAGCTGGCCGATGCGGCTTCGGAAAGCGCGGATGCGATTTCCAACACGCTTGAAGCCGCCGGATTACCCGTCGATCTGGATTTCGCGCAGGACGGCGCGACCAGAAGCAACGTCGGCGGCCCGCTCATTCTCATGGACAACGCCACCATCTTCGACACCAGGCTCAAGGAACTGGACGAAGCGCTGCAGGCGCTGAGCCATGTCAAGCATGAGGCGCGGCGCCTGCCGCTGGCCAATCCCGCTCCCGGCCATGCGGTGACCAGCACCTTCGGGGTGCGCCGCGATCCGCTGATCGGCTCGGCCGCATTTCACTCAGGCATGGATTTCCGCGCTCCCGTCGGCATGGACGCAAAGGCCACCGCCCCCGGCACGGTGGTGAAGGCAGGCTGGAACGGCGGTTACGGGCGTATGGTGGAAGTCGACCATGGCCAGGGCTTCTCCACCCGCTATGCGCATCTCAGCCGCATCTCGGTGGCGGTCGGCCAGAAGGTCGAATCGGGCGACGTCATCGGGCGCTCCGGAAATACCGGCCGCTCGACCGGCCCCCATCTCCACTACGAAGTTCGCCATAATGGAACGGCCCTCAACCCGCTTCGCTTCCTGAAAGCAGGCAAGGCAATACAGCAGTATCTGTAAGGCTGCCCCGGCGGTCTGCTCCTGGCGCTTGCCGGCGAGCGCTCCATGTGATTTCCTTGCCACCCGGTGGGGGTCGCGCCAATATCTTGCGGGAGCTTTCCATGGCGAACCCAGGCGACACTTCGGGGCCAAAGCTCCTTTCCGGCGGCAATCCACAGATCGCCAAGGGCTATGGAGACGAGCCCGTGCAGGCATACATATCCGCCATGCCCGGATGGAAAAGCGAGATCGGCCGGCGCATCGACGAAATCGTCATGCAGACCGTTCCCGGCGTCCGAAAAGCGGTCAAGTGGAATTCACCCTTCTATGGAAACGAGGACGATTTGTGGTTCCTCAGCCTTCACTGCTTCACGAAATACGTGAAGGTGACGTTCTTCCGTGGCGACTCGCTTGATCCGGTGCCGCCGAGCAAGTCCAAACATCCCGAAGTGCGCTATCTCGATATCTGGGAAGGTCAGTTCGATGAAGCGCAATTCAGCGACTGGGTGAGGCAGGCGAGCAAGTTGCCAGGCGAAAAGCTGTAAGCCATTCAGGAATTTGGGCTCAAGGACGGGCATCGTTTCACCCCGCAATTGGTCCCGTCACAGTGGCCGTGCGCATCTCCTGCTGCGTCGCTCCGGACCCGAATAACACCCTGACGACGCATGGGGCAGAATCCGGCATGAAATTTCTGGGGCAGGTTTCCGCCGCCCTGCGGAAACAGTAGATATGGTGGAGGTGAGTGGAGCATCCGCGAACCGGAACAAGGCCGCGACCTCGGCCCGGGCTTTCGCCCGCCCCATCGGAGGCGTGCGCGAAGCAAACTGCCGTGAGATATGGAAAATGGTGGGCGATGACGGACTCGAACCGCCGACATCTTCGGTGTAAACGAAGCGCTCTACCAACTGAGCTAATCGCCCCCAGCGGGCCGGACCATTAAGCAGTTCCGGTCCAGTTCGCAAGCCCCAAGGCGCAATTCCACGGTTTGGCCTGTGGTGAAAGAGAGCCGGAACGAGGCTTTGGAGAAAAACATCCGAACTTTTCACACAACCGTCGTTGCGGCGCTTGACACCTGCATGGGAACCCCTTATCCACCCGCCAACGACGCACACATCAACGGTGTTCGTCAAAGCGCGGGTGTAGCTCAGTCGGTTAGAGTGCCGGCCTGTCACGCCGGAGGTCGCGGGTTCGAGCCCCGTCACTCGCGCCATTTTTCAACAAGTTAGCAATAACAGCTTGAAGAAGACTCTGAACACGAACGGCAGGTTTGTGTTTCAGATTCAATATCCCATTTTCCTTCGGAAAGATCCTGGCAGGCATGTGCGTTCGCCTGAATCCTGAAGCGGCGCAGCCCCCTTTCCCGGACAGACGATCCAATCGGTGAGTTGCAGCCGCAGTTGTGCAACGTCTGGTAATTTTTCTTGTGATTCCACCGGGCGGGAAATGCTCTAACCTGCGCTCATGACAGCCACGGACGAGATCCTGCGGCCGCTTACCCTGACAGTGCGGCTCTTGCGACGATTCTGGCCGCAACTATTGCTGATCGGCGCGCTCGGTTACATCGCCCGCGATCTTCTTCTCGACGCCGCTGTGACGACAGGATTGCGCTATCCACTCGGCGGGATGGTCGTGCTGTCGCTGGTGGTTCTGGCGAAGCTTCTCGTGGTGGTGGCGATGTTCACTCTGCTCCTGCCGGGGCTGCCCGCCCTTTCCCGTTTGCGTGAAGCGAATGCGTCGCCCGACGCCCGCTCAGGAGGAAAACAGGCCAACGGCAGGATGCTGGCGCTGACCGCGGCCGTGCTTCTGCCCTTCTTCGCCTATTATGCGGCATGGGGCTTTCTGGGAGACACAGTCCGGGAGTATTCGCGCCTGGCCTACGAGCGCCTGCTGCCGGGGGAGCGTATGCAGATATTCGAACTGCTTCGCTCCGGTGGTCTGATCGCATCGATCGTGCTGTGCTGGCTGGCCCGCTGGGCCGCCAAGCACATGGCGGCGCGCTCACAAGCCATTGGCTGGCGGATGCTTATGATTGCAGCCGATGCGAGCTGGATATTCATCGGTCTCTACGCTCTCGACCGATGGAAAAACGATTTCATAAGCTGGCTTGGGGCCGGTAGCCTTCTGGAGGAAGCTGCTGCGCTTATCGTGACGGCGGCGCAGGCGGCGGAAACTTTCGTGCCGGTGGAGTTTCGCCCGGCCCCACCGGCCGATCAGATGCAGGGCCTTTTCTTCTATGCTCTGCTGCCCTTCATATGGCTGGTGCTCGCTGCAATCGTCTACGGCTACGACCTCTCCGCCGCGCCCGCCGCCGGCGCACCTTCACCTTCGCGCTCGGGAAGCTGGCGCGGCTGGCTGCGTGATTTTCTCGCCCATTTCTTCGGAAGCTATCGTTCCCGCTACCGCCCCGTATGGACCTGCCTGAAACTGCTGCTCGGCGCTGGTCTGTGCACTCTGCTCACCTTCATCGTGGCTTACAGGGCAATCGGCTGGATCGGCGCGTGGGCCTGGTATGGCGCGACCCACTGGCTGCCGCCTTTCGAACCGGATACGTGGCAGGTCGTTTCACCAATGCTGGACATTTTCGTGGGAAGCCCCAGCGAACTGAACGGCGGAATCCTGCTTGACGCCGTTCGTATATCGCTTCTGGCTGGAGTTCTGGAATATGCGGTGGCCGACGCCCACCGTGAGACGCCGGTCACGGAAGCCCATGCTACCTGAAGCGCATCTCCTGATCCGCAACAGAGGATAGGCGCACCGTGAGCGTGGGATTTTCCACCGTATCCGGGACCAGAAAAACCTCCGCCATGGCAAGGTTCCGCCCCACAGCCATCGTTTCCAATGAGCCGCATCTGGGCTTCTCAGCCGCCGTCGCCAGAGCTTGACGCACTTTCCATTCCGGCAGGAACAGAGGGAACCAGCGACGGCCCGAACTGTCGCCAAGGTGAATCATACAATTCCCCTTTGCCGCCAGAAGTTCGGGGTTCTCCACCCGCGCCTCGAACTCCGCGACGACCAGAACGGTGCCGGGAAATTCGCCTTTCAGTCTGCTCAGGCCGGTCAGCCGCCATTGCGCACCATGAAACTGATGCGTTTCGCCGCGCTCGATCACCGTCGGGCTCAGCATTCTTCGTGCAACCCACGCAGGGATGCCGTCGCCCGAATGCAGCAGGATCGCCACAGGCAACGCGATTGCCAGCCCCGCAAGACCGAGCCATCGGGATCGCCGTTCCCCACCACCGGCCCCGGAGGCGGCCATCACTGCGCCTCCAGTCGCCACGGCAGCAGGCGGCTGCCCCGCCTGATGATGATGCGGCCATGCACGGGCTCCGGAATTTCGGTCAATGCGACATGCACCTCCTGAACCAGCGCCGTCGTGCGGATGGGCGATATGATGACGGTCGCACCCGCCAATTGCCTTTCAGGCACCTCGAACACCATCAGCAGCGGGCGCGGTATGCCTGGTTGCAATTGTTCGGTTCCCGGCTCCCCGCCAAGCGCGCCGGTGCGCGAGCTCATTGCATATCGTATGCCGTCGCGCGAAAGCCAGGTCGCAGAGGCAAGGGCGAGGCTTTGCTGCAAGGCCTCGGCAGCACCTTCGACAACCACCCAGATACCGGAGGACGAAGTGAGGGTCCTGTCCTCGGGAAAGCCGGGAATGACAAGCTCCCTCGCCAGTCGCACCCGCGCTATTGCGGCCGCGAAACTGTCCGCCTCCACTCTTTTGCCTTGCACCCCACGCACCGAAACCGGCGAGGTGATATCGCTGAAATAGGGAGTGGTCCGTTGCATGCCGTAGAGCAAGGCTGCGGCGATGGTGACGGCGAGGACGGCCCGCATGGCTGCTGGCGTCACCGGACCTGCCCGCTGCCGAGAACCGGCAAGTTCGCCACAGCGATAGGGTCACGATCAAGCCAGTTGGAGGCTCCATAGAAATTGTCACGGCGCTTGTAGATCTGGCTGCCGATCAGCAAGCGGACGGTTGCGGGCGGGGGTTGCGCCGCGGACAACTCCCATACGGCCATTATCCTTTCCGGCATGTCCGGATGCAGCCCGGCGATCATCCGTCGGTCCCTGGCGCTATAGAACTCCGGGCCGGCGGCTCCCTGGATCACAGAATCCAGCATGAGAAGGTTTGAAAAGGCGGCGCTGGTGGCGGCGGAGCGATTGTTGAGATCGAACCCAACGCTCAGGAATTTTTTCGGTTCTGCCGGCGTCCGGCCGTTCGGCGCGACATCATCGATCCGGGCTTCAAGAAGGGTGACGATCCACTGGCCGGTATCGACGGGTTCGTTTGCGCCGACCTCGCGCAACGGTTGCGGATGCGCCGCTTCATAAACGCTTAGCGCAAAAGAGACGGTAGCGGCCGCAGCCGCGCCAACACTGGCGACGACGACTGCCAGCAACCGCTGTCGCAACGATGCGCGCCGGTCAATGGCCAAAGGCTCCTCCTCAGCCTCGCCATCCGCCCGGCCCGCAAGATAACCCAAAACCGCCGCGACGAACCGCATCGGCAATCAAATTCAGTCACGCGGTGAAACAAAGAAAAACCCCGCCGGCATGCGGCGGGGTTTTGGAGATCGCGAACGAGGCAGGTGCTGCCTCTCTGCGGTGGCTTCGCCTAGTTGACGGCGTCCTTGAGGCCCTTGCCTGCCGTGAACTTCGGCACCGTACGGGCCGGGATCTTCACTTCGGCGCCGGTCTGCGGGTTGCGGCCGGTCGACTCGGCCCGCTGCGACACCGAGAAATTACCGAAACCGACAAGCCGGACGTCCCCACCCTTCTTCAGTTCGCCGGTGATGACGGAGAACACCGCATCGACCGCCGACTGCGCATCACCCTTGGAGAGTTTCGCGGCTTCGGCGACAGCGGACACCAGTTCGTTCTTGTTCATAAAATTTCCCTTCCATGAGAAAACCGGCACGAAAGACTCATCCGGCAGGAGCCGAACTTTAGAAAGAAGCGCAGCCGCAACCAAGCGAAAATCCAGATTGAAGCCCTTAAAATCCCCCGTTTTCCGGGCTTTTCGAGCAAAAAGGCCGGGTGGAGGCCCGGCCTTTTCAATTGGTGCGCTGCAATGTGAGCGAGCGCTAATGCGCGAGCGACTTTGCGGCGTCGTCAGAAGCGTCCACGGCGGCCGGCGTGTTCACCGGCTCCACCCACTCGATCGGCTCCGGCATGCGAACCAGCGCATGCCGCAGCACCTCGCCGGCACGGCTCACCGGAACAATCTCCAGACCGTTCTTCACGTTGTCCGGTATCTCGGCCAGATCCTTGGCGTTCTCTTCCGGGATCAGAACCTTCTTGATACCGCCGCGAAGCGCGGCCAGCAGCTTCTCCTTCAACCCGCCGATCGGCAGCACCCTGCCGCGCAGCGTGATCTCACCGGTCATCGCCACATCGGCCCGCACCGGAATGCCGCTAAGCACCGAAACGATAGCCGTGACCATGGCCACGCCGGCCGAAGGGCCGTCCTTGGGCGTCGCGCCTTCAGGAACGTGGACGTGAATGTCACGTTTGTCGAACAGCGGAGGTTCCACGCCGAAATCGATGGCCCGCGAACGGACATAGGACGCCGCCGCAGAGATGGACTCCTTCATGACATCCTTCAGGTTGCCGGTAACGGTCATGCGACCCTTGCCGGGCATCATGACGCCCTCGATCGTCAGCAGTTCGCCGCCGACCTCGGTCCATGCCAGACCGGTGACGACGCCCACCTGATCGTCGGTCTCGGCCATGCCGAAGCGGTAGCGCTCCACACCAAGATAGTCCGCAAGGTTGTCCTTGGTGATCTTAACCGACTTCTTCTTGGTCTTCAGGATCTCGGTCACGACCTTGCGGCCGAGCTTCATCAGCTCCCGCTCCAGAGAGCGTACGCCCGCCTCGCGGGTATAGGTCTGGATGATGGCGCGGATGGCGTCATCGGAAACCGAGAATTCCTTCGGCTGCAACGCGTGGTCGCGCACAACCTTGGCCAGAAGATGCCGCTTGGCGATCTCGACTTTCTCGTCCTCCGTGTAGCCGGCGATACGGATGATCTCCATGCGGTCCATGAGAGGCGCAGGGATGTTCAGCGTGTTCGCCGTCGTCACG
Organism: Aquamicrobium ahrensii; assembly: GCF_040545755.1. Lineage (NCBI taxonomy): Bacteria > Pseudomonadati > Pseudomonadota > Alphaproteobacteria > Hyphomicrobiales > Phyllobacteriaceae > Aquamicrobium > Aquamicrobium ahrensii. The sequence continues at coordinate 176,332 of NZ_JBEPMN010000004.1, forward strand.
AACATCACGCTCGACAGGTCGTATTCGACCTCGAGGTAATGGTCCATGAAGGAGGCGTTCTGCTCGGGATCAAGAACCTCCAGCAGAGCCGAGGACGGATCGCCGCGGAAGTCCTGGCCCATCTTGTCGATCTCGTCGAGCAGGAAGAGCGGATTGGACTTCTTCGCCTTCTTCATCGACTGGATGACCTTGCCGGGCATCGACCCGATATAGGTGCGCCGGTGGCCACGGATTTCGGCCTCGTCACGCACGCCGCCGAGCGCCATGCGCACGAATTCGCGCCCAGTCGCCTTGGCGATGGACTTGCCGAGCGAGGTCTTGCCGACGCCGGGAGGGCCGACGAGGCACAGGATCGGGCCTTTCAGCTTCTTCTGGCGGCTCTGCACAGCAAGATACTCGACGATGCGCTCCTTGACCTTGTCGAGGCCATAGTGATCGGAATCGAGCACGTCCTGCGCGAAGTTGAGGTCCTGCTTGACCTTAGAGTTGCGGCCCCACGGAATCGACAGCAGCCAGTCCAGATAGTTTCGGACCACGGTGGCCTCAGCCGACATGGGCGACATGGTGCGCAGCTTCTTCAGCTCCGCTTCCGCCTTCTCGCGCGCCTCCTTGGAAAGCCGGGTCTTCTTGATGCGCGCTTCCAGCTCGGCCGCCTCGTCGCGGCCGTCCTCGCCTTCGCCGAGCTCCTTCTGGATCGCCTTCATCTGTTCGTTCAGGTAGTATTCGCGCTGCGTCTTCTCCATCTGGCGCTTGACGCGCGAGCGGATGCGCTTTTCCACCTGAAGGACGGAAATCTCCGCCTCCATGAAGCCCATGGCGCGCTCCAGACGCTCCTTCACGGAAAGCGTGGAGAGCATTTCCTGCTTCTCGGGAATCTTGATGGCGAGATGCGAGGCAACCGTATCGGCGAGCTTGGAATAATCGTCGATCTGGCTGGCGGCGCCTACCACCTCGGGCGATATCTTCTTGTTCAGCTTCACATAGTTCTCGAAGTCCGCGATCACGGAACGGGCGAGCGCTTCGACCTCGACCTCATCCTCTTCCGGCTCCTCCAGCGCAGAAGCGTGCGCCTCATGGAAGTCCGTGCGATCGGTGAAACTGTCGACGCGCGCACGCGCGGTGCCCTCGACAAGCACCTTGACGGTGCCGTCGGGCAACTTCAGAAGCTGCAACACATTGGCGAGCGTGCCCACCTCGTAGATGGCGTCGGCTTCGGGATCGTCGTCAGCGGCGTTCATCTGGGTGGCGAGCAGGATCTGCTTTTCCTGACCCATCACCTCTTCCAGCGCCTTGATCGACTTTTCGCGGCCGACAAAGAGAGGCACGATCATATGCGGGAAGACCACGATGTCGCGCAGCGGGAGGACTGCGAACACACCGTTGCTTGCGGACCGGGCTGTTTTGGCCATTGTCAAACCTTTCCTTCGCGCACGCCTTAAGCCGAACGCGACTCCTATATTAACGACCGGGGATCGTTCCGCCTACCACCGATCGCGACGGAGGCTTACGCAGCGCGGACTTCAGCCCCGAACTCACCCGTTAGGTGGATGCCGGCAAAGCAAAGATCAAGTGGCGATATGCGCCATGAACCGGATGGAGGTGTGAAAGCGGCTTCTGGCGCGCCCCACTCAAGCCCGATGCCGCCGGGCCTGATCCTGAACTTGTCCGGTCTTTCTGCCTTGCGGATGAGCCCGTCATGACGCCTGCGACAAAGGAAGCCCGGAAACCGGTTGACGGTTTCCGGGCCCGATAGCGTCAGGCGCTGACGTTACCCTTCTTTTCCTTGGCGTCGGAGTAGATGTAGAGCGGACGCGCATTGCCCAACACCACCTCTTCCGAGATCACGACTTCGCGAACGCCTTCCAGCGCCGGCAGCTCGAACATGGAGTCCAGCAGGATCGCTTCCATGATGGAGCGCAGGCCGCGAGCGCCGGTCTTGCGCTCGATGGCGCGACGAGCGATGGCGGAGAGCGCGTTCTCGTGGAAGGTCAGCTCGACATTCTCCATCTCGAACAGGCGCTGATACTGCTTCACCAGCGCATTCTTCGGCTCGGTCAGGATCTGCACCAGCGCGGTCTCGTCGAGATCCTCAAGCGTGGCCAGAACCGGCAGGCGGCCGACGAACTCGGGGATCAGGCCGAACTTGAGCAGGTCTTCCGGCTCCACCATGCGGAACAGTTCGCCGGTGCGACGCTCCTCCGGCGAAGCCACGGAGGCGCCGAAGCCGATGGAGGTTTTGCGGCCGCGATCGGAGATGATCCTGTCGAGCCCGGCGAAGGCGCCGCCGCAGATGAACAGGATGTTGGCCGTGTCGACCTGCAGAAATTCCTGCTGCGGGTGCTTGCGGCCGCCCTGCGGCGGCACGGAGGCGACCGTGCCTTCCATGATCTTCAAGAGCGCCTGCTGCACGCCCTCGCCCGACACGTCGCGGGTGATCGAGGGGTTGTCCGACTTGCGGCTGATCTTGTCGATCTCATCGATATAGACGATGCCGCGCTGGGCGCGCTCGACATTGTAATCAGCGGACTGGAGCAGCTTCAGGATGATGTTCTCGACATCCTCGCCGACATAGCCCGCCTCGGTGAGCGTCGTGGCGTCGGCCATGGTGAAGGGCACGTCGATGATGCGGGCAAGCGTCTGCGCGAGCAGCGTCTTGCCGCAGCCGGTCGGGCCGATCAGCAGGATGTTGGACTTCGAAAGCTCGACGTCATTGCTCTTGCCGGCATGGGCGAGGCGCTTGTAGTGGTTATGCACCGCGACAGACAGCACGCGCTTCGCATAGGGCTGACCGATCACGTAATCATCGAGAACATTGATGATTTCCTGTGGTGTGGGCACGCCTTCGCGCGACTTCACCATCGAGGTCTTGTTCTCCTCGCGGATGATGTCCATGCAAAGTTCGACGCACTCGTCACAGATGAAGACGGTGGGACCGGCGATCAGCTTGCGCACTTCGTGCTGGCTCTTGCCGCAGAACGAGCAATAGAGCGTGTTCTTGGAATCTCCGCCGCCGCCGTTGCTGACCTTGCTCATCTTCCAGTCCTTTCATGACCGTCCGCCGGTGGTCTGGCCGGCAGACGCATTCCCGTGCGCCCGGGTTCCGCCGCCATCGGCTTCCCTTGGCACCCGCAACACATTCTGTACGAAACACCAACCAGAAAACGTGGCAATGATTCCCGCAGCTCTTGGTGAAGCTAAGCCGTCGAAAATCAACATTGCCTTAACGTAGGCAATCGCGTGGGCTGTGGGAACAGCAAATTGTGGCCGAAATGCCGCAAAGGGTCTCAAAAGCGCGACATTTCAGCCACCGCCGCCCGTCAGGCCGAAGCGGTGTCCGCCTCGGACGCCTCACGCGTGGAATGCACCTTGTCGATGAGCCCGAACGCCAGCGCTTCATCCGCAGTCATGAAATGGTCGCGGTCGAGCGTGTTTTCAATGGTTTCGTAGTCCTTGCCCGTGTGCTTGACGTAAACTTCGTTTAGGCGGCGCTTCAGCTTGATGATGTCCTGCGCATGGCGCTCGATGTCCGAAGCCTGGCCCTGGAAGCCGCCGGAGGGCTGGTGAACCATGATACGCGCATTGGGCGTGGCGAAGCGCATGCCCTTCTCGCCCGCGCACAGCAGCAGCGAACCCATGGAGGCGGCCTGGCCGATGCACAGCGTCGAAACGGCCGGCCTGATGAACTGCATGGTGTCGTAAATGGCCATGCCGCTCGTGACCACGCCGCCGGGCGAATTGATGTAGAGCGAGATTTCCTTCTTCGGATTCTCGGCCTCAAGGAACAGAAGCTGGGCGCAGACCAGCGTCGCCATGCCGTCCTCGACCGGCCCGGTGATGAAAATGATGCGTTCTTTCAGAAGACGCGAAAAGATATCATAGGCCCGCTCGCCGCGGTTGGTCTGCTCGACCACCATCGGAACGAGGTTCATGTAGGTTTCGATCGGGTCTTTCATGAAGTGTCCTTGTCGAGATGGACCGGCACGGAAGCGTGGCAAGGCCGGGATTGAATCATTCTGACTTCTCATCCCGTAAATAGGATGGCCGCTCACCCTTGCGCAAGGGTGAGACTGCGGCTGGTTACCGTTAAGGTCGCCACCGAAGCAATGAAGCCCGAATGAAGCGCGCCGGCCCGCATATGCGAGCCGGCGCCTGATTATCGACAAGGATACGGCGTCAGATCGCGAGCGTGCGGTTCTCCTCGCGGCCGACGCCGCGAACCTCGAGGCGATCGGCATAGACATCGACCACCGCGTAGGCCGTGGTGTCGGGCGTATCGACCATGCCCTTGAAGTTGAGGAAATGCTTGCCGTCGATCTCGCCATAATTGCCGGCATGGTTGTGGCCGTTGAAATAGGCGATGAAATTGTCGTAGCCGGTGAGCATCTTCACGATCCGCTCGGAATCCCACAGATTATGCTCATTGGCCGGATAGACCGGGTAGTGATTGAGGACGATCACCTTCTCGCCGGCGGCCTGCGCCTTCTTCATGGTTTCCTCGGCCCACGCGAATTGTTCGTCGCTCAGCGAGCCGTTCCAGCTCTGAGCGTTTTCCGCGCCCCCGGCCTTCAGCTCCTCCAGCCGCGCGGCTGCGATTTCACGGCGCGGATCGCCTTGCGGCGGCGCGAACGTGCTGACGTCGTTGCCGTCCAGCACGATGAAGCGGTAGCCGCCGCCGGTGAAATCGTAATAGGTCTTTTCCATGCCGACGGTGCGGGTCACCGAATCCAGATATTCCCCGGCGATGTCATAGTCATGGTTGCCCAGCACGAAGAAATGCTCGTGCTTCAGCTTCGAATAAAGCGGCAGGACATGGGAAAAGCTTTCCCAATGACGGTCGATAATATCGCCGAGCGTCGCCACGAACTGAAGGTCTTCCTTGTTGAAAGCCTCGATCGCCTCGGAGAGCTTCCACAGGCTGTTGGAGTAGTAGCGGTTGGATTTCAGGTTCGGCGCCACGGGCGCATATTGCGGATCGGCGACGATGCCGAAGCGGAACAGCGGGCCGCCCTGGGCGGCCGCGCTGGTGACGGCGAAACCGGCAAAAGGTGCGAAGAACACAGCCGCAGCTCCGGACTTTACGATTGTACGACGAGTGACCACGAAGGCCTCCTTGGCTTGTTGGAAGGACAAGCCGCAGCTACTCCGCGCCCATGACACAGAGGTGACGGAAAACGTCGTTTCGTCAGAGACGGATCACATATTCCTTGCGAGTCGTTTCAAGGACTTCCCAGCTTCCTTTGAAGCCGGGCCTCAGGACAAAGGAATCGCCGGCGCGCACTGTCCTTGCTGCACCGTCCTCCTGCGTGATCACCGAAACGCCGGACAGGATGTGACAGAACTCCCATTCGTCGTATTCGATGCGCCATTTGCCGGGCGTCGATTCCCATACGCCTGCGTAGAGGCTCCCGTCGCGCTCCTCGGCGTTCCATGTCCGGAATTGCGGATTTCCAGAAACGATACGCTCCGGCGCCGGTGCCCCGGCTTCCGGCACGATGCCGGAAATGTCGAGGGTGAGGAACTTCGGTTCGGACATGGCAAGGGCTCCGGTTTGATCCGGAGCCCTGCGTGCCATGAAGATCAGGCCTTGGCCAGAGCCTGTTCCAGATCGGCGATGATATCCTTCGCGTCCTCGATGCCGACGGACAGGCGAACCGTGTCCGGGCCGGCTCCGGCCAGCGTCTTCTGCTCGTCCGAGAGCTGGCGATGCGTGGTGGAAGCCGGGTGGATGACCAGCGACTTGGTGTCGCCGACATTGGCGAGATGCGAGAACAGTTCGAGACCCTCGACGAACTTCACGCCGGCGTCGTAACCGCCCTTAAGGCCAAAGGTGAACACAGCGCCTGCCCCCTGCGGAGAATACTTCTTCTGCAGCGCATTGTTCGGGTCGGAAGCGAGGCCCGGATAGGAAACCCACGACACCTTGGGATGCTTCGACAGCCATTCGGCCACAGCCAGCGCGTTGTCACAATGACGCTGCATGCGCAGCGGCAGGGTTTCAAGGCCGGTGAGGATCATGAAGGCGTTGAAGGGCGAGATAGCCGGACCGAAATCGCGCAGTCCCAGCACGCGCGTTGCAATGGCGAAAGCGAAGTTGCCGAAGGTCTCGTGCAGGACGACGCCGCCATATTCCGGACGCGGCTCCGACAGCATCGGATACTTGCCGGACTTCGACCAGTCGAAGGTGCCGCCGTCGACAATAATGCCGCCGATGGAATTGCCGTGACCGCCGATGAACTTGGTCAGCGAGTGGACGACGACGTCTGCGCCATGCTCGATCGGGCGCACCAGATAGGGCGAGGCCAGCGTGTTGTCGACGACCAGCGGCAGACCATGTCTGTGCGCCACATCGGCCAAGGCGGCGATATCCACGAACTCGCCGTTCGGGTTGGCAAGGCTTTCGACGAAGATGAACTTGGTCTTTTCGTCGATCTGGGCTTCGAAGGTCGAAACGTCCTGCGGGTCGCCCCAGCGTACTTCCCAGCCAAAATTCTTGAAGGCATGGCCGAACTGGTTGATCGTGCCGCCATAGAGACGGCGGGCGGCCACGAAGTTTTCACCCGGCCTGAGCAGCGTGTGCGCCACCAGAAGCTGCGCCGCATGGCCGGAGGCCACGGCAAGCGCGGCGGTGCCGCCTTCCAGCGCGGCCACGCGCTCTTCCAGAGCGGCCTGGGTCGGGTTCATGATGCGGGTGTAGATGTTGCCGAATGCCTGCAACCCGAACAGCGACGCGGCATGATCGGCATCGTTGAAGACGTAGGATGTGGTCTGATAAATTGGGACCGCACGCGCGCCGGTGGTCGGGTCCGGCTTGGCGCCTGCATGAACGGCGAGCGTGTTGAAGCCGGGGGCGTTCTGCGACATTTCATTCCTCCAGAAAGGGAAAATCGGAAACTCCTTGCTATCATTGAGATCAGCAAAGCAAGTTGCAAAGGGCAAAACACCACACTCGCGACTTCTTTGGAACAAAAATCCCGTCTGGCGGCGAAAGGTCGGAATATTATTTCAGCATTCGCTTCGGGGCCGCAGGCGGCCACCATCCATTGATGTGGGGGCGTCAATCTGCCCGCCCTTGTTGAAAATCACTGCGCGAATGTGCTTCTCATAGGCTCCATTCGACCGGAGCCAAGCCATGCCAGCCCAGACCACCCATCAGCCGACCCTTACCACCGAAGAAGTCAACGACCTGATGGGCTACGTCTATCCGCAACTGAACGAAGGCGGGCGCGCCTATGAGGCGATCGACGTCTTTCCCGGCGGCTGCACGGTGCGGCTGAACGCCGACGAGCGGCATTTGCGGCCGGGCGGAACGGTTTCCGGCCCCAATCTGTTCACGCTTGCCGATATCGGCGGCTATGTGCTGGTGCTGACCCATGCCGGAGCGGATGCACTTTCGGTGACGACCAATCTCAACATCAACTTCATGCGCAAGGCCGAAGCCGGCCCCGTCGACGCCCATTGCCGCATCCTCAAGCTTGGCAGGAGCCTCATGGTGTTCGACGCCGATATCGTGGCGGGCCCGGACAGGCACAGCGTCGCCCATGCAACCGGCACCTACTCGATTCCGCCCGCACACCGTGCGGAAAAATCGTGAGGTAAAATAACACCACACACGCAACATATTGTTTTCACTTTATATTTTTAATAATGGAGCCGCTCCGACCGCTTGACGCTGGCGGCCTCCTCCCCTATAAGCCGCGATGCAGACAGCGGCCTTCGGGCTGCGGTTTGTCATTGGCGACGAAAGCCGCCAATCCAAGCAACAAGAAACGCCATGTCGGCCGCAAGGCGGGCAGGTCTCAACCGGAAACAGAACCATGACAACCTTTTCGCAGAAGCCTGCGGACGTGGTGAAGAAGTGGGTGCTGATCGACGCCGAAGGTCTCGTCGTCGGCCGCCTCGCCTCTCTCGTCGCCAACCGTCTGCGCGGCAAGCACAAGCCCACCTTCACCCCCCATGTCGACGATGGCGACAATGTCATCATCATCAACGCCGACAAGGTGCTGTTCACGGGCAACAAGTATACCGACAAGAAATACTACTGGCATACCGGCCATCCCGGCGGGATCAAGGAGCGCACTGCGCGCCAGATCATAGAGGGCCGCTTCCCGGAGCGCGTTCTTGAGAAAGCCGTCGAGCGCATGATTCCGCGCGGCCCGCTCGGCCGCCGCCAGATGAAGAACCTGCGCGTCTATGCGGGCGCCGAACACCCCCACACGGCCCAGCAGCCCGAGACGCTCGACGTCGGCGCGCTGAACGCCAAGAACAAGAAGGTCAAGTAATGGCTGAGCAGCTCTCCTCGCTCGCGGAACTGGGCTCCGTCGCCCAGACCTCGCAGCCGGCCGCGCCGGTCCATGTCCAGAAGCTCGACAAGTCGGGCCGCGCCTACGCCACCGGCAAGCGCAAGGACGCCATCGCCCGCGTATGGGTCAAGCCCGGCTCCGGCAAGATCGTCATCAACGGCAAGGAACAGGACAAGTATTTCGCGCGTCCGGTCCTGCAGATGATCCTGAACCAGCCGATCGTCGCAGCCAACCGCGTCGGCCAGTACGACATCGTCGCCACCGTCGCCGGCGGCGGCCTTTCGGGTCAGGCCGGCGCCGTGCGCCACGGCATTTCCAAGGCTCTCACCTACTACGAGCCGGAACTGCGCGGCGTCCTCAAGAAGGGTGGTTTCCTCACCCGCGACAGCCGCGTGGTCGAGCGCAAGAAGTACGGCCGCGCCAAGGCCCGCCGTTCGTTCCAGTTCTCGAAGCGCTAAGCAAAACGCTTTTCCGTTTCATCGAAAAGGCCGCCTTTCGGGCGGCCTTTTTGCATTCGGGCAAGCCAGCCGGCGCAATCAGTTGATATTTGCGGCGTGTCCCGCCAGTTCAACGGCGTCGGCCTCGTAAGGAAGACGATAGCCGTTTGCGGCCAGCCATTCGATGGCCGCAAACGGCTCATCGGTCTGGATTATGGTCGCTCCGCGCTCGGCCCAGAATCCCCAGCTTTCCGCCGGCAGGCTGGCCAGCGTCGCCAGTTCGTCGCCACGTCCGCCTGACAGGAACCCGCCCGGCTTGTTCACGATGGCATAGGTGTTGGCCCAGATGTGCCAGTCGCCGCGCACCGCCAGCGCGCGCATCCTGCTGGAAAACAGCGGGCCGCCATTCGCGGTCAGGAGATCACTCCCCGCACGCCAGTTGATCAGTTCCATGGCATGGGACGCGAGAGCGACCTGCACGGTTTCGGCGAACTCCACCTCGCGAACCGCATCGTCCGCGATGATCGGCATGAAGTGAATGTCATCGCCGGTACGCCGCATCATTTCCTGCGCCCCGGAAAGGCGCTGCGCGTTCCACAGGTTCTCCTTGATCACCACCTGTCGCGCCATGCCGAGATCGCGGGCAACCGCGGCCATTGCCGGAAACTCGTTCCTGTCCAGCTTGTTGTCGATGTTGACGAGGATGCGTCCCCTGGCGGCCGACAGAAATTCGGCCAGCGTCGGCACGACCTCGTTCGTGACCTCGCCGGTCGCTTCCACGATCAGGTTGCATTCGCGCAATTGCGCCAGAGTGCGCGGAGCCACCTCGCCCTTGCAGGTGGTGGTGCGGTCGAGCCAACTGTCATGCATGACCACAAACGCGCCATCGGCGGAACGGCGCACATCGACCTCCACCATTTCCGCGCCATCCGCGATCGAGGCTTCCAGCGCCGCCAGAGAATTTTCAGGATAGAGCGCCTTGCCTTCGCGCAGGCCGCCTGCCCGGTGCGCCACGATCATGACATGGTCCCGCCAGCGGTTGGCCTGCCCGAACCGCTCCAGTATCTCGTCCACCCGGCTTTCGCCGGATATCGCGCTGGCGGGCGGCAGGCAGACGATGGCCAGCGCCAGGCGCATCCAGAACATTCGCATCAGAATCACTCCGTCGAACGTGTCGGGTGTGATCTATGCGGACGTCATGACGGACGCATGAATGAAGCCGGCTTGCATGGATATGAAAAAGGCCCCGCCGAGCGGGGCCTTTTTATAGAATTTCTGGAACCGACCGGGATCAGTTGCCCGAGGCCTTGGCCTTTTCCTGTTCTTCCTTGAGCTTCTTGGCGAAGTCCTCGTTGTTCTTGGAGACGAACTCCTGAAGCTTCTTCTGGCGCTCCTCCAGATCGGAGGCCTGCATCGCCGGTCCTTCGAAGGCGCCGGTGAAGCCCTCAAGCGAAATCTTGATCGGGTTCGGCTGGTTCTGGAAGTTGATCGAGGTCAGAACGATCTCGGAACCCTTCTTGAACGAGGCGACGAGCGGATCGGTCATCGGAACCTCGGCCACGCAGCGATCCGGGAAGCAGATGACATAATCGAGCTTCTGGGCCTTGCCGCCATCGACCTGGAGCGCGATGCCCGGAGGCACGAGACGGCCGCTGGGCACGGTCACCTGGAAGACCTTGCGGTTCACCTTCCCGCGCAGGTCGATCATGCTGACGCCGGTGACGAGCTGCCCGTTGCCGGCAGTGACGATGTTCTGCACATTGCAGATATCGACGTCTTCCTGCTTCGAACAGGCCTTGAACCAGCCTTGCGGAATCTGCTGGGCCGAAGCCTGCGGCAACCCGGCTGCGAGGAATCCGGCCACGCCAGCGGCCATGACCGACAGACGGTACGCTTTGGATTTCAGGCTGGACATCAGGTGCGCTTCCTCTCGACTTTTGTCCGCGGCGCTAGCCCGACGCCGCACCGCAACGCTACCTGTTGCGTAAATGAGGCAACAGGATGGCTCGCGCGGCGTGTTACACTGCCAGCGTCGCCGAATCCAGTCCGCGCCGTGCATTTCTTGAGTGTGACCAACGGATTTGCACGTCGCGTGGTAACTTGGCCACCGAATCACCATGCCGCGCCATCGAGACCGAGTAATGAGCCGAACCGCCCTATGGCTGACCGCCGCCCTTTCGCTGCTGTCGATCCTGCCCCATAACGCCGGAGCGGAGCCACGCCACGCCATCTCCATGCAGGGCGACCCGGCCCTGCCGAAGGATTTCACGCATTTCGGCTACGCCAATCCGGATGCGCCGAAGGGCGGCGAGATCACCTATTGCGTGGTCGGCACCTTCGACAATCTCAATCCCTTCATCCTGAAAAGCCTGCGCACCACCGCGCGGGGCGTCATCGACACCATCTTCGGCAACCTCGTCTTCGAGCCGCTGATGCAGCGCAACATGGACGAGGCCTTCAGTCTGTACGGGCTGCTGGCCGAAAGCGTGGAGATGGATGACGAGCGCAAATGGATCGAATTCCATCTCGACCCGGATGCAAAATGGTCCGACGGCCAGCCTGTGACGCCGGAAGACGTGCTGTTCACCTATGATGTGTTCACCGAAAAAGGCCGGCCGCCCTATTCCGACCGGATGAAGCGGGTGGAAAAGCTGGAGAAGACCGGCGATCATAGCGTGCGCTTCACCTTCAACGAACACGCCGACCGTGAATTTCCGCTGATCATTGCCGCCACCCCCATCGTGCCGAAGCATTTCTTCGACAAGGACAGCTTCGATCGGGGCACGCTGAAGCCGGTGATCGGCTCCGGACCCTACGTCATAGAGCAGGTGGTTCCGGGCCAGCGCATCGTGTTCCAGCGCAATCGGGAGTATTGGGGCAAAGATATTCCCACCAAGCGCGGCTTCGACAATTTCGACAAGATCACCATCGAATATTTCCTCAACGCCACCGCCCAGTTCGAGGCGTTCAAGAAGGGCATCTGCACCGCCTATGCCGGCCCGCTCTATACGGGCATGGGGCCGCTGCAGGTGGAACGCGAATTCGACTTTCCCGCCGCGAAAGACGGTCGCGTGGCCATCAAGTCCTACGATCTCGGCATTCCGCCGGTGGTGACAGGTTTCCTGTTCAATACGCGACTCTACAAATTCGCCGACCCGACCATACGGCGCGCGCTCGGCATGCTCTACGACTTCGAATGGGCCAACAAGAACATGTTTGGCGGCAAGCTGGCCCGCACCATCAGCTACTGGCAGGGCTCCGAGCTTTCCGCGCTGGGCCATCCCGCCAGCGAGAAGGAGAAGGCGCTGCTCGCCCCGTTCCCCGACCGTGTGGCGCCGGATGTCATGGACGGCACGTGGCGCCCTCCGGTGAATGACGGATCGGGGCAGGACCGCGCAGCGCTCAAGGCAGCCCTCGACCTGCTCAAAGGCGCCGGGTTCGGGATCGAGAACGGGGTCATGCTCGACCCTGACGGCCAGCCCTTCGGCTTCGAAATCCTCACCGCCTCACAGGAAGAGGAGCGGCTGGCCGCCCTCTACCAGCGCACACTGGCCAAGCTCGGCATTGCGGTGACGATCCGCGCCCTCGATGGCGACCAGATCCAGTCGCGCAAGCAGCGTTTCGATTTTGAGGTGCTGATCGGCTCCAGCGGCTTCAACAATTCGCTGTCGCCCGGCATAGAGCAGATCGGGCGCTGGGGCTCGGAGGCCGCCGACCGCGAGGGATCGTTCAATCTGTCCGGTGCTGCAGATCCCGCCATCGATGCGGCGATAGAGGCCATGCTCAACGCGCGCGAGAAGGACGATTTCGTCGCGGCGGTGCGCATGCTCGACCGGCTGCTGATCTCCGGCAATTACATGGTGCCGATGCAGCACAATCCGCAACAGCTGATCGCCTACTGGAATAAGCTGGAGCACCCCCAAAAGGACCCGCTTTTCGGCTTCCAGTTGCCGACATGGTGGGTGAAACCGAACTGACAGCCCGCAAAAGGAGCAGGCCATGACGGTATCCGCTTCAGTCACCATCGACGTCGTGTCCGATGTCGTATGCCCGTGGTGCTTCATCGGCTCCAGACGGCTCGACAAGGCGATCGCCGCTGCCGGTGATGTCGAGGTTCACGTCACCTGGCGTCCGTTCCAGCTCGATCCGACCATTCCGGCGCAGGGCGTCGACCGCCGCGACTACATGCTCGGCAAGTTTGGCGACGAGGGGCGAATCCGGGAAATCCACGCTCGCATCGAACCGCTGGGCGTTGCCGAGGGAATCGCCTTCGACTTCGACGCCATAACGGTTTCTCCCAACACGCTCGACGCCCATCGCGTTATCCGCTGGGCTGCGGCGAATGGCGAGGAGGTGCAAGGCAGGCTGATGCGCCGCCTGTTCAGCCTCTATTTCGAGCAGGGCCGAAATATCGGCGATCATGCCGTGCTGATCGCCGCGGCGCGGGAAGCCGGTATGGATGAAGCGGTGGTGGAGGCCCTGTTGCCCACGGACGCGGATGCGGAAGCCGTTCGCAACGAGATCGCCACCGCTTCGAAAATGGGCGTGACCGGTGTTCCCTGCTTCCTGCTGGAACGCCGCTACGCGGTGATGGGCGCGCAGGAGACCGATACGCTGGCCGACGCCATCAGGCAAGTGGCGGCCGCAAAGGCGAAAGGGGAGCTGGACAGCGCTGACTGAGCTTTCAGGAGGCTGGACAGAGCGTGGCGCGCCCGGATCAGGAACGATGACCGGAGCCGGGCGTGTCGTCGAGGCCGCCCGCACCCATGCCGCCACCCATGCCCATGCCGCCACCCATGCCGCCGCCGCCGCCGCCACGTCCGCCGCCGCCCTGCCCTTGCCTGCCTTCGCCCTTGCCGCGCCCACCCGAACCGGATGGCCGTGTCGGACCCTGCATGGGGATGGAGAGATCTGCGGGGATCGGCCCGATATCGAGCGCCGCACGGATGAAATCGCGCAACGAAACGACAAGTTCATGCGTATGGACCGGATGACTGGCGACCAGTTCGCGCGCGGCGCGCTCGGCCAGCCGCACCTGTTGTTCGGTACCGAGCAGGATGATGTCGGACAGCGCCGCCTCCACCGCATCGCGGATGCGCCGGGGCCGGTCCGATCCTGACTCCGCGTTCGGGACCACGACGCCGACAGTTTCGGCCTCTTCCGGATCGCCACCGTCCAGCGGATCGGCGACAGACGGGTCGTGCCGGCGCAGTTCGCGCATATGACGTGGATCGACCGCCAGATCGCCGGTGAACGAACCGCCCAGCACCTTGTAGGCGGCGATCAGCGTGCGCAGGCGCTCGTTGATCTGCCTGTTCATCCGCTCCCGGCGCTGCTGGATGGTGAACATCATGATCAGCCTGATACCCATGCTGATGAGCGTGAACAGCGCCAAGCCGATCACTGTGAACACGATGCTTTGCCAGGAGCTGAAATCGAAATTGCGCAGCACTTGGCCCTCCGCTCCCGAATTGCGCCACGTCCGGTGGCGTCAATTTCAAGACCTAGGACAATTGCGGCCGCCGATCCAGCGCCGCCTTACGCAGCGGCCAGTTTGGCCAGTTGCGTCATCACCACGGCGGAGCCAGCCAGTCGCTTGTCGGCATTCGGCCAGTCGCGGATGAAGACGACGCTCTGGTCCGGTCGGATCTTGGCCAGAATCCCCTGTTCGCCGATGAATTTGACCAATCCGGCCGGGTTGGCGAAGGTCTTGTTGCGAAACTGGATGACCACGCCCTTTGGCCCCGCATCCAGCTTCTCCACATTGGCCTTGCGGCACACCGCCTTGATGAAGACGATCTTGAGCAGATGTTTCACCTCGTCCGGCAGGGAGCCGAAACGGTCGATGAGCTCGGCCCCGAAGGCGTCGATTTCCTCCGGAGTCTCCAGATCGCCAAGGCGGCGATAGAGCGCCAGCCGCAATTGCAGGTCCGGCACATAGCTTTCGGGAATCATCACCGCCGTGCCCATGGCGATCTGCGGCGACCAGCCCGTGTCCGTCGCCTCGCCCGAATCCTTCACTTCGGCGACCGCTTCCTCAAGCATCTGCTGGTAAAGCTCGAAGCCCACTTCCTTGATATGGCCGGACTGCTCTTCGCCCAGAAGGTTGCCCGCGCCGCGAATATCGAGATCGTGGCTGGCGAGCTGGAAGCCGGCGCCCAGCGAATCCAGCGATTGCAGCACCTTGAGACGACGGTCGGCCGTATCGGTCAGCTTCTTCTTGGCCGGCAGCGTGAAAAGCGCATAGGCGCGCACCTTGGACCGTCCGACGCGACCGCGTAGCTGGTAGAGCTGCGCCAGACCAAACATGTCGGCGCGGTGCACGATCATGGTGTTGGCGGTCGGGATATCGAGCCCCGATTCCACGATGGTGGTGGACAAGAGCACATCGTACTGGCCTTCGTAGAAGGCGTTCATGATGTCGTCGAGCCGGCCCGGCGGCATCTGTCCGTGCGCCACGGCCACCTTGAGCTCGGGCACTTCCGCCTTCAGGAACTCCTCGGTTTCGGTGAGATCGCTGATGCGCGGCACGACGTAAAAACTCTGGCCGCCGCGATAGCGCTCGCGCAGCAGCGTCTCGCGGATGACCAGCGGATCGAAAGGCGAGATGAAGGTGCGCACCGCCATGCGGTCCACGGGCGGCGTGGCGATCAGCGACAGTTCGCGCACGCCGGTCAGCGCCAGTTGCAGCGTGCGCGGGATCGGCGTCGCCGAGAGCGTCAGCACATGCACGTCGCTCTTCAGCTCCTTCAGCCGCTCCTTGTGCTTGACGCCGAAATGCTGCTCCTCGTCCACGATCAGCAGGCCGAGGTTCCTGAACTTTACGGAAGAGCCGAGCAGCGCATGGGTGCCGACGACGATGTCGATGACGCCATCCTCCAGCCCCTTCTTGGTCTCGGCCAGCTCCTTCGCGCCGACCAGCCGCGAAGCCTGCCGCACCTTGACCGGAAGCCCGGCGAAACGCTGCGAGAAGGTCTTGAAATGCTGGCGCGACAGAAGCGTGGTCGGCACCACCACGGCGACCTGAAAGCCTTCCATGGCGGCGATGAAGGCCCCGCGCAACGCCACCTCGGTCTTGCCGAACCCGACATCGCCGCACACCAGACGGTCCATCGGCCGGCCGGCGGAAAGGTCTTCCATCACGGCGTCGATGGCCGTCTGCTGGTCGTCGGTCTCATCGTAGGGGAAGCGAGCGGCGAATTCACCATAGATGCCTTCAGCCGGGATCATGGTGGGGGCGGCGCGCATCTGGCGTTCGGCCGCGATGCGGATCAGGTCGCCCGCCATGTCGAGCAGACGCTTCTTCAGCCGCGCCTTGCGCGCCTGCCAGGCTCCGCCGCCGAGCTTGTCCAGCGTGGCTTCGGCCGAATCCGAACCGTAGCGCGACAGAAGCTCGATGTTCTCGACGGGAAGGAACAGCCGGTCATCGCCCGCGTAGCGGATTTCGAGGCAGTCATGCGGCGCGCCGGCTGCCTGAATGGTCTTCAGGCCCACAAAGCGGCCAATGCCGTGATCGGCATGGACGACGATGTCGCCAGCCGACAGCGAGGCGGCCTCGGAGATGAAATCGGCGGCGCGTTTGCGCTTTTTCGAACGGCGCACCAGCCGGTCGCCCAGAATGTCCTGCTCGGCGACGACGACCATGCCGTCGGTTTCGAAACCGGTTTCGAGTTGCAGAACGGCCAGCGCCGCCTGCCCCTTTTCCAGCTTTTCGACTTCGGAGAGCGTCGCGACACGCTTGAGGTTGCCGAGATGATGCTCGGCTAAAATCTGTCCCAGCCGGTCGAGCGATCCTTCGGTCCAGCCGGCTATGACAACCCGGCGGCCAGCGGCGCGCTGGTCGGAAATGTGCTTCACCGCCTCGGTGAAGAGGTTCGCGTTGGGGTCGGCGCGCACGTCGGCAAAGCTGTGCCCGGCACGCGCGCCGGCATGAAAGACCTTCCTGCCGCCCGCATCCGGCGCATCGAAAGGCGTGAATTCGATCGCCTCGCGCTCTGCCGTCGCGGCGTTCACCTCATCCGGCGAAAGATACATGAACTGCGGTGCAACCGGCTTGTAGGGCACGGCATCCTTCAGCGCGCCGTCTGCCTGCTGCTTGCGCGCCTCGTAATGGTCCAGGATCAGCACGTGCCGCTCGGAAAGCGCCTCATGCGCCAGATGGTCGAACACTATCGGCACATCCGGCAGGTAGTCGAAGATCGTCTCCAGCCGCTCATAGAAGAAGGGCAGCCAATGCTCCATGCCGGCGAAGCGGCGGCCTTCGCTCACCGCCGCATAGAGCGCATCGTCGCGCGAAGGCGCGCCGAAAGCCTCGATATAGGAGCGGCGGAAGCGGCTGATGGCGTCAGCCGTGAGCGCCACCTCGCTCATCGCCTGCATTGTCAGTTCGGTGCGCTGGCCGGTGGTGCGCTGGCTGGCGACATCGAAGGCGCGGATCGATTCCAGCGTGTCGCCGAAGAAATCGAGGCGCAACGCCTCCTCCGCTCCCGGCGCGTAAAGATCGAGGATTCCGCCGCGCACGGCGAACTCGCCCACTTCGCGCACGGTCGGCACGCGCTCGAAACCGGAATTCTCCAGCCGCTTGACCAGACTGTTCATGTCGACCTGATTGCCGGGCTTCGCCCGGAAGGTCTGCGCCTCGATCAGTTCGGCAGGCGGCGCCCGCTGCAACAGGGCATTGGCGGTGGTGAGCAGCACGGCGCGATGCGGCTTCGCGCGCAGGGTGACGATGGCCGCCAGCGCATCGAGGCGGCGGGCGGCCGCATCCGAACCCGGCGACACGCGGTCGTAAGGCAAACAATCCCATGCCGGCAGTTCCAGAACCGGCAGGCCGGGATCGGAAAAGGCCAACGCCTCGACGATGGCCGGCAGGCGCTGGCCGTCGCGGGCGACAAAGATCAGCGGACGATCCGGCGCGATCTCGCGCGCCGCTTGCGACAGCGCGAAGGCCTCATAGCCATCGGCCACCCCATCGATGACGAAGGAGCCGGTGCCGCCCTTCGGCAGGCCGATTTTCGGAATGAGGCTCATGAAACGGATTTCTTCGGAAATAAACGGATCAAAGTCTGGCGAAACTTCAGATAGTTCAGACGGCGAGCGACGCAACCTTGCTTCGCCATTCCAGAACGCGATGCAGGATCGGCAGGTCGAGCCCTGCGGGCACAGGGTTCTGGCCGGTGATCCACGGCAGCATTTCCGTATCGTTGATTTCAAGCAGACGCTCGTACTGATCGAGTTCGTCGGCGCTCAGGCCTTCGATCTCGGCATCGGCGAAGCTGCCGAGGATCAGGTCCATCTCACGCATGCCGCGATGCCAGGAGCGAAACAGCAGCTTGCGGCGGCGGACATCCAGCCCTTCGCTTGTTCTCGTCGTTCCGGTCATGACAGCCAACTCCGCTTGGGAGCCAGCTATGAAGCCCCCGATAATTTCTATCGGGGGCTCATATCGCAAACTCATACAAGACTCACAAGGTTTCGATCCACATGCTGGTGCCAAGCCCGGGCAAATAGCATGACCATTTAGATTTATTTTGTACTAGACTTACAAGGAAATAGCAATTTAAAATCATTGACTTATGGACATTTTTCAGTTGCCTTAAAGCCTGCGGCCGATAGACCTTGGCCATGCGCCCTTCCCTGCTCGATCCGCTGTTTGCGCCCATAACTTCGCTGGCTGGCGTTGGCCCCAAGGTGGCGACGCTGATCGAGCGCGTGCTGTCGGTCGACCTCGGCGACAGGGAAGCGCGGGCCGTCGATCTTCTGTTCGTGCTGCCGAACTCCGTGATCGACCGGCGCAGCCGTCCGGGCATCGCCAACGCCGCGCCCGGCGCCATCGTGACCCTCGACCTCACCATCGACAGCCACCAGCCACCGCCACGCGGCAATCGTTCCGTGCCGTACCGTATCTTCGCCCATGACGACACAGACGACATCACGTTGACCTTTTTCCATGCCCATGCCGCGTATCTGGAAAAACAGCTCCCGGAAGGCGCGCAGGTGATCGTCTCGGGACGCATGGAGTGGTTCAACGGTCGTCCCTCCATGGTCCACCCGGACCATATCGCGCTGGCCGAGGATGCGGCGAACCTGCCGCTGGTCGAGCCTGTCTATCCGCTTACCGCCGGCCTGTCAGGCAAGGTGCTGCGCCGGGCGATCGGGCAGGCGCTTTCGCGTGCGCCGGAATTTCCGGAATGGCAGGACGCCGCCTTCCTGCGCCGCCAGTCCTTCCCTGCCCTCGGCGCGGCGCTGGAGCGCATCCACAATCCCGAAACGCCGATCGATGCGGCCCCGGACAGCGCGTCGTGGCGCAGACTTGCATATGATGAATTCCTTGCGGGCCAGGTCTCGCTGGCGCTGGTGCGGGCGCGCGTTCGCAAGCTTTCGGGCCGGCCGCTGACTGGCGACGGACGCCTGGTCGAAGCATTGCGCGCCGCGCTCCCCTACGCGCTGACCGGCTCGCAGGACGCAGCACTTGCGGAAATCCACGCCGACCTTGCCGAACCGGAGCGCATGTTGCGCCTGCTGCAAGGCGATGTCGGCTCGGGCAAGACCGTGGTGGCGCTGCTTTCCATGGCGCGCGCGGTCGAAGCCGGCGGACAGGCGGCGCTGATGGCGCCGACCGAAATCCTCGCCCGCCAGCATTTTTCCACCATCGCGCCGCTGGCCGAGCGTGTGGGCCTCAGGACAGCGGTGCTCACCGGCCGCGAAAAGGGCCGCGAGCGCAGGGAGGTGCTGGAAGGCCTGGCGGACGGGTCGATCCATATCGTCATCGGCACGCACGCTCTGTTTCAGGAGAGCGTGACCTTCCGCAACCTCGTTCTGGCCGTGGTGGACGAGCAGCACCGCTTCGGCGTGCATCAGCGTCTGGCGATGACCGCCAAGGGCGATGCGCCCGACATGCTGGTGATGACCGCCACCCCCATTCCGCGCACGCTGGTGCTGACCGCTTTCGGCGACATGGACGTTTCGCGCCTTACCGAAAAGCCGGCCGGCCGCCAGCCTATCCGCACCGTGACCCTGCCGCTGGAGCGGCTGTCGGAACTGGTCGGGCGCATCCGCGATGCAGTGGCGGAAGGCCAGAAAGTCTACTGGATCTGTCCGCTGGTCGAGGAATCGGAAGAGGTCAGGCTGATGGCGGCCGAGGATCGATTCGCTTCGTTGCAGCCAGTGTTCGGTGACAGGATCGGGCTCGTCCATGGCCGCATGAAGGGCGCGGAGAAGGACGAGGCCATGCGCGCCTTCAAGGATGGCGAGACGAGGGTGCTGATCGCCACCACGGTGATCGAGGTGGGCGTGGATGTGCCCGATGCGACCATCATCGTCATCGAACATGCCGAGCGCTTCGGCCTCGCCCAGTTGCATCAGTTGCGGGGGCGGGTCGGGCGCGGCTCGAAGCCTTCTTCCTGCGTGCTGCTCTACAAGGACCCGCTGGGCGAAACCGCCAAACGGCGTCTTTCCGTCATGCGTGAAACCGAGGATGGTTTCCTCATCGCCGAGGAAGACCTGAAGCTGCGGGGTGAAGGCGAATTGCTGGGCACCCGCCAGTCGGGCACGCCAGGCTTCCAGATCGCCCGCATCGACACCCATGCCGATCTGCTCGAAGCAGCGCGCGACGACGCAAAGCTGATACTGGCCACCGATCCGGAGCTTCAGAGCGCGAGAGGCGAAGCGCTGCGGCTGTTGCTTTACCTGTTCGGCAAGGACGAAGCCGTGCGCTTGCTGCGCGCCGGCTGAACCTCTTCCAGCTTCGGATTGGAAATGGTCACGGCCTCCGCATCCGGGCCGCGCCTGCGCTTGACTTTCGGCGCAACAAGCCCGGCCGAGACGATCAGGCGGGCGCCCTCCTCTATCGTCATGTCGAGCAGAACGATCTCGGACTTGCGCACATACATCAGGAAACCCGTGGTCGGATTGGGCGTGCACGGCATGAACACGCCGATCAGCGGATCGCCCTCGACATCCAGCTTTTCGTTGATCTCGGTTTCCTTCTCACCGGACAGGAACACAAGCGACCACACATCCTTTCGCGGATATTCGACCATGCCGACATGTTTGAACATGTCGCCGTGATTGGACAGCACGGTCTCGAAAATCTGCTTCAGCGAGCGGTAGACGCCGCGCACCAGAGGCATGCGGCCAAGAAGCCGCTCACCGAAATTGACGATGGCACGTCCGACGATATTGGCGGCCAGAAAGCCGATCAGCGTGATCAGCAGCAGCGCCACTATGAGGCCGAAGCCCGGCACCGCGAAGGGCAGATAGGTGTCCGGGCTGTAACGCGCGGGAATATAAGGCTTCACCCACGAATCGACCCAGCCCACGAATGACCATGTCAGATAGGCGGTGATGGCCAGCGGCGCGCTGACGATGAAACCGGTCAGGAAATAGTTCCTGAGCCGTGTCATTGCCGAGGTTCTGATAATATCCGACATGCTCGCCCGCTTCGTTGCGCTGCAACATTAAGCGAGTGAAAGCCGCTTTGAAACACCGAAGTTTTCCCCCTGCCCTCCGGGGCGGACGCTACTCCACCGTCACCGACTTGGCGAGGTTGCGCGGCTGGTCGACATCGGTGCCCATGAACACGGCCGTGTAATAGGCCAGAAGCTGGATCGGCAGCGCATAGACGATGGGCGAGATGATCTCCGGCACGTCCGGCAGAACGATGGTGTCCATCGTCTCGACCGTGGCGTTGGCCGCCCCCTTCTCGTCGGTGATGAGGATGATCCTGCCACCGCGCGCCGCCACTTCCTGCATGTTGGAGACGGTCTTTTCAAAGATGCGGTCGTGCGGGGCGATCACCACCACCGGCATCTTTTCGTCGATCAGCGCGATGGGGCCGTGTTTCAACTCGCCAGCCGCATAGCCCTCGGCGTGGATATAGGAGATTTCCTTGAGCTTCAGCGCCCCTTCCATGGCCAGCGGGTAGTTGGTGTCGCGGCCCAGATAGAGCACATGCTTGTAGTGCGACAGCTCGCGCGCCAGCTTCTCGATCTGACGCTCCACCTTCTGCAAAGCCTGATTGGCGTAGCGCGGAGTTTCGGAAAGGGCCCGCACCAGCGCCTTCTCCTGCTCGGCGGAAATCTTGCCGCGCTCGGCGGCAGCCCTGACCGCCAGCGAGGCCAGAACCGATAGCTGGCAGGTGAAGGCCTTTGTGGAGGCGACGCCGATCTCGGGCCCGGCCAGCGTCGGCAGCACCACGTCCGATTCGCGCGCAATGGTCGATTCGCGCACATTGACCACCGCGCCGATGGTCATGCCTGCGCTGCGGCAGTAGCGCAGGGAGGCCAGCGTGTCGGCCGTCTCGCCCGACTGCGATATGAACAGCGCCGCGTCGCGCGCCGAAAGCGGCATCTCGCGATAGCGGAATTCCGAGGCGATATCGATATCCACCGGAAGGCGCGCGTAGCGCTCGAACCAGTATTTGCCGATCAGGCCGGCAAGATAGGCCGTGCCACAGGCGGAAATCGCCAGACGATCGATGGAGTTGAAATCGAAAGGCAGGTCGATCTTCCGGGTCGCGCCGTTGGCGAAGTCGAGATAATTGGCCAGCGTGTGCGAGATCACCTCCGGCTGCTCATGGATTTCCTTTTCCATGAAGTGCCGGTGGTTGCCCTTGTCGACCAGATAGGAAGCGCCCAGAGATTGCTGGCGACGGCGCTCGACCGCATTGCCGTCAATGTCGAAGATCGACACCCCGGCATGACGCACGACGACCCAGTCGCCGTCCTCCAGATAGGTGATGGAGTTGGTGAAAGGCGCCAGCGCAATGGCGTCGGAGCCAAGGAACATTTCACCTTCGCCGTGGCCGACCGCCAGCGGCGGGCCGTTGCGCGCGCCCACCACCAGATCGTCATCGCCCTTGAACATGATGGCCAATGCGAAAGCGCCCTGAAGGCGCTTCAACGCGGCATGGGCCGCCTCGACCGGAGCCGCCCCCCGCTTCAGCTCGCGCGCGACCAGATGCGCGACGACCTCGGTGTCGGTCTGCGAGGTGAACTGATAGCCATCGGCGGCGAGTTCGTCGCGCAGCTCGGCGAAATTCTCGATGATGCCGTTATGGACAACCGCGACGCCGCCCGAAAAATGCGGATGGGCGTTCGTTTCGTTCGGCACGCCGTGGGTCGCCCAGCGGGTGTGACCGATGCCGATCGTGCCGAACAGCGGCTCATCCTTCAGGCGGTTTTCCAGATTGACCAGCTTTCCTTCGGCACGGCGACGGGCAAGCTCGCCCCGCTCGATGGTGGCGACGCCCGCCGAATCATAGCCGCGATATTCCAGACGCTTGAGGGCATCGACAATAAGGGGCGCAACCTGCGTCTTGCCCACGATTGCTACGATTCCGCACATTCCTGTCCAACCCCTGATCCTGAAGAGCGCCGCCGCTGTGTAGATAGGGCGACGCCTATGAGAAAATCAAATTGCGTTTCGCCGCGTAGCACGCCGCCTCCGGCAATTACTTCTTTGCTGCATCCGCCCGGCGTGCGCGCAGCACGCGGGCCTTTTCCGGCAGCGTTTTCTGGCGGGCGCGGCCAAAGGCGAGCGCATCGTCCGGCACGCTTTCGGTGATGACCGACCCGGACGCCACATAGGCGCCGTTGCCGATCGAAACCGGCGCAACCAGCGACGAGTTGGAGCCGATGAAGGCGCCTTCCCCGATCTCTGTGAGGAATTTGGAATAGCCGTCATAGTTGCAGGTGATGGTTCCCGCCCCGATATTGGCGCCTGCGCCTATATGGGCGTCGCCGATATAGGTGAGATGATTGACCTTGGCGCCCGTCTCCACCACGGCCTTCTTGACCTCGCAGAAATTGCCGACCTTGGCCTTTTCCTTCAGCTCCGTGCCGGGGCGCAGGCGCGCGAAGGGGCCGACTTCGGCGCCCGAGGCCACTTTCGCGCCTTCCAGATGGCTGAAGGCGCGGATGGTTGCGCCGGAAGCCACATGCACGCCCGGTCCGAACCAGACATTAGGCTCGACCAGCGCGTCGGCCTCGATCAGGGTGTCGTGCGAGAAGAACACGGTATCGGGGGCGATCAGCGTGACCCCCGCCATCATGAAATCGCGGCGGCGGCGCTTCTGCCAGATGGCTTCGGCTTCAGCCAGTTCAGCGCGATTGTTGATGCCCAGCGCATTCTCGAAGCTCGCCTCGGTCGCGACGACATCGAGCCCCTTGCCGCCGGCGATCTCGATGATGTCGGTGAGGTAATACTCGCCCTTGGCGTTGGCGTTGCCCACGGCATCCAGCAGGTCCAGCACGTGCTTGCCGGCGATCGCCATCAGGCCGCTGTTGCAGAAGGTGATGCGGCGCTCCTCCTCGGTGGCGTCCCTGTCCTCGCGAATGGCGACCAGCCGGCCATCGTTTTCGATGAGGCGTCCATAGCCGGACGGATTGTGCGTCCGGAAGCCCAGCACCACCACGGCTGCGCCTTGCGCCAACCGTTCACGCGCGGCGGCGAGTGCGGCGGCGTCGATCAGCGGCGTATCGCCGAACATCACCAGCACGTCGTCGTGGCCACGTTCGAGCGCCTTGCGCGCGGCGAGCACGGCATGCGCAGTGCCGAGGCGCTCCTTTTGCTCGAAGATTTCGGCCTCCGGCGCGAAGCTTTCGGCAGCCGAGCGCACCTTCCCGCCGCCATGGCCGACAACCAGCGCCACATCGCCCGCGCCGGCGTTCTGCGCGGCATTCGCCACATGCGCGACCAGCGGCAGGCCGGCAATCTTATGAAGCACCTTTGGCAAGGCGCTCTTCATGCGCGTGCCCTCGCCGGCGGCGAGAATGATCGAAAGGCAGGTTCGCTGGCTCATCAGGGAAAACCGCATTCTGGTTGCAAAAGGACGTGGCTGTTTAGCACCGCCTTCCTGTTGAACCAATGCGGTTAAATTCAGGTGAGGACGCGAACTATCCCAAACGTCCCAGAACCGGGAACGTCTCCAGAAGCCAGAAAGCCACGGTCTGCACGCCGCCGGTAAGGAAAAAGACGCCCGCCACCACAAGGAGGCCGCCGATGACTTTCTCGACCCGGCCCAGATGCACCCGGAAACGGCCGAGAAAACGCATGAACGCGCCCGAAAACAGCGCAGCAATCAGAAATGGGATGCCGAGACCGAGCGAATAGGCGGCCAGCAACAGGGCCCCTTCCCCTACCGTCTCGCGCCCGCCCGCAAGCGTCAGGATCGGTCCCAGAACAGGGCCGATACATGGTGTCCAGCCAAAGGCGAAAGCCAGCCCCATGACATAGGCCGCGATCGCGCTCGCCGGCCTGCCATCGCTCTGGAACCGCGCTTCGCGCGACAGGAGCGGAATGCGGATCAGCCCAAGGAAATTGAGGCCCATGATGATGATAAGGACACCTGCGCCGAAGGCCAGCGGCTCCTGCCACACCCTCAGAAGGCGGCCGATCGTCGATGCGCCAGCCCCCAGCGCCACGAACACGGTGGTGAAGCCGAGCACGAAGGCGAGAGAGGCTGCAAGCAACGGCGCACGCGCGCCTGTCCGGGCGGCCACAGCCGTGTCGCCGCGGAAATCATCAACCGAAACGCCGGCCATATAG
Source organism: Aquamicrobium ahrensii (assembly GCF_040545755.1). Classification (NCBI taxonomy): domain Bacteria; kingdom Pseudomonadati; phylum Pseudomonadota; class Alphaproteobacteria; order Hyphomicrobiales; family Phyllobacteriaceae; genus Aquamicrobium; species Aquamicrobium ahrensii. Next base: position 201,617 of record NZ_JBEPMN010000004.1, read on the forward strand.
CACAGATAAGGCGGCACCAGCGGCAGCACGCAGGGAGACAGGAAGGACAGCGCCCCGGCCCCGACCGCACTTACATATCCGATATCCAACGCCATGCCCGCTTTCCTGCCTGATTTCGCGCCCTATAGCTGCTGCCCGCCGGGCTCTCCAATCACCATTTCGTGGTTCAGGCGCGCGGCCCGAACAAAGCAGTTTACCTGCATGTTGGTAAAGACGGGTGCGACCCAATCCCGCAGCCGCTTCTGTTCCACAGCGAGACTTCGGTTCAGGCACGTTTTACGATGAACGGCAGCCGCGGGCCGTCTTCGTGAGGGGAGCAGAAGGCCGGTGACATGAGCGGTGAGAGCGTGAATGACGTTTGGCTCGTCGCAAAGGCAGATTGAAGCGCCGAATGGGCCGAACGACTGAACCGGCGCGATCAGTTCCTCATGGGAAGATTGCACCCTGGCCCCGAAGGCCATGCTGGTGGCGCTTCGGACCGCGCCTGTCCCTCAGGCCCGCTCCCGCCTTGGCGCACGGATTTACACGGCGTCCGTGCGTCTGGTCTGATGGGTGTTTGCGGGGCGCTCGCCACGTATGATGTCGCTTGCCTCCAAATAGGCCATCTCGATCAGATAGGTGAGCATATCGCAACGTTCCGCTTCCGCCATGGCGCGCAACTGGCCAAGCATGGATTGCAGATAATCGAGGGTTTCGGTCCGCCGCCTGCTGTACTTATAGGGCATCGAAAATCATACTCCCCCCCAGCCAACGGACCAGACGGTACGTTGGCTGGCCCATAAATCAGCCGGCGCTAGTCCGGGTTGCCAAGATGTTCCAACCTTATGCCATCTCTATTAAAAAGTGCAATGTAAATTTATAGTCGCGCATAGGTTGCATGCAGTTAAAGCCGCGGTTTAAGCGCTGCCTCTTGACCGGACGCGAAAGCACGGCCATTTGACGGTACCTGATTATTTTTTTGTCGCGGATCCGGGAGGCTTCTCCCGCCGAAGACCCAGCATACACGGTAAATATGGACGTCGTCGTCGTCGAATCGCCCGCAAAGGCGAAGACAATCAACAAGTATCTCGGGCGCAACTACAAGGTTCTGGCCTCGTTCGGCCATGTCCGCGATCTTCCCGCCAAGGACGGATCGGTGCGCCCCGACGAGGACTTCGCCATGTCCTGGTCGGTGGACGGCGCTTCCGCCAAGCGCCTCGCCGACATCATCAAGGCGGTCAAGGACGCCGACGGGCTGATCCTGGCAACCGACCCCGATCGCGAGGGGGAAGCGATTTCCTGGCATGTGCTGGAAGTCCTGCGCGCCAAGAAAGCGCTGAAGGACAAGGCCGTCAGTCGTGTCGTCTTCAACGCCATCACCAAGCAGTCCGTGCTCGAGGCCATGGCCAATCCGCGCCAGATCGACACGCCGCTGGTGGACGCCTATCTGGCGCGGCGGGCGCTCGACTATCTCGTCGGTTTCACGCTGTCGCCGGTGCTGTGGCGCAAACTGCCCGGCGCGCGTTCCGCCGGTCGTGTGCAGTCGGTGGCGCTGCGCCTCGTCTGCGACCGCGAGGCCGAGATCGAGCGCTTCGTGCGCGAGGAATACTGGAACATCGCCGCCATCCTCGGCACTCCGCGCAACGAAAGCTTCGAAGCCCGGCTGACGGCCTATGAAGGCAAGAAGCTGCAGAAGCTCGACATCAAGAACAAGGAACAGGCCGACGGCATCAAGGCGATGCTGGAAGGCGCCAGCTTTCGGGCGCTTTCGGTGGAGGCCAAGCCCACCCGTCGCAACCCTGCCCCGCCCTTCACCACATCGACTTTGCAGCAGGCGGCGTCCTCGCGGCTCGGCTTTTCCGCCAACCGCACCATGCAGGTCGCGCAGCGCCTCTATGAAGGCATGGATATAGGCGGCGAAGCGGCCGGCCTCATCACCTACATGAGAACGGATGGCGTGCAGATGGCCCCCGAGGCGATCTCGGCCGCCCGCGCCGCCATCGGCAAGGAATTCGGCGACAAGTATCTGCCGGAAAAGCCGCGCTTCTACACGACCAAGGCCAAGAACGCGCAGGAAGCCCACGAGGCGATCCGCCCGACCGATTTCTTCCGCACGCCGGCCTCTGTGCGGCAATATCTGGATGCGGACCAGGCGCGCCTCTACGAACTGATCTGGAAGCGCGCCATCGCCAGCCAGATGAACGCCGCCGAGATCGAACGCACCACCGCCGAGATCGAGGCCGTCAACGGTGCGAAGACCGCCGCCTTGCGCGCCGTCGGCTCCGTCATCCGCTTCGACGGTTTCATCGCCGCCTATACGGACCAGAAAGAGGAAGATTCGGAAGACGAGGACAACCGCCGCCTGCCCGAAATCCGCTCTGGAGAGCAGCTTGGCCGCGAGACCGTCAACGCCACGCAGCATTCGACGGAACCGCCGCCGCGCTATTCCGAAGCCACGCTCATCAAGAAGCTGGAAGAGCTCGGCATCGGCCGCCCCTCCACCTATGCGGCGACGCTGAAGACGCTGGAAGACCGCGATTATGTCACCATCGACAAGCGCCGCCTGATCCCGCATTCCAAGGGCCGGATCGTGACGGCCTTCCTCGAAAGTTTCTTCGACAAATATGTCGAATACGACTTCACCGCCTCCCTGGAAGAAAAGCTGGACGAGATTTCCGACGGAAAGCTCGACTGGAAGGACGTTCTGCGCGATTTCTGGGCCGATTTTTCGGCCTCTGTGGACGACATCAAGGAACTGCGTGTTTCCGATGTCATCGATGCGCTGAACGACGACCTCGCCCCGCTGCTGTTTCCGGCGCGCGAAGACGGATCGGACCCGCGCATCTGCCCCAAATGCGGCACTGGCAATCTCTCGCTGAAGCTCGGCAGATACGGCGCTTTCGTCGGCTGCTCGAATTATCCTGAATGCAGCTATACGCGCCAGTTCGGAGAAAACGGCGAAGGCGACGCCGAAGCCGGCGGCATGGAAAACGGCAACAAGGTTCTCGGCAACGACCCTGCCACCGAGGAAGAGGTCACCCTGCGCACCGGGCGCTTCGGCCCCTATGTACAGCGTGGCGAAGGCAAGGAAGCCAAGCGCTCCAGCCTGCCGAAAGGCTGGTCGGCGGCTACGCTCGATCTTGAGAAGGCGCTGGCGCTGCTCTCCCTGCCCCGCGATGTCGGGATGCACCCCGAGACCGGAAAGATGATCTCGGCGGGGCTTGGCCGCTACGGACCGTTCGTCCTGCATGACGGCGCTTACGCCAATGTGGAGACGATCGAGGACGTGTTCACAATCGGCCTCAACCGCGCCGTGACGGTGCTGGCCGAAAAGCAGTCCAAGGGTCGCGGCGCGCGCAACGGCGCTGCCGCCGCAGCGCTCAAGGAGCTTGGCGATCATCCCGACGGCGGCGGCAAGATCACCGTTCGCGACGGCCGCTACGGCCCTTACGTGAATTTCGGCAAGATCAATGCGACGCTGCCGAAGGGCAAGGATCCGCAGTCGGTCACCATGGAAGAGGCTCTTGGCCTGATCGCCGAGAAGGAAGCCAAGGGTGGCGGCGCGAAGAAGCCGGCGCGCAAGGCGGCGAGCGGCAAGACTTCGGCGACCAAGAAAACGGCGGCGAAGAAAACCGCCGCAAAGAAGGAATAGGCCCTTGGCGCGCGGGATCTCCGGACGGCACCACGGCGATCCCCGCGCTGGCGACACAAGGCGGGGGACACGGGACGAATATCGCCCTTCGCGCGATGAAATTCTGCGCTACATCGCAGAAAATCCCGATCACTCCGGCACACGCGAGATCGCAAGGGCCTTCGGGCTGCGCGGCGAGGATCGGGTCTGGCTGAAGAACCTGTTGCGCGATCTGCAGGATGAGGGCCTGCTGGAAAAGAAGCGCAAGAGACTGCTGCGCCCCGGCAATCTGCCGACCATCGCCGTGCTCGATATCTTTGGCCGCGACGACGATGGCGGGCTGCTGGCCCGTCCGGCCGAGGAAAGCGAAAACGAAACGCCGCCCACCGTTTTCATACGCCCGGCGCGCGGCGGTCCCGCTCCCGGCATAGGCGACCGCGTTCTGGCAAAGACATTCGCCACAGGCAAGGACGAGGGGCCGGCCTATACGGCGCGCGTCATCAAGATATTCGAGAAGCGCGCGCAAGCGGTGCTCGGCATCTTCCGCACGCTCACGGACGGCACTTTCCGTATCGAGCCCGTGGAGCGGCGGCAACCCGAGCTCATCGTCGACAAGGAATTCAGGAACGGCGCCAGCAATGGCGATCTGGTCGAGGTCGAGCCTTCGCGCGCGCCGCGCTACGGCCTGCCCAAGGCCAAGGTGATTTCGGTTCTGGGTTCGCCGCTCAACGAAAAGGCGGTCTCCATGATCGCCATCCACGCCCACGCCATCCCTCATATCTTCCCGCAGGAAGTTCTGGCCGAGACGCAGGCGCTCAAGCAGGTGAGCGGGGAAGGACGGGAGGATTGGCGCGATCTGCCGCTGGTCACCATCGACCCGGCCGACGCCAAGGACCATGACGATGCAGTGTTCGCGACGCCGGACCCCGACGAGAAGAACCCCGGTGGGGTAATCGTCACGGTGGCTATCGCCGATGTCGCGGCCTATGTGCGGCCGGGCACGGCGCTTAATCGCGAGGCGCTGAAGCGTGGCAATTCGGTCTACTTCCCGGACCGGGTGGTGCCGATGCTGCCGGAACGAATCTCCAACGACCTCTGCTCGCTGCGCGAGGGTGAGGACCGCCCGGCCATGGCGGTTCGCATGACGTTTTCGGCCGAAGGCCGCAAGGTGCGTCATTCCTTCCATCGTGTGATGATGAAGTCGGCGGCGAAGCTCGCCTACCCGCAGGCGCAGGCAGCCATCGACGGATCGCCGGACGACAAGACCGCACCGCTGCTCGATACCGTGCTGAAGCCGCTTTGGCAGGCTTATGCGGTGCTGAAGCGCGGCAGAGGGAGCCGCGAACCGCTGGAACTCGACCTGCCGGAGCGCAAGATCATCCTCAAGGAGGATGGCACCGTCGATCGCGTGATCGTGCCGGACCGCCTCGACGCCCACAAGCTGATCGAAGAATTCATGATCCAGGCCAATGTGGCCGCGGCCGAGACGCTGGAAGGCAAAAAGCAGCCTCTGGTCTACCGCATCCATGACGGACCGACGCTGGCCAAGCAGGAGGCCCTGCGCGAATTCCTGCAAAGCATCGGATTGTCGCTGGCGCGCGGCGCTCAGATGCGCCCCTCACAGTTCAACAGCCTGCTGGAGCGTGTGCGTGGCACCGACAATGACGCGCTGGTCAACGAGGTGATTCTGCGCACCCAGAGCCAGGCTGAGTACGCGCCGGACAATATCGGCCATTTCGGCCTCAATCTGAAGCGCTATGCGCATTTCACCTCGCCGATCCGCCGGTTTGCGGATTTGATCGTGCATCGCGCGCTGGTCGCTGCGCTGGGGCTTGGACAGGGCGGGCTGACCCGTGACGAGGAGTCGCAGCTCGCCGAGACCGCCGCCCTCATCTCGACAGCGGAGCGGCGCGCCATGGCGGCGGAGCGCGAAACCGTGGATCGCCTGATTGCGGCGCATCTGGCGGAGCACGTCAACGAGAGTTTCCAGGCCAGAATTTCCGGCGTGACCAAGGCAGGACTTTTTGTCCAGTTGCCACAATTTGGCGCAGATGGTTTCATCCCCGTGTCGTCCCTGGGAGGGGATTACTATATATATGACGAAACGGCGCGTTCGCTGTTTGGAGAACGGAGCGGAAAAGGCTATCAGCTCGCGGACAATGTTGAAGTCCGTCTCATCGAAGTGGCTCCCATGGCCGGAGCAATGCGCTTCGAGATGCTGAGCGAGCCGAAGCCCCTTCCAGGCTCCACGCGCTCGTACCACAAGGCGAAGGGCCGTGTCCGCGCCTTGAAAAATCGACCAGGCCCGCGCGGCAGGAGACGATGACATGAGCACAGGCAGCACCGAACCGCAGGTTTTCGGCGGCGACCAGCAATCTCCCAGGTCGGCGAGGCCGATGGGCGAAGCCATAAAGCGCGGGCTTCTGTGCCGCTGCCCGAATTGCGGCGAAGGCAAGCTGTTTCGCGCATTCGTGAAATCGGTCGACAAGTGTTCGGTCTGCGGCGAGGAGATCAACCATCACCGGGCCGACGATCTGCCGGCCTATCTCGATATCGTCGTGGTCGGCCACATCGTCATCGCCGGGTTCATGGCGATCGAGATGAGCTACATCTGGCCGATGTGGCTTCACTTCGCCGTCTGGGTGCCCCTGACCCTCATTCTCGCCCTGCTCATGCTTCAGCCGATCAAAGGCGGAGTCATCGGCCTGCAATGGGCTCTCTACATGCACGGCTTCGGCGGCGAGATCGACCACATCGAGGCCCACCCCGAAGCATAAGGTTGCGGCTTCCCGGTGGCGCGGCGGCAAATCCGAAAACGGTGCTTCCGTCCGGGGCAGCTTTCGGCTAGGTCGGTTGCCATGCAAGGAATGACCAAAGCCGAAGTCGACAAGGTGGAAGGCGCCTCGATGGAAACGAAGGCCCCGCCGCTGCGGCCGCGCGACGCCGCGACGCTTCTGTTGCTGGACCGGCAGGGCGGCGCGTTTCGCGTGCTCATGGGCCGGCGCCATTCCAGCCACGTCTTCATGCCCGGCAAGTTCGTTTTCCCCGGTGGGCGCACCGACCCCGGCGATGGACGTGTGAAGGTCGCCGATGAGCTCCACCCCGCCGAAGAAGCCAAGCTGACGGTGCGCGCAAACCGCACATCGGCCACACGCGCCCGCGCCATCGCCCTGTCCGCGATCCGCGAAACCTACGAAGAGGCCGGTCTTCTGATCGGCAACAGGGGTGCATTCTCGACCTCCCGGCCGGACTGGCAGGGCTTTGCCGAATATGGCGTCATGCCTTCGCTGCAAGGCCTGCGCTTCGTCGCACGCGCCATCACACCGCCGGGCCGGGTTCGCCGCTTCGATACACGCTTCCTCGCCGCCTTCCGCGACGATGTTGCGGTTGAGCTGCCGCAGGGCGGCCCCACCAACGAACTGGAAGAGCTTGTGTGGCTGCCGCTCGACGAGGCGCGGCAGACCGATGTTCCCGCCATCACCCGCACCATTCTGGAAGAAGTGCAGAAGCGGCTCGCCGAGGACCCTCGCCTCAACCCCGGCGGGCCGGTGCCGTTCTATCGCATGCTCAACAACCGCTTCGTGCGCGATCTTCTCTGATCGGGATTACTGCGTTGCTGTCTAAGAAACCTCTTCCGCGGGCAGTCCGCCGGACACTCTCCCGATGCCGGACAAGCGCACAATGACCAGCGACGCCGAGGTCTGCGAGGCCGGACGCGTGCAATGGCTTCCGATGATCGCCGCCATCGCGGCGATCAGCGTCGTCGGCATCGCCATCGGCCTCGGCATGCCGCTTCTTTCCATCATTCTGGAAACGCGCGGGCATTCGGCCTCGATGATCGGGCTGAACACCGCGATCGCAGGTGTTGCGTCCATCGCCGCCGCACCGATGGCCACCCCGCTCGCCATGCGATTCGGCGTGGCATGGACCATGCTCGCCATGATCGTGGCGGGAGCGTTGGCCTTCGTGGGCTTTTACTTTGCGCCGGCGTTCTGGATGTGGTTTCCGCTGCGCGCGGTGCTGCATCTGTCGCTGACCGTACTCTTCATCCTGTCGGAATTCTGGATCAGCACATCCGCGCCCCCGCATCGGCGCGGCCTGGTTCTGGGCATCTACGCCACGGTGCTGTCGCTCGGCTTCGCGGCCGGCCCCTGGCTGTTCTCCAAGCTTGGAAGCTCGGGCTTCCTGCCATTCGGGACCACCGTCGCGCTCGTCGCGATCGCTGCCATCCCGATCATTGCCGCCCGCAAGGAAAGCCCGCCGATCCATGTCGACGGAGAAACGAAAACCGGCTTTTTGCGCTATATCTGGCTGGTGCCGACGGCCACCGCCGCCGTGCTCGTGTTCGGCGCGGTGGAGACCGGCGGTTTCGCGCTGTTTCCGGTCTATGGCAACAGGATCGGCTATTCGGAAACCGACGCGGCGCTGCTTCTTACCATGATCGGCCTCGGCAACGTCATGATGCAGATTCCCATCGGCATGATCAGCGACAAGGTTTCCGACCGCCGCTATCTGCTGCTCCTTTGCGCAAGCGTCGGGCTGGTTGGTACGGCATTCATGCCCCTGTTCGCCCAGAACTGGCACCTGATGGCCGGCCTGTTGTTCCTGTGGGGCGGCGTGGTGGCGGCGCTCTACACCGTGGGCCTCGCCCATCTGGGCTCCCAGCTTTCCGGTCATGAACTGGCCTCCGCCAACGCCGCATTCGTGCTGTGCTACGGCATCGGCATGGTTATGGGCCCGCAGGCCATAGGCATAGGCATGGACCTGTTCGGCCCGCCGGGCTTCGGCTGGTCGCTGGCTGTGTTCTTCGGCGCCTATATGGCGCTCTCCATCGGCCGGCTACTGTTCAGGGGCCGGAAAGGCTGAGCCGACACGCCGCCGAGGGGTTGCGTTCCGGCCATTTTCCTATATAGACGCCCCCAATCTGCCGGTCCCGATTGGGGGCTGAACGGAGGGCCGTGGGCTTGTCAAAGCCTTCGACAGGAAGCCTTAAGCGCTTCTGCCTCCCGTGTCTCCGCTCTCGACCGTCTCGTCCATGCTCCTTTCTTCCCCGTTTTCGGGTCAAGAGAAGTTGCAGAGGCTCTAGCCGTCGGGAACCGGGAGAGAAACGAAGAAAGGCAAAGACAATGGCTCTTTATGAACATGTGTTTCTTGCCCGGCAGGATCTGTCGCAGCAGCAGGTCGATGAGCTCGTTGAACGTTTCAAGGGCATCATCTCCGAAGGCGGCGGCTCGATTGGCCGGGTCGAGAACTGGGGACTGAAGTCCCTCACCTACCGGGTCAAGAAGAACCGGAAGGCTTACTACACGCTGATGGACCTCACCTGCCCGCCCGCAGCTCTCAATGAGATGGAGCGCCAGATGGGGCTGTCGGAGGACATCCTGCGCTTCATGACCATCAAGGTCGAGCAGCACGAGGAAGGCGCCTCCGCCATGATGCAGAAGCGCGAGGAGCGTTCCGAGCGTGGCAATTTCGGCGACCGTCCGCGCTTCGGCGACCGTGATCGCGGTGACCGTGGCGGCGATCGCGATCGTGGTCCGCGCCGTCCGCGCGAAGGCGAAGGAGAGTAATCGATGGTCGATATCAACCAGATCCCGACCCGGCGTCCGTTCCATCGCCGCCGCAAGACCTGCCCGTTCTCCGGCGCCAACGCTCCGAAGATCGACTACAAGGACGTGCGTCTCCTGCAGCGCTACATTTCCGAGCGCGGCAAGATCGTGCCCTCGCGCATCACCGCCGTCAGCCAGAAGAAGCAACGCGAGCTCGCCAAGGCGATCAAGCGCGCCCGCTTCCTCGGCCTGCTGCCGTATCTGGTGCGTTAAAAATCGTTGGAGCGGACGCTTCGCCGTCCGCTCCGCTCAACCGTGACGGGCGCGGTTGAAGACTATTAAATCCCGGGTTGGGACCATCTTCGGTCCCTAACTGCCTCGGACTGGCAGGACAGCGAACAGGGCGCACCGCGCCGCCGGCTTTTCCTGCCTGTCCCTTTCACATTGGCCTCCGGGCCGAACCAGGGTCTGAAAGGACAAGAACATGCAAGTCATCCTTCTCGAACGCATCGCGCGCCTCGGCCAGATGGGCGACACCGTCAAGGTCAAGGACGGTTTCGCGCGCAATTTCCTCCTGCCCAAGGGCAAGGCGCTGCGCGCCAACGAAGCCAACAAGAAGAAGTTCGAAGGCCAGCGCGCTCAGCTCGAAGCCCGCAACCTCGAGCGTAAGTCGGAAGCCGAGGCTGTTGCCGGGAAGCTCGACGGCGCGACCTTCATCGTCGTGCGCTCCGCCGGCGAGACCGGCCAGCTCTACGGTTCGGTTTCAACCCGCGACATCGCCGATATCCTTGCCGACGAAGGCTTCAATGTCGCCCGCAACCAGGTCGAGCTGAACCATCCGATCAAGACCATCGGCCTCACCAACATCGCGATCGCGCTGCATCCCGAAGTGGAAGTCACGATCACGCTGAACATCGCCCGCTCCACCGATGAGGCCGAGCGTCAGTCTCGTGGCGAGATGCTCACCACCGCCGAGGCGATCTATGGCGAGGACATCAACGAAAACGCCCGTCCGGACAATTTCTTCGATCCGAACGAAGAGTTCGAAGAGGGCGAGGAAGAGGCGTAAGTTTCGCCTCTCCAGCTCAAACTGGACCAAGAACCCGGGCTCTGCCCGGGTTTTTTTATGCCAACATGGAACTTTTCAAACCGGTCGCATTTCTGCAAGATTGCATATCAGTGCTGTCCTGGACCGTTTCACCGTTCCACGTTAGCGATGAAGCTGTCCAACTCTTTGGCACAGAGCGCCCCGGGCTTTTCCGGCATCCGGGGTTTGCGCAGGAAGAGGTTGGCGATGAACATTTTGCTGCAACGTATTATCGACAAAGTCGTCCACACCGGCACTTTCACGGTGACGGGACCGAATGGTTCTACACGCACTTTCGGCGACGGAACCGGCGACAAGGTTCATATGGTGATCCATACCAGACGGGCGGAGCGCGCCATCGCGCTGCATCCCTCCCTGGCTATTCCGGAAGCCTACATGGAACAGGAACTCGACTTCGTCGAAGGCGACGTGTTGAGCTTTCTGCATCTGGTCTACCGGAACACGGGTATTTCTTGGACCGATTCGAACTGGGGCAAATTGCTCAACACGGCACGTCTGGCCTTCCGGCCGTTGCAACAACTCAACACACACTATCGCTCGAAGAAGAATGTCGAGCATCACTACGATCTGTCGGGCGAACTCTACAAGCTCTTCCTCGACAAGGACATGCAGTATTCATGCGCCTATTTCGAGCGCCCCGACATGACGCTGGAAGAGGCTCAACTCGCCAAGAAGCGGCATATCGCAGCCAAGCTGCGCATCAAGCCCGGCCAGACCGTGCTCGACATCGGCTGCGGCTGGGGCGGCCTCAGCCTCTATATCGCCAAGACTTTCGAGGCGGATATGCTGGGCGTCACCCTTTCCAATGAGCAGCACCAGGTCGCGACCGAGCGGGCGCAAGCGGAAGGGCTCGAACAGCATGTGCATTTCGAGATCCGCGACTATCGCGACCTGTCGGAGCGGTTCGATCGCATCGTTTCGGTCGGCATGTTCGAGCATGTCGGGATCACCCAGTACCAGACCTTCTTCGACAAATGCGCCACGCTGCTGAAGCCGGATGGCGTGATGTTGCTGCACACGATTGGCCGCACCGCTCCACCGACCACCACCAACGCCTTCATCCGCAAACATATCTTTCCCGGCGGCTATATTCCCGCACTGTCCGAGATCATGCCGGCCATCGAGAAATCCGGGCTCGCGATCACAGACGTCGAAATCCTGCGGCTGCATTATGCGGAGACGCTCAAGCACTGGCGCGAGCGTTTCCTGGCCAACCGAGACAAGGTGAAGGAAATCTACGACGAGCGCTTCTGCCGCATGTGGGAGTTCTACCTGTCCGGCTCCGAGGCGTCGTTCCGCTGGCAGGACCTGGTGAATTTCCAGATCCAGTTCACGCGCAAGAACGATGCGCTGCCGATCACCCGCGACTACATCTCCAAATGCGAGAAGGCGCTTCAGATGCATGAAAATGCGCACGGCAAGGAGGTGGCGGAAGACCAGCCAGCGCGGACCAAAACTCCCCAGCAGCGGAAGCGGAAGATCACCGGGCGATCGTAGGACGCCTGTTTGAAGATCGGGCTTGCCAATCCCGAGCCTCACGGTGAATAAGGCCCTTTCCAGCCTTCAGGAAACGGAAATGGTCTATTTGATCTACGCAGCCGCCGCGCTTGCTGAAATAGCGGGCTGCTTCGCCTTCTGGGCATGGTGGCGGCTCGGCAAATCGGCGCTGTGGCTGGCGCCGGGCGTGGTTTCGCTCATTCTGTTCGCATGGCTTCTGGCGCAGGTGGACAGCGCCGCCGCCGGGCGCACCTATGCGGCTTATGGCGGCATCTACATTGCCGCCTCCCTCGGCTGGCTGTGGTTCGCCGAGGGCCTGCGCCCCGACAAATGGGATGTCACGGGAGCGGCGATCTGCCTTGCCGGCGCCTCACTCATCCTGCTCGGGCCGCGAGGGGCCTGACGATGCAACTGCCCTCAGCCTTGCGGGCGGCGGTCGACACGCTGCTTGAGGAAATGCCGGTTTCGGCGCTGAAGCAGGCGGCGCGAACGCTTTCCGAGCGCTACCGTGCGGAACTGCGTGACGGACGCCTGCATATGTCCGGGGAACTGGCGGTGAAGGCCTATCTCGCCACACGCCTGCCGGCAACTTTTGCGGCGGTGCGCGCAAGCCTCGACGCAATCGTCGGGGCAAGGCCGGACTGGTCGCCGCAAACACTGCTCGACATCGGCGCTGGCCCCGGGACCGTATTGTGGGCGGCAGCCGATGCGTGGCCTGAACTTGCGCACGCGACCCTTCTGGAAGCCAGCGCGCCGGCGCGCCACGCAGGCCAGTATCTTGCCCGTCAACTCCCTCTCGAAAGCGACTGGATAAGCGGCGACGCCACGAGAGACCTCCCCGGCCTGCCCCAGGCCGACCTTGTCACCTGCGCCTATGTGCTGGACGAACTGGAACCTGCCGCCCTTTCAACCCTTGTGGAACGGTTATGGGCTTTGACCTCCGATACGCTCCTGATCGTCGAGCCCGGCACGCCTGCCGGCTGGCGACGCATCCTCGATTGCCGCTCGCGGCTGGTCGCGGCCGGGGCGCATGTCATCGCGCCCTGCCCTCACCATTCGCCCTGCCCGCTCGCGCCGCCGGACTGGTGCCACTTTTCGCGCCGCGTGGCGCGCTCGCGCATCCATCGTCTCGCCAAGGACGCCGACGTGCCGTGGGAGGACGAGAAATTCACCTATCTCGCCGTGTCACGCCACAAACCCGAAGACGGGCGGCCGGCAATGCGTGTGCTGGCCCCGGCGCGGGGCGGTTCCGGCAAGGTCGAGCTGAAATTGTGCCGCCCGGATGGAACCGCCGCAACGCGGCTTTTCACCAAGCGCGACGGCGAGATGTTCAAAAGAGCAAGGCGTACGGACTGGGGTGACACTCTCGCGGAATGAACCGTGGTATGTTCTTGATATGTTCAAGGGCTGTCGTTAAGATTCGGCCGCGTTCGCGAGTCAACCCGCGTTTGCCGGAAATCGACCCCTTGCCGGCATCCTTCTGTGGATGGTGTGGATTGGCTGTGGATCATGTGCGCAGCAGGTAGATTGTGGGGAACAGATCGACTCAGGCGATCCTTCGTCTGCTAACCACAGGCATCGGCAACCCGAGGGAATCATGGCAGAGGCAGCACGCAAACTGGCGACGGCGGAAACGCCGCTCTACCGCGAGGCGCCCAACAACATCGAGGCCGAGCAGGCGCTGTTGGGCGCCATGCTCGTCAACAACGATTCGTTCTACCGCATCTCCGACTTCCTCAAGCCCAGTCACTTCTACGAGCCTCTGCACCGCAAGATCTTCGAGGTCGCCTCGGAACTCATCCGCATGGGCAAGATGGCCAACCCGGTCACCATGAAAACCTTCCTGCCCGCCGACGAAAAGGTGGGCGACATGACCGTGGTGCAGTACCTCGCCCGGCTGGCGGCTGAGGCGGTCACCGTCATCAACGCCGCCGACTATGGCCGCGCGATCTACGACCTCGCCACGCGCCGCGCGCTGATCACGGTCGGCGAGGACATGGTCAACATCGCCTATGACGCGCCGGTGGACATGTCGCCGGCCGAGCAGATCGAGGATGCGGAGCGGCGGCTGTTCGAACTGGCCGAGACCGGCCGCTACGACGGCGGCTTCGAGAGCTTCTCCGACGCCATCAAGACCGCCGTCGACATGGCCAACGCGGCCTATATGCGCGACGGGGGCCTTTCCGGCATCGCCACGGGTCTGCGCGACCTCGACAAGCGCATGGGCGGGTTGCAGGCATCGGACCTTATCGTGCTGGCGGGTCGCCCCGGCATGGGCAAAACCTCGCTCGCGACCAACATCGCCTTCAACATCGCCGAAACCTATCAGCCCGCCCAGCAGGCGGACGGCTCGTTCAAGGCCGCGAATGGCGGCGTGGTCGGCTTCTTCTCGCTCGAAATGTCGTCCGAGCAGCTCGCCACCCGCATCATTTCGGAGCAGACGGAAATCTCCTCCTCCAAGATCCGGCGCGGTGAAATTTCCGAGATCGACTTCGAAAAGCTGGTGGCCTGCTCGCAGACCATGCAGAAGATTCCGCTGTTCATCGACCAGACCGGCGGCATCTCCATCGCCCAGCTCGCCGCGCGCGCGCGGCGACTGAAGCGCCAACGCGGCCTCGACGTCATCGTCATCGACTATATCCAGCTCATGCAGGGCTCTTCCGCCAAGGCCAGCCAGGGCCGCGTGCAGGAAGTGACCGAAATCACCACCGGCCTGAAAGCTCTGGCCAAGGAACTCAGCGTGCCGATCATCGCGCTGTCCCAGCTCTCGCGCCAAGTGGAAAGCCGCGACGACAAGCGCCCGCAACTCTCCGACCTGCGCGAATCGGGTTCGATCGAGCAGGACGCCGACGTGGTCATATTCGTCTATCGCGAGGAATATTACCTCAAGAACAAGGAGCCCAAGCTCGGCACCGAAGACCACATCAAGTGGGAAAACGATATGAACGAAGCGCGTGGCAAGGCCGAGGTGATCGTCGCCAAGCAGCGTCACGGACCCACGGGCACGGTGCAGCTCGGATTCCAGGGCGAGTTCACGCGCTTCTTCGATCTGGCCGAGGACAGCCACCTGCCTGAGAGGCTCGAGTAAGGCTTTTGCTGCATCCCCCGAACCGTCACGGCGAGCGCCATCAGTTCCTGAATCCGGGAGCATAAAATGGCCAAAGCGCCCCGCACCCAGTTCATCTGCCAGAATTGCGGCGCAGTGCATCAGCGCTGGGCGGGAAAGTGCGATTCCTGCGGCGAGTGGAACACGCTGATCGAGGAAGGCACAGCCGGCGGCATCGGCGCCGGGCCCGCGTCGCTTCGCAGCGTGCGCAAGGGTCGCGCCGTCGCACTCACCTCGCTGGCCGGCGACATCGAGGATGCGCCGCGCATCATCTCCGGCATCGGCGAACTCGACCGCGCCACCGGCGGCGGTTTCGTACGCGGTTCCGCCCTGCTGGTGGGCGGCGATCCCGGCATCGGCAAATCCACGCTGCTCACACAGGCTGCCGCCGCGCTTGCGAGACAGGGACATCGCATCGTCTACGTATCCGGCGAGGAGGCGGTGGCGCAGATCAGGCTGCGCGCGCAGCGGCTCGGCGTCGCCCATACGCCTGTCGAACTCGCCGCCGAGACCAATGTCGAAGATATTCTCGCCACCATCGCCGACGGAAAGCGGCCGGACCTCGTCATCCTGGATTCGATCCAGACCTTGTGGACGGATCTCGCCGATTCCGCCCCCGGCACGGTCACCCAGGTGCGCGCCTCCGCGCAGGCGATGATCCGCTATGCGAAATCCACAGGCGCGGCCGTGGTTCTGGTCGGCCATGTCACCAAGGAAGGCCAGATCGCCGGCCCCCGCGTGGTCGAGCACATGGTCGACGGCGTTCTTTATTTCGAAGGCGAAGGCGGACACCATTATCGCATCCTGCGCACGGTGAAGAACCGTTTCGGGCCCACCGACGAGATCGGCGTGTTCGAGATGTCCGACAAGGGGTTGCGCGAGGTCGACAATCCTTCCGAACTGTTCCTTGGCGAGCGTCACGCCAAATCGCCGGGCGCCGCCGTGTTCGCCGGCATGGAGGGCACGCGGCCGGTACTGGTCGAGATACAGGCGCTCGTCGCCCCCTCGCCGCTTGGCACGCCGCGCCGCGCCGTGGTCGGCTGGGACAATGCGCGGCTCTCCATGGTTCTGGCGGTGCTGGAAGCGCATTGCGGCGTCCGCTTCTCGCAACATGACGTCTATCTCAATGTCGCCGGCGGCTATCGCATTTCGGAACCGGCCGCGGATCTCGCCGTGGCGGCGGCGCTGGTTTCCTCCCTCACCGGTCTTGCCCTGCCGGCCGATTGCGTCTATTTCGGCGAAATCAGTCTCTCGGGGGCCATCAGGCCGGTTGCGCATGCGCAGCAGCGCCTCAAGGAAGCCGAAAAGCTGGGGTTCGCGAAAGCGGTTCTGCCGCTGGCGGGAGCCAGAAGCGGCGAAGAGATTTCCGGCGACACGGGAGCCGGTCATTTCCGGCCGGCCGAACTTGCCGACCTCGTGGCGCGCATAGCCGGCTCACGCCGCAGCCGTGCCCCGGACGACGAATGATACGGCTCATGAAGTGGGGCGAAGACCATGCCGATTACGCTGCTTGACGGAATACTCGTCGGCTTCACCCTTGTTTCGGCGATGCTCGCCATGGTGCGGGGCTTCTCGCGCGAGGTTCTGTCGATCGCCTCATGGGCGGCTTCGGCGGCGGCCGCCTATTTCTTCTACAAGCCGGTGCTGCCCTATGTGCAGCCCTATATCGAGAATGAGAAGATCGCCATGGCCGCGGCTGCGGCCATCGTGTTCGTCATCGCCCTGATCGTCGTCACCGTGATCACCATGAAGATCGCGGATTTCATCATCGATTCCCGCATCGGCGCGCTCGACCGCACGCTGGGCTTCCTGTATGGCGCGGCGCGCGGCATCCTCGTTGTGGCTGTGGGCCTGCTGTTCTTCAACTGGCTGGCCGGAGATCGCGCGCCGACATGGATTGCCGACGCAAAGTCGCGTCCGCTGCTGGAGTCGGTCGGGGCGAAGCTGGAAAGCCTGCTGCCCAAAGACCCGGAAAACGCCATTCTGAAGCGCCTGCAACGGGACAGCCAGTCGCCCGAGGGCGCAGCGCCGGCGACGCCGGAAGCGCCCGTCGCCCCAGATGCGGGCCAGGATGAAGGGGCCGGCGCACCGCCCGCAGATGACGCCAACTGACAAAACCGCCGAACCGCGACGAACTTCCACGTTGCCCCGGAACGGCCAAGGTTCTATATACCGGCTTTAGCGGAGCTTGAGCTTATGGCGAATGAACTTGGCGCGCTCGCAGCCGAAGTTGACGATCATTTGCATGAAGAATGCGGCGTGTTCGGCATTCTGGGCCATGAGGACGCCGCCGCGCTGACCGCGCTTGGCCTGCACGCGCTCCAGCATCGGGGGCAGGAGGCGGCCGGAATCGTTTCCTATCACGACCGGCGCTTTCATTCCGAGCGGCACATGGGCCTCGTCGGCGACCATTTCACCGACGCCGCCACATTGCATCGGCTTCCCGGCGACCGCGCTATCGGCCATGTGCGCTATTCCACCACAGGCGAGACGATCCTGCGCAACGTGCAGCCGCTCTTCGCGGAACTCGAAGTGGGCGGCATCGCCATCGCGCATAACGGCAATTTCACCAACGGCATTACGCTGCGCAAACAGTTGATCGCCTCGGGCGCTATCTTTCAGGCGACGTCCGACACCGAAGTCGTGCTGCACATGATCGCGCGCTCGCGCCATCCTTCCTCCTCCGACCGCTTCGTGGACGCCATCCGGCAGGTCGAGGGCGGCTACGCCATGCTCGCCATGACACGCACCAAGCTCATCGCCGCACGCGATGCGATCGGCATCCGCCCGCTGGTGATGGGTGAACTCGACGGAAAGCCGATCTTCTGCTCGGAGACCTGCGCGCTCGACATCATCGGCGCGAAATATGTGCGCGACATCGAGAACGGCGAAGTGGTGATCTGCGAGATCCAGAAAGACGGCTCCATCACCACCGAGGCGATCAAGCCGGAAAAACCCCAGCCTGAGAGGCTGTGCCTGTTTGAATATGTCTATTTCGCGCGGCCCGATTCAGTGGTCGGCGGGCGCAGCGTCTATGTGGCGCGCAAGAATATGGGCAAGAATCTCGCTGAAGAAGCACCGGTCGAGGCCGACGTGGTGGTGCCAGTGCCGGACGGCGGCACGCCGGCGGCGCTCGGTTTCGCGCAGGCGAGCGGCATTCCTTTCGAATACGGCATCATCCGCAACCATTATGTCGGCCGTACCTTCATCGAGCCGACACAACACATCCGGGCGCTCGGCGTAAAGCTGAAGCATTCCGCCAACCGCGCCATGATCGAGGGCAAGCGCGTGGTGCTTGTGGACGATTCCATCGTGCGCGGCACGACCTCGGTCAAGATCGTGCAGATGATCCGCGACGCTGGCGCGACGGAAGTGCATCTGCGCGTGGCCAGCCCGATGATCTACCACCCGGATTTCTACGGCATCGATACGCCTGAAGCCAACAAGCTGCTCGCCAACCAGCATGCAGACCTCGACTCCATGTGCCGCTATATCGGTGCGGATTCGCTGGCTTTCCTTTCCATTGACGGGCTTTACAACGCGGTCGGCGGCAAGCCTCGCGACCCGCAAGCTCCCGCTTTCACAGATCATTATTTCACGGGCGAGTATCCAACCCGCCTTGTCGATCGGGATTGCGAGAGCAACGTACATACGCTGTCGCTGCTGGCCAGCAACGGCTGATCCTTGCAGATATTCAGAGGACAGGCATGAGCATCGACCTAACCGGCCGCACGGCTGTGGTTACTGGCGCTTCCCGGGGCATCGGCTATTTCCTTGCGAAGCACCTGGCCGCCGCGGGCGCGCATGTGATCGCCGTGGCGCGCACGGTGGGCGGCCTTGAGGAACTGGACGACGAGATCAAGGCCGAAAACGCTCGCAGCGGCAAGGGCGAAGCGACGCTGGTGCCGCTGGACCTCACCGACATGGAAGGCATTGACCGCCTCGGCGGCGCCATCCATGAGCGCTGGGGCAAGCTCGACATTCTGGTCGCCAATGCCGGCGTTCTGGGTGTGATCGCGCCGATCGGCCATGTCGAAGCCAAGGTCTTCGACAAGGTGATGAATATCAACGTGACCTCCACATGGCGGCTGATCCGCTCTGTCGATCCGCTGCTGCGCCAGTCGGACGCAGGCCGCGCCATCGTGCTGTCGTCGGGCGCCGCGCATTCAGCCCGCGCCTTCTGGGGTCCTTACGCCGCCTCCAAGGCCGCCGTTGAGGCTCTGACGCGCTCCTGGGCGGACGAGACGCGCAACTACCCGCTTCGCGTCAATGCCGTCGATCCCGGCGCAACCCGCACAGCCATGCGCGCGCTCGCCGTTCCCGGAGAGGATCCGAACACGCTGCCGCATCCTTCGGAGATCGCCGCCCGCATCATGGGGCTGGCCAGCCCGGAACTGACGCGGACCGGCGAGATTTATCAGGCCCGGCACGATCGCTGGGTGTCTTACCGCATGCCGGAATAATTTTTGGGCCGGAAGGCGCTTCCTTTCAGGAAAAAGCCGGGCTCCAATCCGGCCTTTCCACCTTGACGGGCTTTCACTCATGAAAGCCGCACCCGCGATAAAGTCCACGCGGAAATGTTGACGGGGGCAGGCGTTCCGCTAACTTCCGGGGGTTATCGGCCGCGAACCTTCTTCAAGAAAACAACGGCGGGAGCACTACCGCATGGTCCTGATCCTCGCGTTACTGGCCGCCACCGCCTTTGTCTGGTGCCTGACAGCGATCGTCGAGAAAGTACGGCTGGGTCTGAGCCCGGCGCAGGCGGTCCTCTATGCGCCCTTCAAGCTGATCTATCGCATTTCCGACTCCCGCATCGACATCGCCCGCGGAGCTCAGGCTCCCGTCGTCTATGTGGTCACGCACCAGTCGCGGATTGACCCGGCGCTGATGCTCTCGCTTCTGCCGGATGAAACGCTGCATATTCTGGATCAGGCGTCCGCAAAATCAGTATGGATGGAACCGTGGCGGGAACTCGCCCGCACGATCGCCTTCAACGCCGAACACGTCTTCGTGTCACGGCGGTTGGTGCGCGTCCTCAAGGGCAAGGGACGGCTGGCGGTCTATATCCCGGCGGCTGTCGAACCCGACCTCCGCTCGTTCCGGCTCTATCGCGCCGTCATCCGCATCGCCATGCAGGCGGACGCCCGCATCGTGCCGATCTTTATCGGCGGCGCACAGGCGCTCCCCTTCCACGCATCCGGACGCACCCCTGCCCTGCGGCGCTGGTTCCCGCGTCTCGACATCTCGGTTCTCGAACCGATGACTGCGCCGGAACTGGTGGCGCGCAATGGCAGCCCCGCCACCAGAAACGCCTATGCATTGTTTGACCGCATGGCGGAGGCCCGGCTGGCGTCAACCAACCCCAACCTCACGCTGTTCCAGGCGGTGCGTGACGCCGCCGAGCATTTCGGGCCTGGCCGCATCGCGCTCGAAGACGCCACCGGCAACAGGCTGAGCTATCGCAGGCTGCTGGCCGGCGCCAGCATTCTCGGCAAGCATTTCACCAAATTCACGACCCCCGGCGAAGCGGTGGGCGTGATGCTGCCAAACGCGAACGCGACCGTGCTCGCCCTGCTTGGCCTTGCCTCTGCCGGGCGCGTTTCGGCGCTGGTCAACTACACGGCCGGCCCGGCAAATGTGGAAGCGGCGGTGCGCACCGCCGTCATCCGAATCGTCCTGTCGTCCCGCGCGTTCGTGGAAAAGGCGAAGCTCGACGATGTCGTTCAGGCGGTCGAAGCCGGCGGCGCAAAGCTGGTGTGGCTGGAGGATTTGCAACCCGGCGTGACCGGGTTCGGCAAATTCTGCGCAGCGCTCCTGTGGCGCTATCCGATTTACCGGCAAAAGGCGGAAAATCCTGCCGTCATCCTGTTCACCTCAGGCTCCGAGGGCGCGCCGAAAGCGGTGGTTCTGTCGCATCGCAACCTGATCGCCAACGCCATGCAGGGTGAAGCGCGCGTCACCGTTTCCTGTCGCGATGTCGCGCTCAACGTGCTGCCAATGTTCCATTCCTTCGGCCTGACGGCCGGAACGCTGCTGCCGCTGATCAACGGAGTGAAGCTGTTTCTCTATCCCTCCCCTCTCCATTACAAGCTGATCCCCGAGGTTGCGCGCCGCCTGAAGCCGAGCGTTATGTTCGGCGCCGACACTTTCCTTGCGCAATATGCGCGCGCGGCGGCCGATGGCGATTTTTCAAGCCTGCGCTTCTTGGTGGCCGGCGCGGAAGCCGTGAAGACGCAGACCCGCCGCGTGTGGCGCGAACGTTTCGACACCGAGATCCTCGAAGGCTACGGGCTTACCGAGGCGGCCCCGGTGGCGGCGGTCAACACCGCCACCCACAATCGCGAAGGCACTGTGGGTCGGCTTCTGCCCGGCATGCGAATGCGTATCGAGCCGGTCGAGGGCGTTGCGGAAGGCGGACGCCTGTTCCTTGCCGGCCCCAATGTCATGATGGGCTACATGACTGCGGATCGCCCCGGAGAACTCCAGCCACTGGCAGATGGCTGGCAGGACACCGGCGATATCGTGAAGGTCGACAATGAGGGCTTCGTCACCATTACCGGACGCGCGGCGCGTTTCGCCAAGATCGCCGGCGAGATGATCTCTCTGGGCGGCGTGGAGATGCTCGTGCAATCTCTATGGCCCGAAGAGCGCCACGCGATCGTCTCCGTGCCGGATCGCAAACGCGGCGAACGCATCGTGCTCGTCACCACCGCGACGCAGGCGGACGCGCAAAGCCTGCGAAAGCTCGGCAAGCAGGCCGGCATTGCGGAACTCGCAGTGCCCGGCGATATCATCAAGGTAGCGGAAATCCCGGTGCTCGGCTCGGGCAAGACGGATTACGGCGCAACCCGCGCTCTGGCCATAGAGCGCCTCAATGCCGGAAGTGCGGCCTAGAACAGTCTGGTTTTCATCGAACCGGAAGAACCGCTCTATCTTATCGTGTTAACCGCATTTCCCGGCGCAAAACCGTTTCGCACTTTGCTGGAAATGCTCCAATCATTCGCCGCGGGCGTCCACATCGGGCGGAAGTTCCGCCTCGCCCTCCAGCTTGGCGCGCCGCGAATAGGCAAGCACGCTGAACGGCAGGAACGTCAGATAACCGATGACGGAAGCCGTAAGCGTATACCAAGGATAGCTTACAAGCAGCAGGAAGTAGAGCACGATGGCCAGAATGACCAGCAGCATGCGGTCTCCCGGCACTTTCAGGTTTTTGCCCGAATAAACCGGCAGCCGGCTGACCAGCAGGAAGGCTACGACCACTGTAAATCCGGTGGCGAGAAAAGCGCCATAGCGACTCGGCTCGAAGCCGATGAATGACAGATAAAGCGGCAGCATGACCACCGCCGCGCCCGCCGGCGCGGGCACGCCGACGAAATATTCGCCCTGCCATGAAGGCCGATCATGAACTTCCTCAAGCACGTTGAAGCGCGCAAGCCGCATGCCGCAGGCGATGGTGAAAAGCAGCGCCGCGATCCAGCCCGGCGAGCCGGCCTGATCGAGCAGAAAGGCATAGAGGACAAGCGCCGGAGCGACACCGAAATTGACGATGTCGGCGATGGAATCCATCTGTGCGCCGAATTTGGAGGTGGCCTTTAAAAGGCGCGCCACTCGCCCGTCGAGGCCATCGAGGAAGGCGGCGATCAGCACCATGACCACCGCCGTCTCGAAACGCCCCTCGAAGGCGAAGCGGATGCCCGACAGGCCAGCGCAGATGGCCAGAACCGTGAGCAGGTTCGGAAACACCATGCGCAACGGAATTTCGCGGATACGCGGGCCGGCCGCCCCATGCGATTCGAATTTCTTGAAGGGCGGGTTCATCGGCCCGGACTTCAGGAAACGCGCACTACAGGTGCGCTCGCCTGCCCGCCGAATTCGGCCAGCACCGTCTCGCCGCCGACTGCAATCTGGCCAACCGCGACGCGCGGCGTGGCGCCTTCCGGCAGGTAGACGTCGACGCGCGAGCCGAAGCGGATCAGGCCGAAACGCTCGCCGGCCGCAATGTCCGAACCTGCCTCGGTCCAGCACACGATACGGCGCGCCACCAGACCGGCGATCTGAACGGCTGCAACGACGCCGTTGGGGCTGTCGATGACCAGCCCGTTGCGCTCGTTCTCGCTGCTGGCCTTGTCGAGATCGGCATTGAGGAACTTGCCGGGGCGATGCTCGATATAGGTGATGCGGCCGCGCACGGGAGAGCGGTTCACATGGCAGGAAAACACGTTCATGAACACGGAAATGCGGGTCATCTCGACGCCGCCGAGGCCCAGTTCGGCCGGCGGCGCAGCCGGGCCGACAGCCGAGACGACACCATCCGCAGGGCTGATCACCAGCTTGTCGTCAACCGGGGTGACGCGCTCGGGATCGCGGAAAAAATAGATGCACCACACCGTGAGGAGCGCGCCGACCCAGAGCAGGAAGCTTGAAAAATAGCCGACCACCAGCGTCACCACCGCAAAAATGGCGATGAAGGGATAGCCTTCCCGGTGGATCGGCACGAATGTTTTCCTGATCGTGTCGATGAATTGCATCGTGCTGGACCGGCTCCGTTTCAGTCGGTGCCTCTCTAACTGAAAGCCCGCCTAGCCGCAATGCAACAATGCGTCAGCGTGCGGTCAGGACAAACGCCGCGCCTTCAGATGACCTCCGGCGTTCGCTGCCGGACGACCACCCCCATCTCGTCGGTTTCACGGGCAATACGCAACCGCTCCTCGGCTTCCGTCGCCTCCCGCTGGCGGTCCCACATGGAAGCATAGAGCCCGCCGCTGGCCAGCAGCGCCGCATGCGTGCCACGTTCCTCTATCCGTCCGTTCTTCAGCACGATGATTTCATCAGCCGAAATGACGGTGGAAAGCCTGTGCGCAATGACGATGGTGGTGCGGTCCCGGCTCACCAGATCGAGCGCCGACTGGATTTCCTGCTCCGTATGGCTGTCGAGAGCCGATGTCGCTTCATCCAGAATAAGAATAGGCGGCGCCTTCAGGATGGTGCGGGCAATGGCCACGCGCTGCTTTTCACCGCCAGAGAGCTTCAGCCCGCGCTCGCCCACCATTGTGGCATAGCCTTCTGGCAGGCCTTCGATGAAGGAACCGATCTGCGCCAGTTCGGCGGCGCGGCGCACCTCCTCCTCGGAGGCGTCGATACGCCCATAGCGGACATTGTAGGCTATGGTGTCGTTGAACAGCACCGTGTCCTGCGGGACCATGCCGATGGCGGCGCGCAGACTTTCCTGCGTCACGTCGCGCACATCCTGTCCGTCAATGAGGATCGCGCCGGACTGCACATCGTAGAAGCGGAACAGCAGGCGCGAAATGGTCGACTTGCCTGCTCCCGAAGGCCCGACGATGGCGACCGTCTTGCCCGCCGGCACTTCGAAGCTGACCCCCTTCAGGATCTGGCGATTCGGCTCATAGGCGAACTGGACATCGCGGAACTCCACTTTTCCCGCCCCAATGCCAAGCGGGACGGCGTCCGGCTTGTCGACGACTTCCGCCTTCACGTCGAGCAGGTCGAACATCTGTTCGATATCGGTCAGCCCCTGCCTGATCTCGCGGTAGATGAACCCGATGAAATTGAGCGGTACGGAAAGCTGCATCAGCATGGCGTTGACGAAGACGAAATCGCCGACCGTCTGCGTGCCGGCCTGCACCTCGATCGCGGACATGGCCATGATCACTGTCATGCCGATTCCGAAGATCACGCCCTGGCCGAAGTTGAGCCAGCCGAGCGATGTCCAGATGCGGGTGGCGGCGGTTTCGTATCGCGCCATGGAGCGGTCGAAGCGCTCGGCTTCCATCGCTTCGTTGCCGAAATACTTGACCGTTTCGAAATTGAGCAGCGAATCGATCGCCTTGGTGTTGGCGTCGGTGTCGCTGTCGTTCATGTCGCGGCGAATGTCGATGCGCCAGTCGCTCGCCTTCACCGTGAACCAGGTGTAGAGCCCAACGGTGATGGCCACCACAGCCACATATTTCCAGCCATAGGCGACCGCGAAGATGATCGCCGTCAGCGCGAATTCCAGCACCGTCGGCACGCTGTTCAGAACGGTGAAGCGCACGATGGTCTCGATGCCCTTCGTGCCGCGCTCGATGATGCGCGACAGGCCGCCGGTGCGCCGCTCCAGATGGAAGCGCAGGGAAAGACGGTGCATGTGGACGAAGGTGCGATAGGCGAGCTGGCGCACCGCATGTTGCCCGACGCGGGCGAACAGCGCATCCCGCAACTGGTTGAAAGCGACCTGAATGACGCGGATGAGGTTGTAGGCCACCACCAGCATGACGGGCGCGGCGAGGATGGCCGGCAGCGGTGGCGGGGAGTGCACGTCGCCGGCGAGCGCGTCGGTTGCCCATTTGAAGAAATAGGGAACCGCAATCAGCGTCAGCTTGGCCGCCACCAGAAGCACGGTCGCCCACACCACGCGCGCCTTGAGGTCGGCACGGTCCGAAGGCCACATATAGGGCCAGAGATTGACCAGCGTCCCGAAGGTGGAGCCGGAGTCGGCGGAAACAGTTTTTTCACTCACGAATTCAATGCCTTGAAATTCTGGGGCGGGCTAAAAGAGCGAGCCGCACTTGTCAGCAATCGACGCAACAGGCGGAAGCGAAGCAGGCCAGTTCTTCCGCCACCGTCCGCAGCGCGTGGCGGTCAATTGCGTAACGGGAGCGCGGGCCGTCTGCCTCGAAACGCACCAGACCGGCCGTGACCAGCACCTTGAGATGCTGCGAAACGGTCGATTGCGCCAGATCGAGCTTCCCCACCACTTCACCGCAGCAACTGGAATGCGCCGTCGCAAGATGACGCAGTATCTCGATGCGCGCTGGATGCGAAAGCGCAGCCAGCCGCGCCGCAAGCTCGGCGTCGGCCAGCCCCTTGCGATTAACCGTACAGTTCAGGGAATTCTCCATCGTTAATCGACGATAGACGATGGAAGTTGTTCACGCAACCATACAAAGAACGAATGCGGCGCCATGACGCCGCATTCATTGGCAAACGGTTTCGCGGCCCAGAATGTTTACTGCGGCTGCACGGTGATGCGATCGCCCATCGCATCAAAATCGGCCTGCTCACCCTGCTCCGACTTTTCCGGCACCTTGAACAACTGTCCGGGCCAGATGCGGTTGGGGTCTGCAATCTGATCCTGATTGGCCAGATAGATGGTCGAATAGCGCACGCCATGACCATAAACACGGCGCGAGATGTGCCACAACGTATCACCGCGCCGGATAATGACGGAACCGTCCGCATGCTCCAGCTTCGGCGCAACGGTGGTGGCCGGCTGGCTTGCGTCGGAGCCGGTCGCGCCCTCGGCGGATGCGACGCCTTCATCAGCAGCCTGCACGCTTCCGCCATCCTGAACCTGTGGAGCCACGGCTGCGATCGTTTCGCCCGGTTCACGCTGGAATGGCACGGTGGCGCGGGCCACGACCTTGTCGCTGTCGCCGGCATCCAGACCATCCACGCGGATGGTGTACTCGCCAACCGCAAGGTCACGCGTGGCCTCGACGAGGAAATGGCCGTCCGGCGAGGCGACGGCTTCGCCGAGCAGGATTTCATTGGCATAGACACGAACCTTGCGCCCTGCATCGGCGCGGCCGGCGACGAAGATCTTGCCGCCATCGATCTCGACCGCTTCGACGGCGATCGCCGGCCCGGTCGCATCGTCAGCGGGCTTCTGCTCGCCCTCCTGCTGCTGCGAGGTGACTGCTCCTGCGCCGGCTTGCCCGGCTTCGGAAGCGTCCGGCTGCGCAGCGGCTGTGGCTTCACCTTCCTGTTCGGTCAGAGGCGCAGCGGCCTCGCCCAAGACCTCCTCACCGCCTGACGGAGCCTGCGGCATAGTCAGAAGCTGGGCGGGCTTGCCGGGTTCCTCGACCATGGCCAGAACCTGTCCGTCCGGCTTTTCAGGCACCGACACGACAGCCGTCTGCATGGAGGTGGCGACATCGCTGTCCGGCCCCGTCGCACGCAGCACGATCTGGTGATCGCCGGCTTTCAGCGGATTGTCGAGGACGATGGCGAAAGCGCCGTCCGGACCGGCGACGGCCTTGCCAAGCACGGAGGAGCCGTCAAAAAGCTCGACCGTGGAGCCGGGAGCGGCCTTTCCGGCCACGACAGCGGAACCATCACCCTCGACGCGCAGCACATCGAAGCTGGGCGCTGTGGCTGCGTCTTCTGCGGCCTGCTCGGGAGGCACCTGTTCCGCGGAAAGCTCGGCGGGCTCCTGCGCTTCGGCGTTCGCCTCGGCGGAACCGGCGCTCTCCCCCTCGCCTTGCGCGCCGGCGGCAGATTCGGACGCGGCGTCCGTGGCGGATGGGGCATCGTTTGCAGGCTGGGAAATTTCGGCAGGTTCACGGCCAAGATAAGGGTCGAGGGCGCCCGACAGATAGCCGATAAACGCCGCGACAGCGGCGGCCGCCGCTGCGAACAGGAATGCCTTGACCCCGTTATTCTTCATTGCCCTGCCTTGCCCCCGGTTTTGTGCAGCGTGACCAATTTTCGTGGAAATGTCATCACGCTTTATCTTATTGCAGAAGCACGATCTTTCTTCTGAAGCGCGGCTTGCGGATTGCAGGATCGTGTTCCGGCGCGATCTAGCCTGTTTCAGCCAAGCCGGCAAGAAAAACACCACAGCGGACTTGACCGAGACGGAAACCCCTAGCACCAATCCGATATGAACACGATTCGATCCGTCTGCGTATATTGCGGCTCTTCGCCGGGTCACGATACGGCCTATATCGAAGCTGGCCGAACCCTTGGCCGCGCCCTTGCTCATTCGAGCCTTCGCCTCGTCTACGGCGGCGGCACAAAGGGCATCATGGGAGCCGTATCCGAAGGCGCCATGCGCGCCGGCGGCAAGGTGATCGGCGTCATTCCGCGCTTCCTCATGAACAAGGAGGCGACCGAAACCGGCCTTGACCGGCTCGACCAGGTCGTCATTACCGACAACATGCACCAGCGCAAGCAGCGCATGTTCGAGGAATCAGATGCTTTCGTCGCCCTGCCCGGCGGCATCGGCACGGTTGAGGAGATCGTGGAAATGATGACCTGGGCCCAACTCGGACATCACCGCAAGCCCATGGTTTTCGCCAATATAGGCGGCTTCTGGGACCCGATGCTGGCGTTGCTCGACCATATGCGCGACGAAGGCTTCATCCACACCGCACATCAGGTGCGGCCGCTGGTGGTCAACGAGGTGGAGGCTATTGTGCCTGCCATCCTGTCGGCCGCTTCGGCCACCGGAACGCCCGCCGAAGGCGTACCTTCAATCATCGAGAAGATGTGAAGGCCTCGAGAATTTCCAAGGGATTTTATTTTTCCCGCAGGCTCGACCAAGTATAGATCGCAAGCGCAATCCAGATAAGGATAAACGCGACCAGTTGCACCTTGCCGAACGGTTCGTTGAAAACGAACACGGCGATCAGGAACACCATGGTCGGGGCGATGTACTGCATCAAGCCAAGCGTCGACAGGCGCAATGCCTTTGCGCCAAACGCGAACATGAGAAGCGGTATGGCCGTGATCGGCCCGCAACCTATGAGCAGCGCCGTGTCGATCCAATTGCCGGGGACGAGATGGTCGGTACCGGTGGAAACGAGCCATGCGATATAGGCGCAGGCCGGAACCGACAGGATCATGACCTCAAGTAGGAAGCCCTGGCTCGGCCCTACGGGGAGCGTCTTGCGGAAATAGCCATAGGCGGCGAAGGAAAACGCGAGCGCAAGCGAGATCCACGGCAATTTACCGTTTTCATAAGTCAGTATGGCGACCGCGACCGTCGCCAGCACGACGGCCAGCGTCTGAACCCGGTTCAGCCGCTCTCCCAGCAACAGCGCGCCGATCATCACGGTGACGAGCGGATTGATATAATAGCCGAGCGCCGTCTCGATGGCGCGATCGGCAGCAATCGCCCAGATGTAGATCGACCAGTTGAAAGTTATGATGCTGGCGGTCAGAGCCGCCATCGCCAGCGTGCGTGGCGAGCGCAGAGCCGCCTTGAAATCCGCCGTGCGGCCAAGCCAGACCAGCACCAGCGCGGCGATCGGCACAGACCACACCACGCGGTGGACAACGACCTCCAGCAAGGGAAGATGCGCCACCCACTTCATATAGAAGGGCAACAGCCCCCAGAGGAAATAAGCGCTGAACCCCAAGGCGAAGCCGCGTCGGGCCGCAGCTTCGCTCTCGCCCTGCTTTTGGATCACATCGGTATTCATGTCGCCCATATGGACCCGCCGGCCAAATAGAACCATTTCAAACTTCTCATGGTTCAATCGTCTTTCGTTGATGGATCAACCGGACAGGAATGGCTTTCCGATGACTACCCGGCGGCAGCCAGCCCCGCCAGTTCGCGGTTCTTCATCAGCTTGAAGACGATGGAATCCATCAGCGCCTGAAACGATGCGTCTATGACGTTGTCGGATACTCCCACGGTCCACCAGCGAGCGCCGCTGCGATCCTGCGATTCGATCAGGACGCGCGTGATGGCTTCGGTGCCGCCATTGAGGATGCGCACCTTGTAGTCCACCAGTTCCAGATCCTCGATCTCGCCCTGATAGCGGCCAAGATCCTTGCGAAGCGCGATGTCGAGCGCATTGACCGGGCCATGGCCCTCGGCCACGGACATGCGCACTTCTCCCTCCACCATCACCTTGACGATGGCCTCCGACACCGTCTTGATCTGGCCGTTGGCGTCGAAACGGCGCTCGACCATGCAGCGGAAACTTTCGACGCTGAAGAAATCCGGCACCGTGCCAAGCGTACGGCGGGCCAGAAGCTCGAAGCTGGCATCCGCGCCCTCATAGGCATAGCCTTCCGCCTCCCGCTCCTTGACCATGGCGACCAGCGTGTCCAGACGCGGATCGTCGCGCGCGACATCTATGCCGCGCCGTTTCAGTTCGGCGATGAAGTTGGCCTTGCCGCCCTGATCCGAAACCATCACCTTGCGGCGGTTGCCGACGCTTTCAGGCTCCACATGCTCATAGGTGCTGGGCTCCTTGGCCAGCGCAGAGGCATGGATGCCGGCCTTCGTGGCGAAAGCCGACGCACCGACATAGGGAGCCTGCGCATTGGGCGCACGGTTCAGCAGTTCGTCGAATGATCGGGAAAGATGCGCTATCGTGGAAAGACGATCCCGCGCGATACCGGTCTCGAAACGGTCGGCATAGGCGGGTTTCAGCGCCAGTGTTGGGATCAGGGTGACGAGGTTGGCGTTGCCGCAACGCTCGCCGATTCCGTTCAGGGTGCCCTGAATCTGGCGGGCCCCAGCTTCCACCGCCGCCAGTGAATTGGCGACCGCCTGTCCTGTATCGTCATGAGCATGGATGCCGAGATGGCTGCCGGGAATGCCGGCTTCGATCACCTCGCGCACGATCCGGCGGATTTCCGCCGGCTGGGTTCCACCATTGGTGTCGCACAGCACCACCCAGCGCGCGCCCGCCTCATAGGCCGCGCGGGCGCAGGCGAGCGTGTAGTCCGCATTGGCCTTGAACCCGTCGAAGAAGTGCTCGCAATCGACCATCGCCTCCTTGCCGGCGGCGATGGCCGCCTCGACCGAGGCCCGGATCGCGTCCAGGTTTTCCTCATCGGTGCAACCCAGCGCCACACGCACCTGATATTGCGAGCTTTTGGCGACATAGCAGACCACCTCCGAATGCGATCGGAGCAGCAGGGCGAGACCCGGATCGTTAGAAGCCGAGACGCCGACGCGCTTGGTCATGCCGAAAGCGACGAAGCGCGAACGCTGTGTGCGCTTCTCGCTGAAGAACGCCGTGTCCGTGGGGTTGGCGCCCGGATAGCCGCCTTCCACATAATCGAGACCGAATTCGTCCAGCATGCGGGTAATGGCGATCTTGTCTTCTACAGAAAAATCGACGCCGGGCGTCTGCTGGCCGTCACGCAGCGTCGTGTCGTAGAGATAGATGCGCTCTTTCATTGCACTGTCCATTGCCTGCTTCCGGCTTCAACGGGCCGGAAGTTGGTAGAAATTCCGGTGTCAGGCCTTGCCTGCATATTTATCGGTGGCGCGGATCAACCGGTCGAGGATGCCGGGTTCCGAATAGGCGTGTCCCGCACCCTCGATCAGGTGAAACTCCGCCTTCGGCCATGCCTTGTGCAGCGCCCATGCATAATGCGCCGGGCACGGCATGTCATAGCGGCCGTGGACGATAACGCCGGGAATGTCCTTCAACCTGCCGGCGTCGCGCAGCAACTGCCCTTCCTCCAGCCAGCCGGCATGGACGAAGTAATGGTTTTCGATGCGCGCGAAGGCCACCGCGTAGTCATCCACGCCGAAAGGATCGCTGGTCTCCGGCTCGGGCAGGAGCGTGATGGTTTCGCCCTCCCAGATGCTCCAGGCCCGCGCGGCCTCGATCTGCGCGTCGCGGTCGTCGCCCACCAGCCGCCTGCGATATGCCGCGATCAGGTCGCCGCGCTCTTCTTCCGGGATGGGAGCCACGAACCGCTCCCACTTGTCGGGAAACATCTGCGAAACGCCGAACTGATAATACCATTCGAGTTCGGCCCGCGTGAGCGTGTAGACCCCGCGCACCACGAGTTCGCTGACCCGCTCGGGATGTGTTTCGGCATAGGCGAGGGCCAGCGTGGACCCCCATGACCCGCCGAAAACCAGCCACTGTTCGAAGCCGCACATCTCGCGCAGGCGTTCGATATCGGCCACCAGATGCCAGGTCGTGTTGGCGTCCAGCGAGGCATTGGGCAGGGATTTTCCGCAGCCCCGCTGGTCGAACAGGATGACGTCGTAAAGCGCCGGATCGAACAGCCGCCGATGCTGTGGCGAAATTGTTCCGCCCGGACCGCCATGCAGGAAGACGGCGGGTTTCCCACCCCTCGTCCCCACCCGCTCCCAATGGATGGTGTGGCCTTCGCCCACATCGAGCATACCGGTCTCGAATGGTTCGATTTCGGGATAAAGCCCGCGCAGTTCGCTGCTCATGATGTGCGGTCCTTCAACGGCCATGTGCCCGTGTCATGGTCGGGATGCTGATATGAAACGAGTTGGGCAAGGAAGTCGGCCGCCTCCTCATCCGCCATGGTATCCATGCCCGGCAATGTATGGAGTGTATCGACATAAGGCAGCCTCGCCTCGACACCCCACTGGATGACGGGCGCGATCTCGGCCGGGTTGTCGAAAGCCCCGATGGCGAGCGCGATCCCGTCCGGCGCTTCATAGGTCAGCGGCGTGCCGCAATCGCCGCAGAATCCCCGCTGGACGATGTTTGAGGAACGAAACGTCTTGCGCTCGCCGCGCGTCCATTCGAGCCGCGCGCCACGAACCGAGACCAGAGGCGCGTAAAAACCGCCAAACGCCTTCTGGCACATGCGGCAGTGGCAGATGGAAGCGTCTCCCAGCGCGCCCTCGACACGGAAGCGCACCGCGCCGCACTGGCAGCCACCGGAATAAACGGGCCTGTTGTCGAGGCTCATCGGCCTTCACTCCGGATGATGACAGACGGCCTCGATATTGTTGCCGTCGGGATCGAGGACAAAGGCCCCGTAGTAATTCGGATGGTAGTGCTCGCGGATACCCGGCGCACCATTGTCCTTGCCGCCTGCGGCCAGCGCCGCCTCATGGAAGGCGTCGACCTCCGCGCGCTTGTCAGCGGTGAAGGCATAGTGCCGGCCCGGACCCGCCTCCTTCGCCTCGTGCAGCCAGAACTGCGGACGGTCATAGCCATAGCCGCCGACCCTCACCCCGCCGGTGTGCTCTTCCGGCACCATCATCACCAGCGAAGCGCCGAGCGGACCGAGGGCCGCGTCATAGAACTTCTTCGACGCCTCGAAATCGGTCACTGCTATTCCGGTATGGTCAATCATCGCTTCACCTCCCATGTCGTGATGCGTTCGCCGGTGGCCGTGTCCTTGCCGTCCTTCAACTGTATGCCCTTCACCAGCAATTCGTCGCGGATGCGATCGGCCTCGGCCCAGTTCCGGTCGCGGATGAAGGCAAGCCGGGCGGCGATGGCTTCATCGACCCCGGCCTCGTCCACCTCGGCGCTGACATCGAAGCCGAGGAATTCCAGCGCCGCCCGCAGCGAAGCGGCTGCCTGCATGTCGCCTTCAAGCGCCTCGCCGGCGAGATGCGTCAGCACCTGAAAGGCGGAATAGGTGGCGAGATCGTCGCAGAGTTCCGCGATGACCTCGGCCGGTATATCCGCCGCGGCCATATCGGCCAGATCAGCGGCGCGCTTCCATTTGCGCAGCGTGTTCTCAGCCTCTTCCAGCTTGCGCACGGCGAAATCGATCGGCTCGCGGTAATGGGTCATCAGCATGGCCAGCCGCAGCACTTCGCCCGGCCATTCGCGACCGCCGAAATTCTCCGTTTCCAGCAATTCGTGAATGGTGAAGAAGTTGCCGAGGCTTTTCGACATCTTCTGGCCTTCCACCTGAAGGAAGCCGTTGTGCAGCCAGTAATTGGCCATGACCGAGGTGCCGTGCGCGCAGCGCGACTGGGCAATCTCGTTTTCATGATGCGGGAAGATCAGGTCCAGCCCGCCGCCATGAATGTCGAAGACCTCGCCCAGATAGGCGGCCGACATGGCCGAGCACTCGATGTGCCAGCCCGGCCGGCCCTTTGGTTTCCCCGTCCAGCCTGCGGCCGTCCACGCCTCCTGGCCCCACGGGCTCTCCCAGCCCGGTTCCTCCGGTGAAGAAAGCTTCCACAGCACGAAATCCTGCGGGTTCTTCTTGTGCGTATCGACGGCGATGCGCGCGCCCGCCTGCTGCTCGTCCAGCGGGCGTTTCGAGAGTTGCCCGTAGTCCGGCATGGAGGCGGTGTCGAACAGGACTTCCCCCGCCGCTTCATAGGCATGGCCGCGTTCGATGAGAGATTGAATCAGGCCGATCATGTCGGTGCGCCCGTCATCGCGCGGCTGCACGAACTCCGTAGCGCGCGGCTCGAAAGTCGGCGGCAGGCAGCCGAGCGCCTTCACATCCTTGTGAAACTGGTCGGCGGTCTTTTCCGTAACCCGGCGGATGGCGTCATTGAGGGTCAGCCGGCCGGCGGCGATATCGTCGCCAAAATCACGCAACGCGCGCGCGTTGATCTTGTCGTCCACGTCAGTGATGTTGCGCACATAGGTGACGTGATCCGCACCATGGAGATGGCGCAGCAGCCGGTAGAGCACGTCGAAGACGATGACCGGGCGCGCATTGCCGATATGGGCGAAGTCGTAGACGGTCGGGCCGCACACATACATGCGCACGTTCGACGGATCGATGGGGGAAAAATCCTCCTTCGTGCGAGTAAGCGTATTGGTGAGGCGCAGGCCCTTCGTTTCCCTGGTCATTCATCCCCTTCCCGGCGTCAGCCGGCTCAAACAGACGCATAAAGCGCCGTGCGTCCTTTCGAACGCACAAAGGACGCTCCAACACTTTGAATGAGCATCGGAATAAACCGAAAACCGCATGCACTTTCCGGTCCGATGCTCAATCGCCCTTCAGCCTGCTGGCCGGGTCGTTTGTCCGATCTGAAAGGAAGATGGGCGAAAACGTCCGGGCCAGCGCGCGGCTAGCCAATAATCGAAATGCCACAAATGGCGAAGGACATCTTCATGCCGGGCTTTATCGCCTTCGTCGCTGTTGCCGTCAAGCCGCTATCGGCGGCGAAAATGGCGCTTCGCCACGCGCATGCGCCGAAAGGAAAGATTTTATTAAACATGTAATCAGAGCCTGAATGAAGTCAAAAAGACCGCACCTTCACGTCACGATTTCGACGGAATCGAGTATCACTTTGGGATCACAAGTTGATCTGGACCTTGGGGAAGAAAAATGTCCAAAAAGAAACAGGAAAAACGGCCTGAAAAACCGGTTCTGGCAAATCAGTATCGCGCCATCGGCCCCGCAGCCGTTGCGGCGGCGTTGCTGCATGTGAACAAGAAGAAGAAGCCGGTTCAGAAGTTCATCGCGCCGCGTCACGCCTGAGGCTGACGGCATCGCCCGCCGTCCGGCCGGCCGTTTGCGAAGCCGGCTGCAGACTGTTTTGGGCATGGATCAGAACAGCGACATCTGCGTGTCACCGGGCGTCTTTTCAGAAGACGCCTTTTGTTTTGTCTCCTGTAGGGCAGACACCTCGACCCTTTTCTGCACCTCCGGCGCTGTGTTCGCCACCTTGTTGACCAGGCTGGACACAGGGATCGCCTCGAAGAAATCCGGCTCCGCCGGTTTCAACAACTCCGCCACATCGCGCGGCTCCTGTGTCCGGCAGTCCAGCCAGCGCGCGAAATCCTTTTCCTCGATCACCACCGGCATCCGATGATGAATATGAGCGATCGCCGGATTGGCGGCGGTGGTGAGAAGCGCGCCCGTGTCCATTTCCGAGCCGCCGGGCTCGGACCAGGTTTCCATCAGACCGGCGAAGGCGACGAGCCCGCCATGGCGGGGCCTGATCCAGTAAGCCTGCCCTTTCGCCGGGCCGCTCTGCCGCCATTCATAAAAGCCGGAGGCGGGCACAAGCGCACGCCTGTGGCGCATGGCTGTGCGGAAGGAGGGCTTGGCGGCAGCCTCTTCCGAGCGGGCGTTGAACAGAAGCGGAAAGCCGCGCATATCCTTCACCCAACCGGGGATAAGCCCCCAGCGCACGAGCAGCGCCTCGCGATCCGGCAGGTTGGAGCCGGGCGGACGCGAAGGCGCGGACACGGCCATCAGGATCGGCTGGGTGGGCGCGATGTTGTAGCGCGCGGGAAACTCCTCCAGTTCGCCGACGCCGAGGAAGGCTGCGGTCTGGTCCGCCGTGGCGGTGAGTGCGAAACGCCCGCACATGGATGCATCCTTTTTCCGGTACGAGGCGAAGGTGGGCATGGATCAGGCCGCATGCAACCGCTAAAGCTGTCGCAAGACTTCAATCCACAAGCGGGCCATACACCATGACGACATTGCCCGAGATACCTGCCGTTTCGGTGGCGCTGGTGCGCGGCGGCCGGGTGCTTCTGGTCGAGCGAGGCCGCGCCCCGTCACAGGGGCTCTACGCTTTCCCCGGCGGCAAGGTGGAACCGGGCGAGACGTTGGAGGAAGCCGCCCGCCGCGAACTGGCCGAGGAAACCACGCTCCACGCGCGGGTCTACCGGCGGGTGCGCACCATTCTCATAGAAGGCGCGCATACCAGTCATCCCGTCGACTACAGGCTGACGGTATTCGCCGCAGACTATATCGGCGGCGAAGCCGTGGCCGGCGACGATGCGGCAAGCGCCGCGTTCTATTCGCTCGAACAAATGCGCGGCATGCCGCTTGCCGATTCGGTTTTCGAAGTGGCGGAAGAACTGCTTGGCGACGACCGCCCTGCACGCGACAAATTGTCCGGCGAGAAGATTTCATGAAACGCGCACCGTTCATTCTCGCCCTTCTCATTGCATTGTCTGTCGCGCCGGTGCGGGCCGCAGAGGCCCCTTTCGAGCCCGGACTGATGCGGCTTGCCGAAATCCTCGGCTCGCTGCATTTCCTGCGCAACCTGTGCGGCGAGAGCGGTCCGGAATGGCGTAACCAGATGGAAAGACTGCTTGAATCGGAGAATCCCGATCCGGAAAGGCGCGCCCGCTTCATCGCCTCCTTCAATCGGGGATACCGCTCCTTCGGCGAGGCCTACAAAAGCTGTACGCCCTCTGCCGTGGCGGCGATCAATCGCTATATGAAGGAAGGCGAGGCGTTGACCCGCGACATCGCCTCGCGCTACGGCAATTAGGGGACCATTAACTTTTCCGGCAAACTGCACGCACAGAGTGCGGGCAAGCGTGGTAGAGTCTTAATGGGACATTAAAGGGACGCCTCAACTTTGATCCGAATTGTATGGATCGATGTTTGAACAGGGTGAGTGTTGCGTATGGAACACAGTATCAGCGACATCGACGCCATGGTCAGGGAAGAAAAGCGCCTGACCGCCGTCGAGAGTCACAATGAAGCGTGGGCCGAAGGTCTCTCGGCCGGGATCGAGCCCGAGATCATCGCCGAGGCTGCTCTCGAGACCGCATTCTGCGAAATGCTGCGCAACAACGGCGAGACGGCGGCGCTCGCCATGCTCGATCGCATGCGCGAAAAGGTCGTCGGCGGCGTTTTCGAGCCGCATCGCCTGCGCCATTAGCCCGTCTCCGGCCGGGCTTTGACGCGATCACCCGGGTGGGGCATCATCCGGGTTCGATGGAGATGCGGATAGTGAACTTTCGAACTTCCGGTGGAGCAGGCCTGCTCAGGTCTTGTTTTTGCGCCCTGGCCCTATCGGGCGCAACGGCAACGGCGCTTGTGGCGATGGCGGCGCCTGCGTCCGCACTGAGCGAAATCAAGCGCGAGGAACTGCCCTCGCCAGTCGCGCCGGCGACAATTACGGACGACGCCTCTCCCGGCGCGGTGCCGCTGCCAGATCCCATCCACACATCGCAGCCGCCTTCCGGCGGCGCCGAATCGCCGGAAGACGAGCAGCCGGCGGAACAGCTCGACCCGGATGCCGCGCCCGCGGACGATTCAGCGGAGCGCCCTCACCTGACGCCCAATGGCGAACTGCCCGAGGTGATCTACGACCTCGGCCGCCTGCCGGAACCGGTCAGCCGCATGCATGGCCTTATTCTGGAAGCCTGCAAGAGCGGGGACATCAACCGCCTGAAGCCGCTGGTCGGCACAGGCGACAGCGGCACGCAGCTTTCGCTGACCGAGATCGAGGGTGATCCGATCGAGTTCCTCAAAGGCCTTTCGGGCGACACCGAAGGACAGGAAATCCTCGCCATCATGGAAGAGGTGCTGTCTGCGGGCTTCGTCCATCTCGACGCCGGCACGCCGCAGGAACTCTATGTGTGGCCCTATTTCTTCGCCGTCCCGCTCGACAAGCTCGACCCCCGCCAGCGGGTTGAACTGTTCAAGATCGTCACGGCCGGCGACTACGAGGACATGCAGCAGTTCGGAGCCTACATCTTCTACCGGCTCGGCATCTCGCCGGAAGGACGCTGGGCCTTCTTCGTGGCGGGCGACTGAACCAGGCGGAAATGGCGGCAGGTAATGCCCGCACCGCTTGCGAGGCGGCCACGGGGGGACTACCTAAGACGGATCATTCGCAGATTCAGGCCCCTTTCCGCCCATGCCCTTCGCCCTTCTTCAAGACCGTGCGGTCATCGTCGTTTCCGGCCCCGAAGCCGAGCATTTCCTTCAGAACATCGTGACCGTCGATCTCGATGCGCTTAAGGATAGTGAGGTGAAGCCCGGCGCGCTGCTCGCGCCACAGGGCAAGATTCTTTTCGACTTCCTGATTTCACGCATCGGGCCGGATGCATTCAGGCTCGAATGCCCGGCGGAAGTTGCGGAGGGTTTCCACCGCCGGCTGCTGCTCTACAAACTGCGCACCAAAGCAGAGATTACCAAACCGGAACAGAAGGTTGTGACTGTTGCCTGGCAGGATGATTCATCTGCTTCAGGAACTGATTCAACCACACTTACCGATACGCGTTTCGCGGTCGGCAATGTGAAGCGCAGCTATGGCGCGACAAACACCGACGAGAGCGGCGACCCAGACGCATGGCATGCCTTCCGCATCGCCAATGGCGTGGCTGAAAGCGGTCTTGACTATCAGCTCGGCGACGCCTTCCCGCATGACGTGCTGCTCGACCAGACCGGAGGCGTCGGTTTCGCCAAGGGCTGCTATGTCGGGCAGGAAGTGGTGTCGCGCATGCAGCATCGCGGAACAGCACGGCGACGGGTCCTGATCGCATCAGCGGAAACCGCCCTGCCCGCAGCCGGCACGGAACTGACGGTCGAAGGGCGTCCGGTTGGCACGCTGGGCTCGGTGTCGGGTAAACAGGGCCTCGCCATCGCCCGGATCGACCGGGTGAAAAACGCCGTCGATGCAGGCAAGACAATTCTCGCCGGCGATGTGCCCGTCACGCTCGCCATACCCGGTTGGGCGAAATTCACCTTTCCCGAGGACGCGACATCTTCGGGGAGCAGTTGATGGCCGACCGCGCCGGCGCACCGCCACGCGCCTGGCAGCGCATGCTGTCCGGCCGCAGGCTGGACCTGCTCGATCCCTCTCCGCTCGACGTCGAGATATCCGACATCGCCCATGGCCTTGCCCGCGTCGCGCGCTGGAACGGGCAAACTGTCGGCCCTCACGCCTTTTCCGTGGCCCAGCATTCGCTTCTGGTGGAAGCGATCTTCTGCGCACAGGCCAAGGCACCCTCGCCCGAGGCGCGACTGGCGGCGCTGCTGCACGATGCGCCGGAATATGTCATCGGCGACATGATCTCGCCGTTCAAATCCGTGGTCGGCGGCGGCTACAAGGAGTGCGAGAAGCGATTGCAACAAGCCATCCACCTGCGGTTCTCGCTGCCGGCGGAGCTTCCGGCCAGCCTTCTCAGGGACATCAAGCGCGCCGATCAGATCGCCGCCTATTTCGAGGCGACGCACCTCGCCGGCTTTTCCACGCAGGAGGCCGCCCGGCTCTTCGGCCGGCCACGCGGCATCAGCGCCGACCGATTCGACATGACGCCGCGCTCGGTGACTTTCGCACAGGAAGCCTTCCTGAAACGCTTCACCACCCTGGAGAAGCTGCGGGGCAACGGTTCAGTCGCGGTCAGGCGCGCCTAGCGGGAAAAACGAACGGTAGGGCCGAGCCTCGTCTATCGCGCGGGCGAAAGACGGTCTGCCGTTCAAGCGCTGACGATAGGCGCGCGCATTGGCGAACCGCTCCGGGATCGGATGCGACCAGTCCGCGTAGAACAGCGAGGGCGCCGCCGCGCAGTCTGCCAGGCTGAAACCGTCACCGGCAGCCCATTCGCGCCCGGCCATGTGGACGTCCAGCCAGTGATAGGCTTTTTCCAGCATCCGCTTCGCGTCCTCCACGCCTTTTGGATCACGCTCGCCGGGCTGGCGCAACACGTCGAAGACCAGCTTCTGCTGCGGGGTGGAAATGTAATTGTCGAAGAAGCGATCCATGAAACGCACCTCGACCGCCAGCTTCGGGTCATCGGGGATCAGACGCACCGGCCCCGAATGGAACGCCTGCAAATGCTCGATGATGATGGTGGCTTCGTGGATGGGTCTCCCCTCATCCATAAGCATCGGAAATTTCGCCATCGGCCACAGCGATTGCAGCTTCTCCATCGCCGACGGATTTTCCGGCGAGAGCGTCACATATTCGAACGGAGTGCCGTTTTCGTACAGCGCAATCAGCGCCTTCTGGCAGAAGGACGAGAACGGGTGGGCGTAGAGTTGCAGAGCCATTGCGTTAAACCTCGCTGCGCTCCCCTGCCGCAGTATGCGTCAGCAGCCGCTGATAGAACAGGCCGATGCCGATCAGCACCCCGCCCAGCCCGATGAAGGAGAATGCTCGCAGCACACCTTCAAGTTCGGACATGTCGAACAGGAACACCTTGAGCACGGCTATGGAGATCAGCGCGGCGGAAGCCACGCGCAGCACCTGCGAGCCAAATCGCACGCCGACGACCAGCAGGGCCACACCCATGACCAGCCAGAGCGCCGAATAGCTGTAGGTCTCCACCTGCTCCATGCCGCTCCACCAGGCGATATATTCGCCCTTGAACAGGCGGCGTACGGAGAGTGTCGCATAGGCGAAGGCAAGCAGCGCGCCCAGCACCGCCAGCATGGAGGAGTACCATTTCGGCCGCTTGCCGCGCGCATACCAGGCCAGGGCGAAGGCGGCGACCGCCGGCAGCAGATAGGCGAGGAACAGCAGGTTGAAGAACGGGATGCGGCCGGTCGACTCGTCGGTGACGAGCGGATTCAGCGCCATGAAATGCTGGATGCAGATCAGGAGCGCGGAGATCACGCCCGCAGCCAGCGAACCGATGCGCAGCACAGGGCTTGGCGAGCGCATGTCGAGGGCGACAAGGATCGCGCCGGCGCCCAGCGCTATCAGCGTATAAATCGCCTGTTCGGCGAGCGTCGGCGCACCAGAGTCGATCACCCCGCCGTGCATGGCATGGCGCACCAGCATGGCCAGCGTCAGCAGCGCGAACAGCGCAGCGCCCGCCTCCATGATGAGACGCGGACGCCCGTTGGTGGTGCGGGCAAGCCGCCATGCAGCAAAGCCGAAGGCGAGAGCCGGCACGCCGTAGCCCGGCAGCAGCCAGTTGAAGAGCGGTGTGCGAGACAAGAACTCCGCGCCGACAATGGTCGGATCGAATGCGACGCGGGCAAGTACGGCGATAACAGCCGCCGCCGACAGCCAGCCAAGCACCGGCCATGAACGGTGGCGGGTGGCGAGCGCCGGCGCGATGGCGGATGCGCCGAGCAGAACCGTGGTCATGCCCGAGCCGAAAGCCATATGCAGGAACAGCAGCCACGCCATGGCCGAACCAGCCAGCATGCAGGAGATGGCCGCACCTCCCACCAGTGGCGGCTGCTCTGCCCGCGAGAGCCATTCGCCGGCCGCCACGAAGCCAAGGCAGAGCAGGACAGCCACAGCCGCGTGAGTAAGATCGCGATCGATATTGCCGAAGGCCGCCCATGTGGAAAGCAGGATGACAAGCGGCGCAGCTACAGCCCAGAAGGCCCAGACCGCAGAAAACCACCATCGCTCAGCAATGTGACGCCGGGCGGCCCAAAGCCCTGCACCCATGAACAGCAGTCCCAGAACCACACCGATCGGGATGGCGCCAGCCCGGCTGACGGCAAGGGTCACGCCATCCAGCCGCAGCGCGCCCGGCGACAGCTCAGCGTGCAGATCGAGGATCGGCATCATCTGGATATAGGCCAGCGCCGTCACGATTCCGGCGGCATGCAGCACGGGCTCGGCGGGCGGACGCCAGAAGGCCGCAGCGACCATCATGACGATGATGATCGCCGCCCATTTCGGTCCGCCGTCGGTGGCGATGTCGGGGATGACGAACAACGCCAGCGCCGTGAACCCGACGAAGACGGCGGGAACGATCGAAACTAGATCAACCTTGCGCTCCTCCATCGTTCCGGACAGCCAGACAAAGCCCAGAACCGCAAGCGTGACGGCGCTGAACACCATCATCACCGCGAAATCCGGTATCGTTACACCGGCCATGTAGATCAGCGTCCATAGGCCCGTACCGAAGAAGCTGGCTGCCATCAGGAAGCGCCAGCGACGTATGCGGGCGATGACGCCAGCCGCCGCCAGCACCATGGCCAGATAGCCGAACAGGCCCCAGGCGCTGGGAGCCTGGCTGGCGACCAGCGCCGGCGTCGCCAGCGCACCCAGAAGGCCGATGCCGGCGAGAGCCTGACCATGGACGAGCGCCGCGGCAATGGTGAGTATGGCGATCAGCCCGAGCAGGAAAAACGCGAAACCTGCACCGATAAAGCCGTAAACGCCGTGCGCGGCGTAAATCGCACCGAACAGCGTGAAGACGCCCGCCGCCGTCAGGATTGCAGGGATATAGGCGCCCGCCGCCCCTGCAACGGGCACGCGCCAATCTGTGCGGCGCACGAACTCGCCTGCTGCGACAAGCAGCAACCCGAACAATCCCGCCATGGAAAGACGTGCCCCGGGGCCGAATATGCCGGCCTCGATTGTGTAGCGCACGAGGAACAGGCCACCCAGCGCCAGAGCGACGCCGCCCACCCACACCGCCCAGCGGGTGCCGAGCGCGGTTTCGATGTCGCGCTTGCCGGCCTTTTCGGGCGTCCGGACGGGTTCGGCTTCAGACGGCTGCTCGTTTGTGGCGTCACCCGCCTCGACACGCGCCGCCGCCACAGGCCTGCTCCACGGGCCAGCCTCCTGCTGCTCCTGATCGGCGGTATCCGATTGGCCCTGCGACAGTTCAGGCGAAAGATCGGCGGTCTGCTCCCGTTGAACGGCTGCCGCGGCCAATGCATGCGAGGCCGGAACGGCGGAGCCG
Source organism: Aquamicrobium ahrensii (assembly GCF_040545755.1). Lineage (NCBI taxonomy): Bacteria > Pseudomonadati > Pseudomonadota > Alphaproteobacteria > Hyphomicrobiales > Phyllobacteriaceae > Aquamicrobium > Aquamicrobium ahrensii. The sequence continues at coordinate 244,296 of NZ_JBEPMN010000004.1, forward strand.
GCCATTGCCTTCCGCAAAGCCTTCAGTTCAGCTTCAACGCTGTTCAATCTCTTTTGCTGCTTCGTTGTGATGACGAAAAGAACGATGATAGCGATGATAGCGATCTCGGACATGAACGCCCCTTAACTGGAGGATTTGCCGCTACGGACGGTCAAAGCATCGGACCGAAAAATGGACTCCGGGTTTCGGAAAATCCGATGTTCAATCAACATATTAGAGCGTTCTTTATGCGTCCGATTGGACGCATGGCGCTCCAGTGCGGCGCGCCTCATGCGGCTGTGCCTCCGCTCAGGCGCGGGCCGGCAGCGAAATGCCGCCGCAGCGCCATCAGGAAGCCGGCGCGGGCGTCGGGGGGCTCTATCCCGCGCGGCTCATAGACATGGCGGTTGAGGAAATAGAAGGACAGATGGAAGGCTTCTTCAAGCGCGGGCGCATCGGCATGGAAGCCCTGCCCCTGTTCCAAAAAGGCAGGCAGGGGAAGCATCCGGTCGTGCCAGGGGAGGCCTGCCTCTCGCGACACCGCCCGGCCGGATTTCGGAGATACATAGGCAAGATCGGTGCGTTGGCCGGTGGCCGCGCACTGGCCAAGGTCGAGGCCGTAGCCCAGTTCTTCCAGCACCAGAAGCTCGAAGCGTGCGACCAGTTCGCCGGCCGATTCCGGATCGTCGAGATGATCGATCATCACCCGCAGCGTCTCGTAGAGCGCGCCATGGGCGTCCCGCTCCGGCAGCAGGCGCAGATGGGCGGCCAGAAGCTGAAGGCCATAGACGGCGACCGCGCTGTCCATCAGCCGCGCCGCGTTCATTTCCAGCGCTTCGGCCTGAAAGGTTCCGAGATGCTCGTCCAGGCGCGCGCGCCAGACCAGATCCACCCGGTTGCCGGCCTGAAGAACAGGCTGGAGGCGACGCGAACGCCCGCCACGCACAAGACCGAGATGCCGGCCATGGGCGCGCGTCATCACCTCAAGGATGGCGCTGGTTTCGCCATGCCTGCGGGTTCCGAGAATGATTCCCTCGTCTCGCCACTCCATGGCGCGACCTTTTCACCGCTTCGGCGTCGAAATCAAGGGCAACCGGCCTCAGCCCGGGCGCGAAAGATCGTAACCTGCATCGATCTCCCGCCCGACGATCAGCGCCTTCTTCAGCCCGGGATCGATCTCGTGATACGCGCCATCCGGCTGCACACCCAGCGCGTCCAGCGTCTTGCTCAAGAAGCAGCGCACGGCGGCCGCCGTGACGATGTCGAAAATCTCGCCGTCGGAAAGACCATGGCGGCGCAAGCCGTCCAGATCCGCGGCTTCGACGGAGGTGGCGTCTCGCACCACCTTGGCCGCGAAGCGCATGATGGCGCGATCCGTCTCGCTGAGCGGTGAAGCGTCGCTGCCCTCGACAATGGCCTGCAATTCGGCCGGGGTGAAGTGGCCGTGCAGCAGCACATTGCCATGGGCGAGCATGCAATAGGAACTACGCAGTTCCCGGGCCGCAGCCAGCGTCACCAGCTCATAGCGGCGCAAATCCATGTTCGCCCTGATATTGGAGAGGAGGCCGTTCCACGCCTCCATAACTTCCGGGCGATGGCTGAACGCCTTCACCATATTGGGCAGATATCCGTAGCCTGCCTGCGCCCTGGCGAACATTTGCGCCGTTCTGGACGAGGGATCGTTTTCGGTCACGGTACTGATGTAAGACATCGTGCGCCTCCCGAGCTGAAACCCGAGTATAGCGCAAATCCTTACGCAGCGGAATTGAGCAGTCCCGTTTTCCGGCGTCAGTGCGGAAAATCGAGCCCCATTTCCCGATAGCGCTCAGGGTCGTCGCCCCAGTTCTCGCGCACCTTGACGAACAGGAAGAGATGCACCTTCTGATCGAGGATTTCGCCAATCTCCATGCGGGAGGCCTCGCCAATGGCGCGGATCGTCTCGCCCTTGTGGCCAAGCACGATCTTCTTCTGGCTGTCGCGCTCGACGTAGATGACCTGCTCGATGCGCACCGAGCCATCCTTGCGTTCCTCCCATCTCTCCGTCTCGACATGGGAGGAGTAGGGGAGTTCCTGATGCAGGCGCAGATAGAGCTTTTCCCGCGTGATCTCGGCGGCGAGCTGGCGCATCGGAAGGTCCGAAATCTGGTCTTCCGGATAGTACCATGGCCCTGCGGGCAATTTTTCGGCCAGATAGTCGAGCAGATCCTCGCAACCGGAGCCGGTCAGCGCCGAAACCATGAAGGTGCGCTCAAAGGCGACGCGCTCATTGGCGATGGAGGCCAGCGCCAGCAAGTTCTCACGCTTCACGCGATCGACCTTGTTCAGCACCAGCACCTTGGGCTGGCGCACATCGGCGAGGCGCTCCAGAATCGTATCGGCATCGCCCTTGATGCCGCGTTCGGCGTCGATCAGCACCAGCACGACGTCGGCATCCCTGGCCCCGCCCCAGGCGGTGGTGACCATGGCCGTATCCAGCCGCCGGCGCGGCTTGAAGATGCCGGGCGTGTCCACAAACACGACCTGCGCCGGCCCGTGGGTGGCGATGCCGCGCACCAGCGCGCGCGTCGTCTGCACCTTGTGGGTGACGATCGACACCTTGGCGCCGACGAGCTGGTTGAGCAGCGTGGACTTGCCGGCATTGGGGGCGCCGATGAGCGCCACGAAACCGGAACGGGTGGAGGGCGTTGCTTCAGCTTCGCTCATGCTGCATTCCTTCATCGGCCCACACACCTTCCCGCACCAACATGGTGGCGGCGGCGGCCTGCTCGGCCTCGCGCTTGGAACGGCCCCGCCCCTGCGCCGGCGCCAATGCGCCTACCGTGACACTGACAGTGAACACCGGATCATGATCCGGTCCCTCGCGGCCGTCTATCCCGTAGGACGGCGTGGCCGACGCCGCCTGATGGGCCCATTCCTGCAATTCGGTCTTCGGATCCCGCTTCGCCTTCGCCATAGCCCGCGAGCGCGGTATCCAGTAGCGGTGGATGAAGGTGCGCGCGGCCTCCAGACCGCCGTCAAGGTACAGCACTGCGATCAGCGATTCCAGCGCATCGGCGCGCAGATTGACGCGCTTGCGCTCGGCGAGTTTACGTACGTCTGAACCGGCGCGGATCAGTTCGGCAAGACCGATTTCCTCGGCGATTTCCGACAGCGCCTCGGCGTTGACGAGCGCATTCAGCCGCAGAGAAAGCTCGCCTTCCACGGCGTCGGGATAGGCGGCAAGCAGCATATCGGCCACCACCAGCCCCAGCACACGGTCGCCAAGGAACTCGAACCGCTCGTAGTCGAGACCGGCATGGGCGCTGCGCGCGCTGGCGTGCGTGAGGGCACGTTGCAGGCGCTGCTGGTCGCGGAACATATGGCCGGTGCGCTCGTGGAGCGCTGCGGCAAGCTGCTCCGCAGTCAATCGCTTGGACGCGGCCATGACCTAGCGGATAAAGTCGAACAGACGACCGAAACGCACATCGCTCGGCCACTTCCAGAGTTCCAGCGGGCTGGCGCCGCCGGCGATCGAGAAGAAGATGATGTTGGCGCGGCCTACCAGATGATCATAAGGCACGAAACCGACGCTGAAGCGGCTGTCGGCGGAGTTGTCGCGATTGTCGCCCAGCATGAAGTAGTGGCCTTCCGGCACGATGAACTCACGCGTGTCGTCGCCGATGCCGTTCGGCGTCAGGTCGAGCGTCTCGTAGCTGACGCCGTTCGGCAGCGTCTCGCGGTAAACATCGACGGGACGCGAAACCTCGGTGATGTCGGGATTGTCGATCTGGCCGATCCGCTCGCGCGGAACCGCCACGTCGTTGAGGAAAAGCTGGCCGCCGCGCACCTGCACCTTGTCGCCGGGCAGGCCCACCACGCGCTTGATGTAGTCGATGGAAGGGTTCGGCGGGAACTTGAACACCGCGACGTCGCCGCGCTGCGGCTCGCCGCCCCAGATGCGGCCCGAGAACAGGTTGGGCGAGAACGGCAGCGAATAACGCGAATAGCCATACGACCATTTGGTGACGAACAGATAATCACCTTCCAGAAGGGTCGGCCGCATCGATCCCGACGGAATGGAAAAAGGCTGGAACAGCAGGGTGCGGATAACCAGCGCCAGCAGCAGCGCCTGGACGATGACGCTGACGGTTTCGCCAAGTCCGCCTGATTTCTTCCGGGATTTGTCGGCCACGCTCATGTCGTCCTCGTTCATGCGTTGGTTCTATAAGGGCTGAACGCGCCGCGGGCAACGCCCGGAAACAAAGCATGCCAGCGGTGAGGCCCGATCAATGTGGCGTTATGGCGGCGGATCGCCCGCGCGGTTTTGCAACTTTTCGCCCGCCGGAAGCGCCTCGATGATGACAAATGCCTGCGCGAGCGGGAAGTCGTCGGTGATGGTGAGATGCACGGCCGCCTCATGGCCGGCGGGAAGAATCCTGGCAAGCTGCGCGGCCGCGCCACCCGTCAGCGCCATGGTCGGCTTGCCGCCGGGCAGGTTCACCACGCCCATGTCGCGCCAGAACACGCCATGGGAAATGCCTGTGCCCAGCGCCTTGGCGCAAGCCTCCTTGGCGGCGAAGCGCTTGGCATAGGAGGCTGCGCGCTCCCGCCGCGCCTCGGAGCGGGCCTGCTCGATGTCTGTATAAACGCGCTGGATGAAACGCCGCCCGAATCGTTCGAGCGACTTTTCCACGCGGCGGATATCGATGAGGTCGCTGCCGATGCCGATGATCATGGCGGATCAGATGTTGCGGCTGCCCGGCTTCACGGCCGGAATGGCGGCAAGCTCGGGCGGCAGCGCATCGGCCGGATAGGCCGGCACCTCATATTCCGCCAGCGCGATCAGCGGCACGCCGACATCGGTCTTGCCGGCGGAACGGTCTATGATGCAGGCCGCCGCCGCCACCTCCGCGCCCAGATCGCGCAGGCAGGCGATGGTCTCACGGATCGACAGGCCCGTGGTGACGATGTCCTCCACGATGACGACGCGCGCGCCCTTTTCCATCTCGAAACGGCGGAGCCTGAACTCGCCCTGCTCCCGCTCCACCCAGACCGCCGGCACGCCGAGATGGCGCGAGGTCTCGTAGGCCGGGATCAGCCCGCCGATGGCCGGGCCGACGACATAATCGATCTTGCCGTCAACCTCGGCGCGAATGCGCTGCGCCAGCGCCTTGCACAGCTTTTCGGTCTTGTCGGCATGCATGAAGACGCGCGCCTTCTGCAGGAAAACCGGGCTCCTGAGACCGGAGGTAAGAATGAAATGCCCCTCCAGCACAGCGCCGGCGGAACGGAAGACATCAAGCACTTCAGCGGTGTTCATCTTTTTGCAAATTCCACTTCAATACGCGGCCTGCGGTCAGCCATTGACCCGGCGCGCGGTGCTCACGCTCGGGTTTTCCTTGAGCTGCGACAGCAGCCGGTTCAGGTGCTTCACGTCCCACACCTCGATGTCGATCAGCATTTCGGTGAAGTCGGGCGCGGTGCGCACCATGGACAGGGTATGGATGTTGGCGTCGTTCGATGCAACCACCTGTGTAATATCGGCCAGCGAGCCCGGCGCATTGATGGCCGTGACCGAAATCCGGGCCGGAAAGCGTTCGCGATTGTTCTCGTCGATATCCCAGCGCACGTCGATCCAGCGCTCCGGCTGGTCGTCGAAGGCGGTCAGCGACGGCGACTGGATGGGGTAGATGGTGATGCCGGAACCCGGCTGGATGATGCCCACGATGCGATCGCCCGGCACCGCGCCTTCCGGCGCGAAGGTGACAGGCAGGTCCCCGCGTACACCGCGAATCGGCACCGCGCCGTCCCTGGGCTGGCTCTTGTCCTTGCGCGACGAGCGGCCCGGAAGCTGGAACAGCATGCCCGCAGCATTACGGATGCGCGACCAGCCCTCCTCCCGCTGCTTCGGCACCGGCGCCGTGACGCGCTCGTCCTTGTAGTCCGGGAACACGGCCTTGATGACGTCGGCCGACGACAGTTCGCCACGCCCCACTGCCGACAGCACGTCCTTAACGTCCTTGCGCGCCAAACGCGGCAGCACCAGCTTGAGGCTGTCCTTCGAGAAAGGCTTGCCCGTGCGTTCGAAGGCGCGCTCCAGAATGCGCATGCCCAGGCCGGAATACTGCTTGCGGATGGCGTTCTTGGTCGCTCGGCGAATGGCGGAGCGGGCCTTGCCGGTGACGACGATCGATTCCCACGCAGCCGGCGGCACCTGCGCCTTGGAACGGATGATCTCCACCTCGTCGCCGTTCTTCAACTCGGTCATCAGCGGCATGATGCGGCCATTGACCTTGGCGCCGACGCAACTGTCGCCGACATCGGTGTGAACCGCATAGGCGAAGTCGATGGGCGTCGCTCCGCGCGGCAGAGCAATCACCATGCCCTTGGGCGTGAAGCAGAACACCTGATCCTGGAACAGTTCCAGCTTGGTGTTTTCGAGGAAGTCTTCCGGATTGTCGCCCTCGGCAAGCTGCTCGATGGTGCGGCGCAGCCAGGCATAGGCGCTGGTTTCGCTGGAAACCTCCCTGGCCGCGCCATTCTTGGAAACGCCATCCTTGTAGATGGAATGGGCGGCGACGCCATATTCCGCCACCTCGTTCATGTCACGCGTGCGGATCTGGAGCTCCACGCGCTGGCGCGACGGTCCCACGATCGTGGTGTGGATCGAACGATAGCCGTTCTGCTTCGGCGTCGAGATGTAGTCCTTGAAGCGGCCCGGCACCATCGACCATGTGGTGTGGATCGCGCCCAGAGCGAGGTAGCAGTCCTCGATCTTCCCGACCACGACGCGGAAGCCGAATATGTCGGAGAGCTGCTCGAAGGACAGCGCCTTGCTCTCCATCTTGCGGAAAACCGACCACGGTTTTTTCTGGCGGCTGGTGACTTCCGCCCCGATGTCGTACTTCTCGAACAGTTCCGACAACGCTTTCTCGATGTCGGTGAGCACGTCCCTGGCCCGCTCCGATATCTCGGCCAGCCGCTGCGTCACCATGCGGTGCGCTTCAGGATTGATGTAACGGAAGGCGAGCTCCTCAAGCTCCTCGCGCATGCCCTGCATGCCCATGCGCCCAGCCAGAGGCGCATAAATCTCCATCGTCTCCTCGGCGATCCGCAGACGCTTGTCCTCGCGCATATGGTCGAGAGTGCGCATGTTGTGGAGGCGATCCGCCAGCTTGACCAGGAGAACGCGCACATCCTCCGAAATCGCCAGCAGAAGCTTGCGCAAATTTTCAGCCTGCTCCGCCTTCCTGGAGACGAGATCGAGCTTCTTGAGCTTGGTCAGCCCCTCCACCAGCTTTCCCATTTCCGGGCCGAACAACTCGTCAATCTCGGCCCGGGTGGCGCTGGTGTCCTCGATCGTATCATGCAAAAGCGCGACCGCGATCGTCGCTTCGTCAAGGCGCATGTCGGTGAGGATCGCCGCCACTTCCAGCGGATGCGAGAAATAGGGGTCGCCGGACGCCCGCTTCTGGTGGCCATGCTTTTGCATGGCATAGACATAGGCCTTGTTGAGCAGCGCCTCGTTGACGTCCGGCTTGTAGCGCTGGACGCGCTCGACAAGCTCATACTGACGCATCATGGGCGGGCTCTCGCAGCAGAAAACAAAACATGCGCCACTGGCAAGCGGCGCATGTCATAGATAACTGCGATTGAGCGCCGGCGAAAGGGCCGGAACTCCCCTTAAAGGTCAGAAATCGTCGCTTTTTTCCGGCGCCACGAGGCCTTCGATGCCGGCCAGAAGGTCCTCTTCCGACATGCGGTCGAATGCGATGCTCTCTTCAGGCTCGTCGACCTCGTCGGCAAGGACCGCGCCCGGTTGAGCGGGGATGGCCTCCGCCTCCGGCTCGTCGACCTCGACGTGCTTCTGGAGCGAATGGATGAGATCTTCCTTGAGGTCGCCCGGCGACAGGGTCTCGTCGGCGATCTCACGCAGCGCCACGACGGGGTTCTTGTCGTTGTCGCGCGGAACGGTGATCGGTGCGCCCTGGCTGATCAGGCGGGCGCGATGTCCGGCCAGAAGAACCAGTTCGAAACGGTTCTCGACCTTGTCGATGCAATCTTCAACGGTGACGCGGGCCATAGGATGCCCCTTTCATGCGAAGGATTTGACGGAAAACAGGCGCGCTCTTTAACCCGTATGCCGGAAAAACACAAGCGACACGCTTGCTCGCGGGTGGACAGCCTCGCATAATAATCTGAGCATATTCTCCAAAAGCAGGATTTGACTGCCACGAAGCTGACGCTATTTGGGGCAATAGCTCGATTTCGGCGGGATGGGCTTCCGGTTTGCTCCGGAACGCTCACCGTCACTGGTTATTTCACCGCCACTTTATTTGCCACAAGGATATTTCCGAATGTTCGACCCGCGGGAGAAGATTGCTCTCTTCATCGACGGTGCAAATCTTTACGCCACCTCACGTTCACTCGGTTTCGACATCGATTATCGCAAGCTGCTCGCCTGCTTCCAGAAACGCGGCTATCTTCTGCGCGCCTATTACTACACGGCGCTGGTCGAAGATCAGGAATACTCATCCATCCGTCCGTTGATCGACTGGCTGGACTACAATGGCTACAAGGTCGTGACCAAGCCCGCCAAGGAGTTCACCGACGCGACGGGCCGCCGCAAGATCAAGGGCAATATGGACATCGAGCTTACCGTCGATGCGCTCGAGCTTGCCGACATCGTCGACCACTACGTCATATTCTCCGGCGACGGCGACTTCCGCACACTTGTTGAGGCGTTGCAGCGGCGCGGCCGCAAGGTTTCCATCGTCTCCACCATGGCCTCGCAGCCGTCGATGATTTCGGACGATCTTCGCCGCCAGGCGGATCATTTCATCGACCTGATGACGCTCAAGAGCGAAGTTGGACGCGAACAGACGGCGCGCCGCACGGAACCCGTGCATACGGACGACGACGGAGAGGACGAGGACTGAGGGCTGAATGATGCTGGCCCCGACCGATCCCGACCGCGACTGTCCTCTCTGCCCGCGGCTTCATGACTTCATCGCCGACTGGCGGGCCAGGGAGCCGCAGTGGTTCAATGCGCCCGTACCACCGTTCCTGCCGCCCGAGGGTCGGGAAGCCGTGCGCCTGCTCATCGTGGGGCTGGCGCCCGGCCTGCGCGGCGCCAACCGAACCGGGCGTCCCTTCACCGGCGACTATGCGGGCGACCTGCTATACTCGACGCTCATCCGTTTCCGGCTGGCGCGCGGCCGTTTTGAAGCACGCCCGGACGACAGCCTCGAACTGATGGGAACCGCGATCGTCAATGCGGTGCGCTGCGTGCCGCCACAGAACAAGCCGACCGGACCCGAAATATCGACCTGCCGGTCGTTCCTCATCCCGACCATCGAAAGCTTCCCCAATCTCACCGCCGTACTGGCGCTGGGAGCCATCGCGCATCAGTCCATGGTGCGCACGCTGGGCGGCCGTGTGGCGGCGCATCCGTTCCGGCATGGAGGCCGCCACCGGATCGGCAAGCTCGCCCTGTTCTCAAGCTATCATTGCTCGCGCTACAATACGAACACCGGCGTGTTGACGGAGGAGATGTTCGTCAACGTGTTCAAGGAGATAGCAGAGTTCCTGGAGCAGTAGGAAAAAGCGCCGGCGCGGTTCGCTTTTGCATCGCCGCCCCGCCGCCCCGTTCCCGTGGCCAAGAGCATGTCGCCCGAAAGTGGGAACCGGTTTCGGGGCAACGACATGCGTAAAAACAAGAACTTAAAGCGCAGGGAGCGAATCTGAAAGATCGCAATGCACTTTCGAGCAATTCCGGTTCTCACAGAATCGGCGCAACCGCTCTATCTCTTGTTTCAGCTCTATCTCTTGTTTCAGCTCTATCTCTTGTTTCAGCTCTATCTCTTGTTTCAGCCGCATTTCCATACGCAAAACCGCTTCACACTTTTGCTGGAAATGCTCTATCCCCTCTCCTTCAGCAGCCGCCCCTTCTCGCGGTTCCAGTCGCGCTGCTTTTCGGTCTCGCGCTTGTCATGCAGCTTCTTGCCGCGCGCCACGGCGAGCAGAAGCTTGGCGCGGCCGCGATCGTTGAAATAGATTTTCAACGGCACAAGCGTCATGCCCTCGCGCTCGACGCTCTGTGCAATTCGCGCCAGTTCTCGCTTCGACACCAGCAGCTTGCGGCGACGGCGCGGCTCGTGGTTGAAGCGATTGGCCTGCAGATATTCGGGCAGGTAGGAATTGATCAGCCACAGTTCGCCTCCCTCCACGGAAGCGTAGGATTCCTGGATATTGGCCTGACCGCCGCGCAGCGACTTCACCTCGGTGCCGGTCAGCACCAGCCCGGTCTCGAGAGTATCGAGGACCTCATAGGAGAAGCGCGCCTTGCGGTTTTCCGCGGCGACCTTGTTGTTGGGATCGGCTTTCCGGTTCTGGCTCATCATGCGCACAGATGGCGCATCGGCCTCAGTTTATCAAGCCGGCGCTTTTCATCGCCGCTTCGATCTTCGCCTCTGTCTCCGGCTCTGCGGTCACCAGCGGCGAGCGCACCACGTTCCCGACCCGGCCAAGCCGTGAAAGCGCATACTTGGCTCCAGCCACGCCCGGATCGAGGAAGATCGCCTTGTGCAACGGCAGAAGCCTGTCCTGCAATTCCAGCGCGCGCGCGCGGTTGCCCGAAAGTGTCGCCTGCTGGAACTCGGCGCAAAGCCGCGGCGCGACATTGGCCGTTACCGAGATGCAGCCGACGCCGCCATGGGCGTTGAAGCCCAGCGCCGAGGCGTCCTCACCCGAAAGCTGGACGAAATCCTTGCCGCAGGTTGCGCGCTGTTCCGAAACGCGTTCGACCTTGCCGGTCGCGTCCTTCACACCGGCGATATTCTTGAAGTCATGCGCCAGCCGACCCATGGTTTCCGGCGTCATGTCGATCACCGAACGCGGCGGGATATTGTAGATGATGATGGGCAGCGAAGTGGCTTGCGCAACCGCCGCGAAATGCTCGTAGAGACCGCGCTGGGTCGGCTTGTTGTAATAGGGGGTCACCACCAGAACGGCGTCGGCGCCAACGCTTTCTGCATGTCTGACCAGCCCGATAGCTTCTTTCGTATTGTTCGAGCCCGCGCCCGCGACAACGGGGACGCGCCCCTTGGCCACTTCGACGCAGACTTCAATCACACGGCGATGTTCTTCATGCGACAAAGTGGGGGATTCGCCGGTGGTGCCGACAGGAACGAGACCGGTCGTGCCTTCCTCTATCTGCCACTCCACAAGGGCGCGAAAGGCTTTCTCGTCGAAACGCCCGTCCTGTTCGAACGGCGTAACGAGCGCGGTAAGCGAGCCTCTCAGCATTATGTCCAACTCCCTGGAGGCCCTGTTGGGAGCCTTGTTTGAGCGAAATGCCGGCTTCTAGCGCAAACGCAGTCGGCGCACCATAGGACAAGTTCAGGAAATTGACGACGCCATGAGAAATCCGGTGACGCACCCAGTTGGGCAAGCAACGCGCCCCTCACCGCTCAGCTTCCACCTCCTTGATATGTTCGCGCGATCTTGTATCCCCTCCCCGTCTTTCGGTTTCTCACTGCTTCGAGGAACCGTCTCCCGGCATCAGGAAGGATGATCACGAACATGACAGACCCCATCCGCGTGGCCATCGCCGGCCATGGCAATCTTGGAAGAGGCGTCGAGGCGGCCATCCTGCACAATCCCGATATGCGGCTCGTCGGAATCTACACGCGACGTCCCGCGGAACAGATTAGCCCCCGGCGTCCCGATACGCCTGTATTCGCCATTGCCGAACTCGCCGGACATGCCGATCGCATCGACGTGCTGATCCTGTGCGGAGGCTCCAAGGAGGATCTGCCGCAACAAGGCCCCGAATATGCAGCGCTCTTCAACACCGTCGACAGCTTCGACACACATGCGCGCATCCCCGACTATTTCGCCGCCGTGGACGCCCCGGCACGGGCAAATCGCAAGACCGCGCTGATTTCCGCCGGGTGGGACCCAGGCATGTTCTCCATCAACCGCGCCCTTGGCGAAGCGCTGCTGCCCGACGGAGAGACACACACATTCTGGGGCGATGGTCTGAGCCAGGGCCATTCCGATGCGGTGCGCCGCATCCCCGGCGTCGCTGGTGCGGTGCAGTACACGCGGCCGGTTCCGGCCGCCATGGAGCAGGCCCGCAGCGGCTCTCGGCGGATGCTGACCACCCGTGAAAAACATCAGCGCGAATGCTTCGTGGTGCTGCAGGAGGGCGCGGACGCCGAACAGGTGCGCGATACGATCGTTCGCATGCCACACTATTTCGCCGACTACGATACGACGGTGAACTTCATCAGCGCAGAGGAACTGGCACGCGATCACGCGGCGATGGTGCATGGCGGCTTCGTCATCCGCAGCGGCAACACGACGGCGGGGACCGCGCAAACGATCGAATACAGCCTGAAACTCGAGAGCAACCCCGAATTCACGGCCAGCGTTCTGGTGGCTTATGCTCGCGCGGCGTACCGACTGCATTGCATGGGCCAATATGGGGCCAAAACGGTGTTCGACGTGCCACCGGGCCTGCTTTCGCCCAAAAGCGCCGAACAATTGCGTGCTGAACAGCTTTAGGCATTGGCTGCGATCACGTTCGTGCGGCTGGCTTTGTGCCTCGGCATGGTTTTGCCTACATTATTTCGGCATTTCCGCCCAAGGGGCTTGAACATGCTTGTCTTTGCGTCTAATCGCGGCGCTGTGGAGAGGTGGCCGAGTGGTCGAAGGCGCTCCCCTGCTAAGGGAGTAGAGGTCAAAAGCTTCTCGTGGGTTCGAATCCCATCCTCTCCGCCACTTCGGTATAAAACCGGGAACGCCGATTCCCGCCGATTTCCCTCCCTTAGTGGCTACCAGCGTCCTCAACAGGATGTTTTTGTTTCCTTTGATGTAGATCGCGTCGTCTGCGACCTCGACGTGCTGGGCGAAGGCCCGGACGTGTTCCCGCCGATAGCCGCCCTTTCCAAGCCGGAGTCGCGTGCGTGCTTCGCTCGCCAGTTCCCGCACTGCTGCCCCTGTGAGGCGCTGGTGGGTTGAGCTTGCGAGCATGGCTTCGATCCGCACGGCATCGGCACGAGCCTGATCCCGAAGCGCCGTTAGGTCCGCAATGCGCTCGCCAAGGGAGGATTCGGCCGGGTCGAGCGAACCGGCTTCAATGGCGTCGTAAAGGCGCTTGAGGCGGTTGTCGGCCTCGGCCGCGCGATGGTTCAACTCGGCGATATGCTGGCTGCGCCGTTCGACGCCTTCCTGCCGGCGATCCAGAAGCGAGGCGAGAATGTCTTCGATCCGCTCGGGGTCCAGCAGCCTTTCCTCGATATGCGTCACCACCATGCGGTCGAGCTTATCCATCGGGATCGCGCGGCCCTTGCAGCCGGTTTCGCCCTGCCGCGCCCGGATCGAGCAAGCATAATAGCGATAGCGGCCGTTCTTGCCGGTGCGCAGCGTCATGGCCCCGCCGCAATTGCCGCAATAGCAAATGCCGGTCAGCAGGTTCGGGCCGCTGACCACGCGAGGCGGCGTCACCTTCGGATTGTTGACCTTCAAGCGATTCTGCACTGCCTCGAAAATCTCAAGGTCGATTAGCGGCGGCACCGGGACGGTGACGATTTCTTCCTCGGGCTTCACCACCCCCTTGTTGGAGCGGCGATTGAAGCGATGCTCGCCGATATAGGTGCGGCGGGTCAGCACACGGTGAAGCTGGCCGATACCCCAACGCCCGCCGTTGCGGGTGAACATGCGGTGCTTGTTCAGATAGTTGACGATGTTCTTGACGCCCATGGGGCCGGACATGCCGTCGCCTTCCGATGCGAGACGGAAGATCAGCCGCACTGTGTCGGCATGGAGCGGGTCGATCTCCAGCTTCTTCTTCATCTTCGCGCCGCGCTGCTCGGCATCGACGACACGGTAGCCGATGGGAGGAAGGGAGCCGTTCCAGAAGCCTTGCCGCGCATTCTCCTTCAAGGCCCGCATGACGTGCTTGCCGTTCTCCTTCGACTGATACTCATCGAATAGCGCCATGATCTGCCGCATCATGACGTGCATGGGGTCGTCGCCCATTTCCTGCGTGATGGACAACAGCTTGACGCCGTTCTTGGCGAGCTTCCTGACGTTGAACTCCAGCTCGAAGTGATCGCGGAAGAAACGGCTGAATGAGTGGACCACGACAACATCAAAAGGCGCGGGCTTGGACGTGCCGGCCTCGATCATCCGTTGAAACTCGGGGCGGCGGTCATTGGTGGCGGACGCGCCGGCTTCTACGAAGGTTTCGACAAGCTGATAGCCGCGCGACGCGCAATAGGCTTCGCCCTGCTTGCGCTGGTCGGGGATCGACACGTCATGCTCTGCCTGCCGAGTGGTGGAGACGCGCAGGTAGAGTGCAGCGCGCAGCGCAACATGGGGACTTTGCATATTCATAGTGCGCCTCCTTTCGCGGCCGGGCGCTGGATCAGCGGCAGTTCCAGCGACACGCGATCATGCAACACCTTCGGCATCAGCTTTCGACCCTCGCCGGGGTCCATGCGGATCAGGCCGTAGCTCGCCATCGTCTTGAGGGTTCGGGACAGGCTCGGTTTGGTCCGCCCGGTGATTTGCGACAGTTCCTCCAGCGAGCCGGGAGACTGCTCGTCGATGACGCGCAGCAACTCGCGGTTCCCGCTGGACAGGATTTGCGCGAAGGATTCCGTTGACGTGAACCACACCTTCGGATCGTCCGCCGCTGGCTTTTCCTCGCCGCGCGCGATCCGCACGGTACGGGCCTTCATTTCTTCATAGTCGGCAATCCCGACTTTCAATGTGGTCATAGGGCACCTCGCTCCTTCAAAACCGCGTCTGCCGCCTGCCAGAAGTCGGCCAACAGCGTGGCCGCATCCTCGTAGGCGTAGGGCTTCACGGTCTGGAGACGATGCCTATGGTCCATCGGCTCGCCCCTCCTGCCTCGGCCGACCGGATGGGCATTGTCGAAACCAACCAGCCGTTCGCCCGAAGGCCCGTGAAGCGTGAGCGAGTAATCGAGGCCGTGCGGCTTTTCCGGCGAGGCCGGAACGCGGGTGACAACGAATTTCACCCAATGGCCGCCCTCGGGATCGACAACGAGCACCTGACCGTCGAGGTGAAGAAGCGTGTCGAGGCTCGGGTCACGATCCTCGCTCATGGCTTTTTGTTACCATCAGATGGTAACTTATACAAGCCTTCATTGTCAGGATCGTCGATTGGCCCGAACAGCCGGTCGAGCACGTCCCCGAAATACCGCTCGAAGATTTGCAGTTCCTCCTCGGTGATCGGCACCTTCTCGGGCCAGTCGTCGACGACGGGCAACGACTCCACATCGACGATGCGAAGCGGCGACCTGCGGCGCTCCCGGCCGTCCGGCGTGGGTTCGTCAGCATAGTCGAAAAGATCGTCGGGAAGTGTCTCGGGGACCGACTGTCGCGGTCGTCCCTTGCGGGCGCGGCGGCGCTCTGCGCACATGGAATCCTCCTTGGTTCTGGTGGATTCTGGGGTGCTCCAGACCCCGGAATTAGGCGAACCATGGAGGGCAGTCGGCGGGCTGTAGCGTGCCGCATTTGCGTGTATGCGCTGGCGGCACCCCTTTCATTGAGGCGACGCACGATGCGTCTTGTCTCAACGCTCGTCGCAATCCATATATTACGTGTGAGTGTTTAGCCTGACAGGTCTGGTGGGTTGGGGTTCGATTCCCCTTCATGTTCTCTGTCTCGGTGGCCTTCTAACCTTCATTACCCTTTGGGTAATGGCTTATGCCGTTGAACTGCTGTCAGCGTCGAATGGAAAGGAGAACCGCATGGAAACAGAAACTGCCTTTAAGACTGAGAAACCCAAACTAAAACTGGCTTCGGCCATCAATACAATTTGGGCCATCGGGACAGGCGCATGGTCTGGTGCGGCCCTGTCAGGCTAAACACTCACTTTCCTATCAGCTGCCGAGAAACCGCCTATACCGTTGTTCGCCGTGCCTTTGCGAACCCGCGATCCGTAGCGATGAAGCGCTCCAGCATGGGCACGATCAGCCTGACGGGATCGGCGGCAGGCTGGCCGCTCTCGCGGGCCAGCACCTCGGCATAGGCGACTAGGTCGCGGTGAAGCGGCGCAGGCAGCTCTAGCGTGATCTTCACGGGCTTGTCGTCGGGCAACGGGCCAAGTTTCAGCTTGGTCATGGTCAACCTCCTGTCGGCTCGAACACAAGGTCGCGCGTGACGATGATGCGAACCGGGAACCCCGGCCGAATGGTCAGCGTGGGCGCGACCTGCAACTGACGCTGCACGATCTGCAGGCCCGCCTGGTTGACGGTATCCTGCGCCCCGTCGCGGATGGCACTGATGAGGCGGTCCTCGTCGCTGGTGGCAAGTTCGGTTCCGACCGCGAGCAGCGTGGATAGCCCTGCGGCCTTCATCAGATCCCACCAATGATAATCGACGCCATCCTCAAGCCCGGCATAGCCGCTGGCATCCGCGCCCGGCAGGCGCTCCAGAACGATGGAACGGCCGCCGGGCAGGATCAGGCGATTCCACACCAGCAACACGCGGCGCTGGCCGAAGGTCACGCCATCATCATACTGGCCGATGATGCGCGTTCCCTGCGGGATCAGGAGCAGGCTGCCGGTCGGGCTGTCATAGACGTTCTCCGTCACCTGCGCGGTGATCTGGCCCGGTAGGTCCGAACGGATGCCGGTGATGAGCGCGGCCGGGATCACGGCCCCGGCCTGAAGGATGTAGGGCGATGCCGGGGGCGTAACGCGATCCGGGGCGACGGTCTGCCTGTCCACCGGGCCGTTGAGAAACACCCCGTGGCGATCCTGTGTCGCGGGCTGTCCACCAAGGCCAAGGCCGGCGAGGCCGGGCATGGCCGTCCCAGCCGGCGCTCCTGTGCGCGGGCCTGACTGAAAGAACACGTTGCTCAAGCGCGCGGCTTCTTCCTCGGCGCGGCGGCGTTCTTCTGCGGGATCGACGGCGGGCGTCGTCATGACGGGCGGCGTGACCGGCTGTCCTCTGTTCTGCGCGTCGAGGATCGGACGGCCGAGGTCGCCCGGCAATGCCGGCCCCAGGACAGGGCCGGTATAGTCGCGCGGCAAGCCGGACAGGCCGTCCGCCGTGGGCCGGTTCTCGGTCGAATAGAGTTCGTCCCCTCCCGGCTCTGCATCGCGGGTCTGGAGTGCGTAGATCAGCGCGCCGCCGATGCCGAGCAAGGCGACAGCGCCGACGCCTGCCAACATCTTGCGGGACAGGCGCGTGACACGGGGCGTTTCGGCGCGCAGGCGCATGGGGGCGGCGGTGTCGGTGCTTGTGGTGTCTGTCATGACGGGGTGTCTCCGGTCGCGCTGGCGGGCTGCGCGGCGGCGGCCTGCGTCGGGTTGATGCGGACGATCCTGACGACCTGCTGGCGATTGCCGCTGCCAAGGCGCAACTCCGCCGCGCCGAACAGGCGATCCACGATCAGGACGTTCTGATGGACGCGGCTGTTGACGATCTGCGGTTCGCCGTCTGTGCCAAGCACGAAGATCGGCGGCATCTCGCCCTGCACGATCCCGGCCGGGAAGACAACATAGACGCGGCGGCCATCGTCGAAGACCGAGACGGGCCGCCACGGCGGGCTGTCGCCCTGCACCTGCAACCCATAGCGATAGTTCCGCGCCGCCTCGGTCGGGATGATCGGCGCGGCCGGGACGGTTTGGCGCTGGCCGGGCGGTGGCGCGGGATAGGCCCATGTGACGGCGGGCATGTAGAGCGATTCCCGCGCGCGCAGCTCGATCATGTAGGTGCGCCGGTCTGTGGTGACGACAAGGTTGGTGGAAATGTCCGGTCGTGTCGGCTTCACGAGGATATGGATACGGCGGTTCGCACCGCTGCCGCTCTCCGTGTCGCCGATGATCCAGCGGGCGGTGTCGCCCGCCGCAATCGGCCCCGCGCCGGTCAGGCTTTCGCCCGGCTCCAGCGCGATCGTCGTGATCTGCCCGACTGCGGCATAGACCTGATAGAGCGCGCCTTCGCTCCACGGGAAAACCTGTATGGCGTTGTAGTAGCCTTCGCGGCGGGGTTCGACGCGGGCGGCGGCGTTGGCGTTCTCGACGCGGCCGGTCGGCGTGCCTGCGGCGGTGCCGCCGCGCGCCACCGTCCATGCCGGGGGCACATGCAACGGCCGGGGCGTGTCGTTGGTGACGGCCGCCTGCACGGTCGGCAGCGGCGGCACGCTGGCGTCGTAGCTGAATTGCGGTGTCCGGTTGGTGGCGCAGCCTGCGAGCATGGTCGCCGAAAGCAGCATGGCCGCAATTGTGGGGGTGCGGATGATTGTCCTCATTGGCTCATCTCCCGCGACCACGAAATTGCATTGACGTAGATGCCGAGCGGGTTGGCGCGCAGCCGTTCGGCGTCGCGCGGGGTCTGGATCACGATGGTCAGGATGGCGGTCCATCGCTCCGTGGTAGAGAGCTGGCCGTTCTCGAAATGGCGTTCGGTCCACGCTACCCGGAAGCTGTTCGGGGATGCGCGGATGACGCTCGAGACCTCGACGGCCACCTGCTGGCGGCCAACCTTGGCGAAGGGATCATTGGCGCGGGCGTAATCGTTGAGCGCCGCCGCACCGCGATCCGTGGTCCATTCATAAGCCC
Source organism: Aquamicrobium ahrensii (assembly GCF_040545755.1). Lineage (NCBI taxonomy): Bacteria > Pseudomonadati > Pseudomonadota > Alphaproteobacteria > Hyphomicrobiales > Phyllobacteriaceae > Aquamicrobium > Aquamicrobium ahrensii. The sequence continues at coordinate 262,861 of NZ_JBEPMN010000004.1, forward strand.
GAAGCCAGTTCTGGCGGACAATGATGGCGTCGGCCGGGATCGCGCGGACCTGCTCGATGAAGCGGCCGAGATGGAAAGCAATTTGCGGATCGGTCGGGCGATAGTCGGCAGCAGCCGGCGCGACGGTTTGCGCCTGACCGAGATTGTCCACTTGCACCACCCACGGCACCACGGTCCCGCGCGCAGACTGCCAGACCAGCGCCGAGGCGAAGCCCGCCGACAGGATCAGGGAGCCGAAGGCCATGAGCCGCCAGTTTTTCGCTTGCACACGGGCCGAGCCGATGCGCTCGTCCCATGCCTGCGCGGCCTTCTGATAGGGCGTCTCGGGTTCTGGCGATTTGCCGTAATGGGTGGCTGGTCGTTTGAAGATGCTCATGAGCGGTCACTTTCGGAAAGGTTGATGGAAGAACCGGAGCCGTGGCTGTCGCCGGAGCGCACCGCATGGGCGGCCATGGTCGTGCCGTGGTTCATGGCCTGTGAGCGGCGCATCTGCTGCGCCCAAGCGGGAGGGCTGCCGGCCGGGCCGGATGGTGCTGCGACAGGATCGGCGCTAGCGCCGCCGACCGTGCCTGCGGTGGATGAGCCGCCCGTCACACCGAAGGCCGCGCGTGCGCCATCGGCGAAGCTGGATTTGACGCTTTCGCTGGCGCGGGTGGCGGCGCGTTTGAGGGGCGAGCTAGCCGCCGATCCTGCTGCGCGCGCGACACCGCCAAGGCCGGACGCGACACCGGCCGCGCCGGACTGACCGAGCGAGCCGACGCTGTAGGCTGCCGTTGCCGCGCCCGCGGTGGCCGCACCGCCGCGAACGGCCGCGGCCCCGCCGGACAGGGCAGCAGCGCCGCCCTTCGCGGCAAGCATGGCCCCGCCACCGGCCGCCGCGCCACCGGCAAGCATCATGCCGCCAGCAGCGAGGCCCGTGCCAATGGCCGCGCCTGCGCCGAGCTGCGGCCCGCCCGATACGATGCCGTTGGCGATTCCGGGGCCGAAAATGCCGAGGCCGAGCAGCGACAGTGCGGCGAGCACAATCGCCATCGCGTCGTCGATGCTCGGGGTTGCCCCGCCGAAACCGGCCGTGAACTGCGAAAACAGGGTGCTGCCGATGCCGATGATGACGGCAAGCACCAGAACCTTGATGCCGGACGACACCACGTTGCCCAAGACCTTCTCGGCCATGAAGGCGGTCTTGCCGAACAGGCCGAAGGGGATCAGCACGAAGCCGGCGAGCGTCACCAATTTGAACTCTATCAGCGTCACGAAAAGCTGGATGGCGAGGATGAAGAAAGCGAGCACGACCAGCGCCCATGCGAACAGCAGGCAAGCGATCTGGATGAAGTTTTCAAAGAAGGCGATCCAGCCCATCAGGTCGGAAATGGAATCGAGCAGCGGGCGGCCGGCGTCGAGGCCGGTCTGCGCGACGCGGCCCGGCCGCATCAGATCGGTGACGGAAAAGCCGGTGCCCGACGCCATGAGGCCGAGGCCGGCGAAGCTCTCGAAGACGATGCGGGCGAGGTTGTTCCAATTGCCGATGATGTAGGCGAAGACGCCGACAAACAGGGTCTTTTTCACCAGCCGCGCGATAATGTCGTCATCCGCGCCCCATGCCCAAAAGAGCGCGGCGAGCGTCACGTCGATGACGATCAGCGTCGTGGCGATGAAGGCGACCTCGCCGCCGAGCAGACCGAAACCGCTGTCGATGTAGGAGGTGAATACGCCGAGGAAATTGTCGATGACGCCCGTGTTGCCCATGGTCAGCGCGCCTCGCTGCGATCACGGCCGAGGAAGCGGTCGCGGGATTGCGCCCATGCGGCGAGGCAGCCGGCGTCGCTCGCCGCCGCCTCGCCGAGTTGCTGGCAACGGCGCAGGGTTTCGCGCAGGGGATCGGCTGGCGGCTGGAGGGCCGGCGCGGCGGGCGGCGCGGAAGGTTCGTCCTTCCGCGCCATGTCGATTGCGGTCACTGTCAAGGCAATCGCAACGAACACCACGGCCCCGAGCCGGGCCAGCATCTTGCCGTCCATGGCGAACCTCCGGGTCAGTTGTTGCCGTTGTTGAACATCTGCGCGTTGCCCGGCTGGTAGCCGGTGCCGGGCGTCAGGAACCGCTCACGCTGGATGCGGCCCTGTTCGGCGGCGGTCGCGCGCTCGGCCTCGGTCAGCGCGTCGGCGCGGCCGGTTGCCGCGATGACCGCGATCAGGTCGGAAAGCTGTTGCGACTGGAGCGCGAGAAGCTGGTTCCCCGCCTGCGTCGCCTGCAATGCCCCGGTCGCGCCCTGACTCTGGCCGACAAGTGCGGCCATCTCGGCGCGGTTGCTGTCGATATTGCCAACGGCCCCTGCCTGCACGCGCATGGCGTCCTGCAAGCCGCCGACCGTGTTCTCCCAGCGGCTGCGCGCATCGGCGACAAGCTGGGCATCGGTCGCCGAAAGCGAGACATTGCCATATTGCTGCTGGAACGCTTGGTCGATCTGCCCGACCTCGAACGCGATGTTCTGGGCTTGGCCCAAAAGCTGCTGCGTCCGCTGGACGTTCTGCTGGAGCTGCTGGAGAGAGCTATGCGGCAGGCTCGCAAGGTTGCGGGCCTGATTGACGAGCATCTGCGCCTCGTTCTGGAGACTCTGAATCTGGTTATTGATTTGCTCCAGAGTCCGCGCTGCCGTGAGGACGTTCTGCGCGTAGTTGCTCGGGTCATAGACGATGCGGCCGAAGCCGAATTGCGCATGGGCCGGGCTTGCCAGCATGGGCGAAAGCGCGCTCGCGCCGGCGAGCGCCAGCGCGAGGGCCGAGGCCCCGACGATCTTGGAATAGGTCATGGAAGAATCTCCTGTGTGGGGTGGGTATCGGGCGCGGCCCGCACGGTGGATTCCGGCGGGTCGGCAAGATTGGTGAGGTTGGGGATCAGCTCGGCCGCCCAATCGACGCCGCGCGCCCGTAGCCATGCGGCGAGGAAACCGTCGCGGCCGTGTTCCGCGACGATCTGCGCAATGAGCGTCTGGTCGGATTTGGCGGATGCGGCGCAGAGCGCGAGGCCGACTTCGGACAGGCCCAACTCGAACAGCCGGTTGCCCCTGCGGCTTTGGCAGTAGTAATCCCGCTTGGGCGTGGCCCGTGCCAGAATCTCGATCTGCCGGTCATTGAGGCCGAAGCGGCGATAGATGGCCGTGATCTGCGGCTCGATGGCGCGCTCGTTCGGCAGCAAGAGCCGCGTCGGGCAGCTTTCGATGATGGCGGGCGCGATGTTGCTGCCGTCGATGTCGGACAGGCTTTGCGTGGCGAAGATGACGCTGGCGTTCTTCTTGCGCAGCGTCTTCAGCCATTCGCGGAGCTGGCCGGCAAACCCCTCGTCGTCCAGCGCAAGCCAACCCTCGTCGATGATGAGCAGCGTCGGCCGCCCGTCGAGCCGGTCGCCGATGCGATGAAACAGATAGGCGAGCACGGCCGGGGCCGCGCCGGTCCCGACCAGCCCCTCGATCTCGAACGCCTGCACGTCCGCCGAGCCAAGATGTTCGGCTTCGGCGTCGAGCAGCCGGCCATAGGCACCGCCGATGCAAAACGGGCGCAATGCTTGCTTCAAGTCGTTCGACTGGAGCAGCACGGTAAGGCCGGTGATGGTGCGCTCCTCGACCGGCGCGGACGCAAGCGAAGTCAGCGCCGTCCAAAGATGCTCCTTCACCTCCGGCGTGATGGCGACGCCCTCGCGCATAAGGATGGCGGCAATCCAGTCGCCGGCCCATGCCCGTTCATAGGTGTCGTGGATGCGGGCGAGCGGCTGGAGCGAAACGGACGCCTCGGCTCCTTCTGTCAGCCCGCCGCCGAGGTCGTGCCAGTCGCCGCCCATGGCGAGCGCGGCCGCCCTGATGCTGCCGCCGAAATCGAAGGCAAACACTTGCGATCCCGCATAGCGGCGGAACTGGAGCGCCATGAGCGCCAGCAGCACGGATTTACCCGCGCCCGTGGGGCCGACGACGAGGGTGTGGCCTACGTCGCCGACATGGAGGGAAAACCGGAACGGGGTTGAGCCTTCGGTCTTTCCAAAGAGCAAAGGGGGCGCACCGAAATGCTCGTCCCGTTCCGGCCCCGCCCACACCGCTGAAAGCGGGATCATGTGGGCGAGATTCAAAGTGCTGATGGGTGGCTGCCGTACGTTGGCGTAGGCGTGTCCGGGCAGACTGCCGAGCCATGCGTCAACCGCGTTCACGGTCTCGGCCATGACGGTGAAGTCGCGGCCCTGAACGATCTTCTCGACCAGGCGCAGCTTCTCGTCGGCAATGCGCGGGTCGGCATCCCATACCGTCACCGTGGCGGTGACGTAGGCCATGCCTGCCACGTCCGCGCCGAGTTCCTGCAAGGCCATGTCGGCGTCGAGCGCCTTGTTCGCCGCGTCGGTGTCCACAAGCGCGGATGCCTCGTTGGTCATCACTTCTTTGAGAATCGCGGCGATGGACTTGCGCTTGGCGAACCATTGCCGCCTGATCTTCGTAAGCAGCCGGGTCGCATCGGCCTTGTCGAGCAGGATCGCGCGGGTGCTCCACCTGTAGGGGAACGGCAGCCGGTTCATCTCGTCGAGCAGGCCCGGCGTCGTCGCGGTCGGAAATCCCACGATGGTCAGCACGCGCAGATGTGCGTCGCCAAGGCGCGGCTCCAGCCCGCCGGTCAACGGCTGGTCGGCGAGCAGCGCGTCGAGGTGCATCGGCACCTCGGGAACGCGCACGCGATGCCGGTTGGTCGAGACAGTGGAATGGAGATAGGTCAGCGTGCCCGTGTCATCGAGCCAGCGACATTCCGGCATGAAACCGTCGAGCAGCGCCAGCACGCGGTCGGTGCGGTCCACGAAGCCGCGCAGCAGTTCACACGAGTCCACGCCCGTTTTCTCTCGGCCCTCGTAGAGCCATGCCTCAGTTCGGGCGGCTTCCTCGGCCGGGGGCAGCCATAGGAAGGTGAGGAAATAGCCGGACACGAAATGCGCGTCCGCTTCCTCGAAACCGGCTTTGCGCTCGGCATCGACCAGCGCGGATGCGGCATCGGGAAAGGCGCTGTCGGGATAGGTCGCGGCTTCGCTGCGCTGTGCCTCCACGAAGATGCTCCAGCCGGAGCCGAGACGGCGCACGGCATTGCTGATGCGGCCGGCGACGGCGACCAGCTCGGCGGCGACGGCGGAATCCAGATCGGGACCGCGAAACTTCGCCGTCCTCTGAAAACTCCCGTCCTTGTTCAAGACGACGCCGGAGCCGACCAGCGCCGCCCATGGCAGATAGTCGGCGAGCCGGGTGGCGGTGCGGCGGTATTCTGCAAGGTTCATCATGGCCGCACCCTCACACCGACAGAAAAGCCGGGATGCGGATATGCCGCCGCCCGACCTCGACGAATTGAGGATCGCGTTTCGCCGCCCATACCGCCGCGAAATGGCCGATTGCCCAAATGGCGATGCCGACCAGCCAGAGGCGCAGACCGAGACCCAAGGCCCCGGCCAGCGTGCCGTTCAGAATCGCGATGGAGCGCGGTGCGCCGCCGAGCAGGATATGCTCGGTCAGCGCCCGGTGGACGGGGATTGAAAATCCCGGCACCGCGTCGAGTTGTTCAAGGCCGCCCGCCATCAGATGAGCGCCCCGCCGCCGAACGAGAAGAACGACAGGAAGAAGCTCGACGCTGCGAACGCGATGGACAGGCCGAACACGATCTGGATCAGCTTGCGAAAGCCGCCGCCCGTATCGCCGAAGGCCAAAGTCAGGCCGGTCACGATGATGATGATGACGGCGATGATCTTGGCGACCGGCCCTTCGATGGACTGGAGGATGCTCTGGAGCGGCGCTTCCCACGGCATCGACGAACCGGACGCATGTGCGGCCGGGGTGAGCACGAAGCTGATTGCAAGGGTGGATGCGGCAGTCGCGGCGAAGCGATAGCCGCGCGAAAACGTGCGGATCATGAAGATTCTCCTGTGTTGGGGGTGGCTTGGATGATGCGGTAGTCGCCGTCCGGTCCCAGCCCCTCGACGCGGGCGAGTTCGGCCACCCGGCGCGCGGAACCGCGCCCGGAAAGGACGGCAACAAGGTTGATTGTCTCGGCGATCAGCGCGCGCGGGACTGTGACGACAGCCTCTTGGATGAGCTGTTCAAGGCGACGCAGCGCGCCGATGCCGGTGCCCGCATGGATGGTGCCGATCCCGCCCGGATGGCCTGTGCCCCATGCTTTGAGCAAGTCGAGGGCTTCCGATCCGCGCACCTCGCCGATGGGGATGCGGTCGGGGCGCAGGCGCAGCGAGGAACGAACCAGATCGGAAAGCGTCGCTACGCCGTCTTTCGTCCGCATGGCGACAAGGTTGGGCGCGGCGCATTGCAGCTCGCGCGTGTCCTCGATAATGACGACGCGATCCGCCGTCTTCGCCACCTCGGCGAGCAGCGCGTTGGTCAGCGTGGTCTTGCCGGTCGAGGTGCCGCCCGCCACCAAGATATTGGCGCGGGACTGGACAGCGGCGCGTAGCGTATCCGCCTGATCGGCGGACATGATGCCCGCCGCCACATAGTCGTCGAGCGTGAACACCGCGACGGCGGGCTTGCGAATGGCGAAGGTCGGCGCGGCGACCACGGGCGGCAGCAGGCCCTCGAACCGCTCCCCGCTCTCGGGCAGCTCGGCCGAGACGCGCGGGCTGCGGGCATGAACCTCTGCACCGACATGATGCGCGACCAGCCGGACGATGCGTTCGCCATCGACGGCGGACAGCCGCTCGCCCGTATCGGAAAGCCCTTCGGACAGGCGGTCGATCCACAACCGCCCGTCCGGGTTCAACATCACCTCGACCACGGCCGGGTCTTCGAGCAGCCGGGCGATGGCGGGGCCAAGCGCGGTGCGCAACATGCGTGCGCCGCGCGCAATGGCTTCCGGTTTTTGATGGTTGGTGGTCATGTCGGCCCCGGCTTCTGGTGGGGACGCGACAGGCAATCCCCGGATCGGGGTCGATTAAGAGAGGCCCAAATCGGGCCGGTTCAACAAGTATCTAGCTGCGTGCGGTGATCGGCGGCGAACGGCGGTAAATAGGATGGGTCCGAATACTTACTCTTGATCGCCGCTGTTCCCGGCCTCGTCTCGCACCGGGTCATCGGGAAGTGAGTCGATGTCGCGCGACAGCTCTTTGAGGAACCTGTCGCCCGTCGCCAGACGCCGGCCGAGACTCTGCACGAAGCCCTCGAACCGCTCCGCGCCTTTCGCGCGGGCGGCGGATTGTGCGGCTCCTGAAAGCGGCGGCGTGAGGGTCATCCAGAAATGGATGAACTGCGCGACCGTCTCGCCGAGAACGGCGAGATCTAGGTCGAGCGTGTCGATCTGGCGGCCGAGCTTGTCCAAGCGGCGCGACATGGCCGCTTCGAGCTGGTCGGCGGAATCGCCGGACAGGTAGGACATGACGGCCGCCTCCACGATGGCGGATTTCGAGACCTTGCGGCGCAGCGCCATCGCCTCGATCTGCGGAATAAGCACGGGGTCGAAATAGAGATTCAGGCGGCTTCTGGTAGCCATGGGCGTGTCCTCAAAGGTCAATTCCGTCATCGGGATTCAATGCCACCTGCCGCGCGACCATCCTCATGCGCTGGCGCATGGCGCGGGCCTTGGCCGCGTCAACGTCCGGCTCGTCGTCCAGAAACTCGAACTCCTGTTCGGGGGATGGCGGCGGGGCGACGATTTCTTCATGCTCGGGCAATTCCGGCTCGCGGCGGATGCCGCCATTGGCCGGATCGCCGTCGTTCCCGTCTGCGGCGGCCGTCGCGGAACGGCTTTCCGCCGCGACCACGCGGCCGGACCAATCATCGGCAGATGGGCTGGGCGCCAGCGGAGCGGCGATCAGATCGGGCGGGGTCAGGATGCGTTCCTGCAACCGTGCGTCCTCGAAATAGCGGGCTTTGGTGGCGCGAATCGGCGGTGTGCCCGCGACCATCACGATTTCATCGGTGGGCGGAAGCTGCATGATTTCGCCGGGCGTGAGCAGCGGCCGGGCCGTCTCCTGCCGCGACACCATGAGATGCCCCAACCAAGGGGCCAGTCTATGTCCCGCGTAGTTGGTGGAATCGCGCAACTCGGTTGCGGTGCCCAGCGCGTCACTCACCCTTTTGGCGGTGCGTTCGTCGTTCGTGGCGAAGCTGACGCGCACATGGCAATTGTCGAGAATGGCGTTATTCGGCCCATAAGCGCGCTCGATCTGGTTGAGGCTCTGCGCGATCAGGAAACCTTTGATTCCGTAGCCCGCCATGAAGGCCAAGGCGGACTCGAAAAAATCCAATCTGCCGAGCGCCGGAAACTCGTCGAGCATCAATAGCAGTCGATGGCGCTTGCCGGAGCTGGTCAGTTCCTCGGTCAACCGCCTGCCGATCTGGTTGAGGATCAGGCGGATGAGCGGCTTGGTGCGGTTTATGTCGGACGGCGGCACGACCAGATAGAGCGTGACGGGCTGGCGGCTGCCGACCAGATCGGCAATGCGCCAGTCGCATCGCGCCGTCACGCGCGCCACCACGGGATCGCGGTAGAGGCCGAGAAACGACATGGCGGTGGAGAGCACGCCCGACCGTTCGTTCTCGGATTTGTTCAACAGCTCGCGGGCCGACGACGCGATAACGGGATGAACGCCCGCCTCGCCGAGATGCGGCGTGTCCATCATCGCGCGCAAGGTCGCTTCGACGGGGCGGCGGGGATCGGACAGGAAATTGGCGACGCCCGCCAAGGTCTTGTCCTTCTCCGCATAGAGAACATGCAGGATCGCGCCGACCAGCAGCGAATGGCTGGTCTTTTCCCAATGGTTCCTTTTGTCCAAGCTGCCTTCGGGATCGACCAGAATATCCGCAATGTTCTGCACGTCGCGGACTTCCCATTCCCCTTGCCGGACCTCCAGCAGCGGGTTGTAGGCCGACGATCTGGCGTTGGTCGGATCGAACAGCAGCACCCGGCCGTGCTTCGCGCGGAAACCGGCTGTCAGCGTCCAGTTTTCGCCTTTTATGTCGTGGACAATGGCTGATGCAGGCCATGTCAGCAGCGTCGGCACCACCAGCCCGACACCTTTGCCGCTGCGCGTCGGGGCAAAGCATAGGACATGCTCGGGACCATCATGGCGCAGATAGTCCCGGTCGTAGCGGCCGAGCAGGACGCCATCGGGGCCGAGTAATCCGGCCGAGCGGATTTCCTGATCCTCGGCCCATCGCGCCGATCCGTAGGTGGCGACGTTGCGCGCCTCCCGTGCCCGGATGATCGACATGAGGATGGCGGCGGCGATAGCGAGGAAACCGCCCGATACGGCGATGATGCCGCCCTCTACGAAGATCGCGGGCGCATAGGCGTCGAACGAAAACCACCACCAGAAGAAAGCGGGCGGATAATAGATCGGCAGGCCCGCCAACTCGAACCATGGATTGCCAAGCTGGGGCTGGAAGCCGAGGCGGAACGCTACCCATTGCGTCGCTGCCCACGTCATCACCAGAACAATGGTGAAAACGACAGCGATCTGACCCCAAAGGATTCGGCCTCCGCGCAATGCAGGCTCCAGTCGGCAGAAGAGACGGAGCCGATCAGAGAGTAGGCAAAATCCGGGCGGGCAATAGGAAAGAGGATGCCGGAGGGCGGCCGGATACTATCGGCGGCAAATAGGACGGGTTGCCTCGGGGCGTCGGCTATGTTGCCAGCCTATGATGGCTGGCGGAAACGAATCGCCGCGATAGTCAGTCGGTGCGAACCTTTCGTCCCATGTCGTTTGCGAGTGTCAGCAGGTTGCGCAGCGCGGCGTTACGGTTGGACGGCGACCAGACGGCCGAGAAGGCGACCGGCTCCGGCTCGTCGGCGAAGGGCCGGAACACAATGCCAGACGTGGGCAGCAGCGCCGTCGCCGCTCCGACGATGGTGAGGCCGAAACCCTGTCCCACCATGGACAGCAGCGCGCCGCGCCCAACGTCGAAGCGAAGGATCGACGGCGCGGGCCAGCGTCCGGCATGACGTAGCACGATATGGCTGTGAACTTGCGGGCCGGTGCCGCCATGGCGGACAAGGAATGTCTCGCCCGCCAGATCGACCCACGTGACGGACGCCTGCTCGGCGAGCGGATGCCGCTCTGGTAGCACCGCCAAGAGCGGTTCAGTCCATATGCGCCGGCAATGGCAATCGGGCAGTTCTGGCACACCTGCGACGAACGCTACGTCCAGCCGGTCGGCGCGAAGCTTCATCACCGCATCGCGGGCCGTGCCTTCGGTCATCTCGACTTCGACGCCGGGGTGGTCTTCGCGGTATTGGCCGATCAGCTTTGAGAGGAAGCTGCGGGGGATCAGGGCATGGATGCCGATGCGCAGGCGGCCGCTTTCTCCGGCTGCCGCCATGCCGGCCGTCTTCACCGCATGATCGAGTTGATCGACGCCCGCCGCTATCCGCTCGACGAAGTGGCGTCCGGCCTCGGTCAACCGGACGCCCCGCGCATGGCGCTCGAACAGGAGGATGCCAAGGTCTTCTTCCAACGCCTTCACGCGGGCGCTGACGCTGGATTGCGCCACGCCTAGCGCATTGGCGGCGTGGCGGAAGTTCAGATATTCGGCGACGGCGAGAGTCTGGATCAATGATGCGAGGGGAATGCGCGATCCGAGAGCGGTCGGCACTCGCCATTGACGATCAATTATTGGTGCCGAGCGCCGCCGCATCGCTGCTGTCCGCTTTACGGGGCCAGAAGAAGGCTTCCGGTGGTCCGGCCTGCTTCAAGATCGGCCTGTGCCTGCGGGGCATTGGTCAGGGAATACTCGCCACCGATCTCCGCCGTGATGCCTTTTTGCATAACTTCCAGCAAAGCGGCTGCGGCTTGGGGATAGATAGCTGTATCGGCCGCATAGGCCATGACACTTGGCCTTGCGAGGGAGATCGAGCGGATTGGGCCGATCTCTTCAACCGCCAACGCCGGAATAGGTCCGGCGGCTTGGCCGATGCTTGCAACCGTTCCAAAGCGGCGAGTGCAGGCAAGGCTTTTCATCAACATATCACCGCCGATGCCGTCGATGGTGTAATCCACACCGAGGCCATCGGTCAGGGACGCCACTTCGGAAACCAGATCAGCGTTCCGGCCAATGACGATGTGATCCGCACCATAGCCGAGCGCGATTTCTGCTTTCTCCCGCGATCCTGCCGTTCCGATAACGGTTGCTCCGAGATGCTTCGCCCATCGCACCAGCATTGATCCCAACCCGCCGGCAGCGCCATGCACAAGCAAAGTATCTCCGGCCTTTACAGGCCGGGTGCGCGTGAGCAGCATGTGGGCGGTCAACCCTTTCAGCATCGAGGCGGCAGCGTCCCGAAACGTGATGTCATCAGGAAGCCGGATGAGACGGGCGGCGGGAATAATACGGGTCTGCGCATACGCCCCGACAGGAGCGCCAGCGTAAGCGACCCGATCCCCGATGGCGAAGCCCGTCACGTTTTCGCCGATGGCCTCGACCACGCCCGCGCCTTCGACACCCGGCACCGCCGGAAGCGGCAAAGGGTAAAGCCCGATGCGGTGATAGATGTCGATGAAGTTCACTCCGATGGCGTGGTGCCGGACGCGAACCGTGCCGGGTTTAGGTGGCTCCGATGGGCGATGCCCAACTTCAAGGTTCTCGACGCCGCCCACGCCGGTCATCTGCACGACAGTATTCAAGGTCATGCGTTGACGCCTTTCATACCTTCGGCGGTATAACGCTCACCCGAAACCGGCAGGTTGGACAGGGCCTGCTCAAGCACGGCGGACTCATTCACGCTCAATGCGATGGAAGCAGCCTCCGCGTTTTCTTCGAGATACTTGATCCGCTTGGTGCCGGGGATCGGCACAATGTCGTCGCTCTTGCCGAGTAGCCATGCCAGCGCCACCTGCGCCGGGGTGCAGTCCTTTTGGGCTGCGATGCCGCGCACCACATCGACCAGCGCCGCGTTGGTCGCGGCATTGTCCGGCGCGAAACGCGGCAGGCTCGCACGAAAGTCGCCATCCTCGAACTGCGAGCCAGCCTGAAAACGGCCCGTCAGGAAACCGCGCCCGAGCGGTGAATAGGCGACGAAGCCAATGCCCAACTCGCGGCATGTGGGCAGGATTTCGGCTTCTACATCACGGGTCCAGAGGGAGTATTCGGTCTGAACCGCCGTGACAGGGTGGACGGCATGGGCGCGGCGCAGCGTCTCGGCGTTGACCTCGCAAAGCCCGATATGGCCAATTTTGCCTTCGCGGTGCAGGGCAGCCAGCCCCTCCATCGTTTCTTCGATGGGGCGTTCGCGGTCGATGCGATGGACGTAGTAGAGGTCGATCCGCTCGATCCCCAGCCGCTTGAGCGATCCTTCGCAGGCGCGACGCATGTAGCCGGCGCTGTTGTCGATGCTGCGCGCGTATTCGCCGGGTTTGCGCACGATGCCGAACTTGGTGGCGATCTTCACCTTGGCACGGCTTTCGGCGAGGAAGCGCCCTATCAATTCTTCATTGTGGTGCGGCCCATACATGTCGGCGGTGTCGAGGAAGTCGATGCCGAGATCGACCGCCCGTCGTAGAACCGCCAACGATTCCTCGTCGTCGCGTGGGCCATAGAACTCGCTCATCCCCATACAGCCAAGCCCGATGGCGGAAACCGATAGGTCGGGACCAAGTGTTCGCTGTTGCATTGCTTTGCTCCTTGTTCTTCGGAGACAAAGATGGTTTTCTGTTTCGATGAAGAAAACCGCTAAAAGTCGTAAGCTGGTTTCCGACAATGGAAAGCAAGAGGCTGGCCGCCTGCGCTGGGACGACGCGCGGGTGTTCCTAGCCATTGCGCGCGCTGGGTCGTTGAGCGGAGCAGCGGCCAGTCTCGGCATCGGACTTGCCACCGTGTCGCGCCAGATCGAGCGGCTGGAAGCGGCACTCGGACTTACCCTCTTTACTCGTCACCAGAATGGATACCGCCTAACGGACGATGGCGATGCCCTGCTGGAGCGCGCGGAAACACTTGAACAGGCGGCGGAAGCCTTTTCGGAGGGTTCGGCGGCTCAGACCGGCGTTACAGGCCGTGTGCGGCTGGCGACGGCGGAAACGCTCGCCAGTCATTTTATTATTCCGGCACTACCGAACCTGATGACGCGCTATCCCGATCTGACGTTGGAACTGGTGACGGATGTTCAAACGGTCAATCTGCATCGACGCGATGCCGATCTCGCGGTCAGGATGGTCAAGCCGGAACGCGGTAATCTCACCATGCAACGGCTAGGAACACTTGGCTTCGGCCTCTATGGCTCACGGGATTATGTCGAGGCACACCCGTTGACCCCGGACGACATGCGGTTCGACGGAGACCGCTTCATAGCTTGGCGCGATCCCTACAGCCATTTGTCCACCGCACAATGGATCGAACGAACCTTGCGGGGGCGCGCTCCGGTGTTGGCGACCACGACCCTAACCGCCCAGCTCCATGCCACCATGGCGGGACTTGGGTTGGCGGTGCTACCCCACTTCTTGGCTCGGCGGCACGACCTGATTTGTCTGCAAGCCGATCTTGGTATCGACCAGCACATATGGATGGCCGTCCATTCCGACCTTGCACAATCGCGCAGGGTTCGAGTGGTCATCGACTTCTTGACGGAGTTAATTCGCGCGTCGCAAGCTGAACTAGCGTTGGTCGACCATTCATAATCCCAACGCCCGCTGCCTTCCCAACTGCCACGAGACCGACCCGCCCTGCACAACGCCCATGACCTCGCGGCCAAGCTGGCGGTCGATGACCGGCCGCCACGGGACAAGGGTGAACTCATGCGATTTCTCGACCACGGTAAACTTGCCGCTCGATAGCTGCACGGTGCCGGTGAATTTGCCGCTGATGCTCTCGCCGTCCGTGGCGGCGCGGAACGGCAGCCCTTTGCTCTGCGCCATCTCCGCGCCGACGCGCGCAACCTCGCGCTCTCGCAGCGTGGCGAGCAGGTTGCGGCGGTAGAAGATGCGGCCGTCCCGCGCTCGACTGGCGTCGCCCTGCTCGATGTGATGCTCGCGGCGCTGGTTCAGCGCCTCCCGCACCTGTTGGCCGAAGCCGGTCGGCGCAAGGTCGGCGGTCTCGCCATGGATCAGCCGCCGGTCAAGCCAGGTCGCGCCGTCCGATCCGATCTGCCTGTCCAGATTGACGCGAGAAAGGACGCGAACGCTGGCCTGCCGGTCTCGGCCGGCGTCGTATTCGGCCGCACCGCTAGCCAGATCGTCAGGGATACGCCATTGATCTGCGTCGATCCGCTCGACGATCCCGGCGCGACGCAATGCCTCCAGCCGGCGGACATGGGCATCGACATAGCCCTCATAGTCACCGCCGGGAACTCGGCCCTCGAACTTCGCCTGCTCCAGATGACGGCTCGGCCGATAGATGCCATGCTCGGCGATGGCGGTGATGGTGCGGTCGGACGGCCGGGCCGTCGCCTCCACCGGGCCGATTTGGACGACGCTGCCGATGTGGGCATCCTCCAGCCGCTCGGGAGCGATGCCGGCGATGTGGTGCGTCCTCCCGTCGATCCCGTCCACCACGATTGTCAGGTTCTCGTCCAACTCGTCGGACAGGTGCTTGTCCACGACGCAGCCGACGATGGGTGTCTCGGGCGCTCCGTCATGGATTTGAAAGCTCATGGGATCGCGTTCGCCGCCCTGCGGGCCGAGCGCCTTCTGCATAGTGCGGATAATGTCGCCGCGCTCGCCAAGCTTGCGCAGGGCAGGCTCCATGTCCTTGCTCAATTCCCAAACGCCGGGCGCGTGCTCGGTCGCCAGCCCCATCTTCTCCAGCTTGGCGAGGCGGCGCAGGCGCAGCGTCCGCTCGAACTGTCGCCTCGGCGCTGCCGGTTCATGGCGCAGGTCGAGGAAACGGGCGTCGGCTTCCTCGGCCATGGCGCTGTCGATCCGGGTGAAACGGTCTTGGTCAATTTCGGCGGACAGCTTGCGGGTCTGCTCGATCTCGGTCACGGGGCCGAGTTCCAGACTGGCAAGCTCGCTCGCCCGTTCGCGCAGGCCGGCGGAAAGATAATCGCCGTTGATGACCAGATCCCCGCCCATATCGTCACGGCCGTTGACGATGACATGCACATGGGGATGGCCGGTGTTGTAGTGATTGACGGCGACCCAATCGAGTTTCGTGCCGAGGTCGGCTTCCACCTGTTGCATGAAATCGCGGGTGTAGGCCGTGAGGTCCGACAGCTCCGCGCCGTCTTCGGGTGAGACGATGAACCTGAATTGGTGGCGGTCGTCCTTGCCGCGATCAAGGAAGGCGTCGCCATCGGCGCGGTCCTCATGCGCTGAATAGAGCCGGCCCCGCTCGCCGTCGCGCGAGGTTCCGTCACGCTGGACATAGCGCAGATGCGCGCGGGCACGGCCGCCCTTCCATGCGGCCCTGACGCTGCGCTGCTTGACGATCACGCGGCGGCTACCCGGCTGGCGATGATGCCAATGGCCGGAGATATTGCGGGCGCGCACGAAGCTCGCGCCCCGACCGCGCTTCACCCCCTTGCCGCTGGCGACCAAGTCACGGGACCGGCCCGGCGATGACGGGCGGGCGGATGACGGCATGGAAGGGTCGCGGGAGGCTGCCGCCTGATGCTGGCGGGTGATCTTCTTGACCTGAGTGAAAAAGCTCTTGGGTCTCCCGGCCTTGGGCGCGTCGGATCGGATGCGGCCGGGCTTCGGCCGGAAGCGGTTTTCGTCGTCGGCGCTCAAGGGCGCGACTCCTGCCAAAACCGCCGGAAAACGGCCGATCTGCGCCTATGGTGCCGCTCTAAACCCAGCAAAGCCAATGCTTTGCGCGAAATCGCGGCACGCGGCCCCTCAAAACCATGGTGCCGGAATCGGTCGCCTAACCCGTGTGCAGACAACAACAATTTTCGGAAGCGGCCCGACATGGTGCCGTCTTCTTTAATCTTGCCCTCCGCCCTTTCTGCCTTTTCTGCCCCTCCTGCCGGGAATCCTGCCGGGCGAAAACCTGCCCGACCGGATGCTGAAACCGGCGTCGCCGAGCGTGGGAACGCCACCTTCATGGCGTTCCTCTGTCGCTCGCGCTCGCCACGAAAATGCTGCCGTCCTGCGGCTCCGTAAGGGTGGGATCGCCTGCCGGAACGGCAGCGCGGCCGTCGCCTGTTTGCACCTCGGACGGCGGCGCGGCGGCAGCTCGCGCGTCGGCCGGGCGCATGACGAACAGCGGTGCCTCGCGCCAATCGGGCGGTGGTGGCGGTTGCCGGGACGGCGCATCCGATGAAGCCGCGCCGCCAAGGATCGGGGCGAGTGCGGCGACATAGGCACGTGTCTCGGCGGGAAGCGGTCGGCCCGTCGCGCGGTGCTTGTCGTAGCGGCCGGGACCGGCATTGTAGGCCGCAAGCATCGCGCCGACATTGCCGTAGCGGTCGAACATCTCGCGCAGATAGGCCGTGCCTGCGAGGATGTTGTCGCGCGGGTCGTAGGGATCGCGGCCGAGGCCATGGCGGACGCGCAGGCCCGCCCATGTGTCGGGCATCACCTGCATCAATCCCATCGCCCCGGCCGACGAAATCGCCCGCACGTCGCCCGCGCTTTCGGCGCGCAGCACGGCACGAATCCAGTGCTCGGGGATGCCGAACCGCTGCGACGCCTCGGCGATGTGATCGGCATGAAGATCGACGGTGGCGGGGCGCACGATAGGCGCGGGTTGCGCGACCGCAACGCCCGATCCGGCGCAGATAGAAATCGCGGCGGACAGTATCAGGACGGCACGATGCCATACTGCCCTGTCTCCGCTTTGCCGCCAGCCTGCCAACGTGCTCGCTGCGGTCAAGGGCAAGGCGCGAGCGCCGGCCGATGGCCGCCCCTGACCTTCGCTGCGCGCGCCGGCCGTCTTGCGCCCGAGCGGGACGGAGGGATGAGACGGCTTTTCCGCGAACAAGGGGATGCTGGTATTGGACCCGATGACGGCTCGGACGCGCGCGGCCGTCATTCCTCATCCTCGATCTTCCGGGCGTGCTTCCAACGCAGGGTCCAGACCGAAGGATCGTCGTTGGACTGGAACAGTTTGGCGCGGATCGGGAACGGGAAGATTGGCCCCTCCAATCGCATCGATACGAACTCGCCAGCGTTCTTGCTGGAGTCTTTCCATGCGGGGCCGGCGTCCGGGCCGTCCTCGCTATCGAGGCGCACGCGATAATCGGGCGCGTTTTTCACGTCGCTCGGCTTGGCCGGGACGATGAACAGCTTTTCGTGGAGGCCGAACGAAAGAAGCTCTCCCGCATAGCCGGTTTCGGTGCGGGTGAAGGTGCCTATTTCTGCCATGGGAAATCTCCTGCGGTTGATTTTCGGGGGGTGGTTTCAGTGCGTCGGCGCGCGCCACTCGTAGCGGCCGACGCCTTCCTTATCGGTCCAGAGCGGGACCGCTCGACCGATGACGGAAGCTGCGGGGGTGAGTCCGAAATACCGGCCGTCGAGGCTGTCGCGGACTTCCCAATTCATGAGGAAAAGCTGGCCGTCGCCGATGACGCGACAGCCCTGCCAGACGGGCAGATCGCGGCCGAGGCTGTCGCGTTCCAGCGCCTCGCCCATCTCGATCCCATCAACCGTGATCGTGCGGCCGGCGCGGCAAACCCGCTGTCCGGGCAGGCCCAAGACGCGCTTCAAGAGCGGGACGCCGCGCGCGATATAGCCGCGTTCGACCATGAAGCCGGCGAGCGGTTCGGGCAGCATGACGGCGACCAGCTCGGGCACGTCGATCCGGTCGGCCGGCTCGACGGTGTAGAAGCCGAGGGGGGCGCTTGCGGTGGCGTTCCAGATGAGCCTCAAAGGCCAATCTACGGCGCTGGTGGCGGCGATGCCGATGACGGCGAGCGCCGTCACTGCGAGGGTGCGGCGGCGCGTCATGACTCGATCCTTCGGCGGTGAAGCCACGCGGCATGTCGCTCGGGGGTGTAGGCGTGCGGCTCTAGATTGGCGCTCAAACGGTTGTGGACGTGCCGCCAGTGCTCCGGCGAGGCGTCGGCCGGATCGAGGCCGAGCGCATCCACGGCGTCGATGGCGGCAAGCGCACGCTGCACCTTGGGCCAACCATCGAGACGTAACAGGATTTCGCCGCCGGGTCGGACGAAGGGCAATGTCTGGAACGGCTCGCCTCGGCCGATGGCCCGCACAACGTCGATGCGGGAAACGACAGTGCCATGCTCGCCGCTCGCCCATCGGACGAAGGCGAAGACGCTGCCGGGCGCGAAGCCGACGACGCTGCGGCGGCGGTCGATGATCTGCTCGTAGCTCTTGCGGCCGAAGCGTATCCAGTGCTCGATGCGGCGTTTCTCGAAGGTCAGCTCGACCAATGTGGTGAAGGGCGCAGGCCCGTCCGGCAGCGGACGGTCGTGCGCGCTACGATGGGCGCGACGGGTCATTGTGCGTCTCCGGCGATGTGCTGGTGGGGATTGCGCGCGTGCGCTGCGTCAACGGCGGGCGTCATGGCTCGCGGTTCCCGGCAGAACCGGCACCACGCTTCGCCTGCGCGCGCGTCAAAGAAAAAGAGTTAGATTCTCTGTTAGATAAGTTAGCGGTCGGATTCCGCTTTTCAGGCCAAAGCGTTAGCTGCGGTTCGTGCGCCTGATCTGCCGATAGTCGTGCGCCTGATGTGCCGATACCCCGTGCGCCTGATCTGCCGATGGCATTAACAGGGTTATCAACAGTGCCTGTTGACGAATTATCGGGGCGGATGCGCAGCAGCTCGCGGCCGTCTTCCCGCTCGATCTGGAGGTGGTAGCCGGGGAGCGGCTGGCGGGCCGCGATCCGGCGCAGGTCGAGCGCGAAGTCGGACGGCCGGGCGAGGCTGCCGGATTTCTGATGAAGGTGCGCGACCTCGAAAATCCAGCCATGGCGCTGGTGCCCGGCGTGCTTTCGGGCGACGCGGTAAAGCCACCGCTCGATGCCGCCTGTCAGGCGGAAATAGGCCGGGTCGATGGTCAGGATCAGCGAACGGTCAATGACGCTGTTGTAGAACCATTCGGGCAGCACGAACTCCATGCCCTCGACGCGGCCGGCGCGCGTCGTCATTTCTTCCCATTCGTTGATCCAAGAGAATTGCCGGCGACGCCAATGCGGGCCGTTGCGAATGGTGGTGGCGATGACGGTCGATTGCAGCCGCGCCAGCGCGGCTTTCAGAAGCCGGTATTGGTGATTGCCGGTCGGCCGCCCGATGGCGCGCAACAGATGGTAAGGCGTAAACCGGACAAAGCGCGACGTGGTGAGGCCGTTGTTCTCGGCCGCAACGATCTGCGAGGCCGCCCATATCAGCACATCGGCGTCCCATATGGTCGCCATGCCGTGCTCGGGCATCCCGAACACCTGCACCTCTATGTCGGCGGACTTGTAAAGAATCGGCTTGGTGCGCGGGGTCTTCGCCAGCGAGAAGAACGGCCGTTCCATCAAGTCGCGCTGGTCGCGCGGCGGCGCGGCGCCGGTTACGACCACGAAGGGGTCTAGGCGGCTGCGCTCGCTGTCCTCGGTCGGCTGTGCGGGGTCGTGGTCGTCCTCGCGCAGCATCTAGCAGTCGCCCCGTTCTTCGCGCGTAAGCGGACGCGCGGGAAAGACGGTGCCGGCGGTCTTGTCGCGCGTGGATTTGCGCTCGCCCGCCGCGCTCCAGTCTTCCAGATCGCGGACGGTGTAGAGGACGCGACCGCCAACTTTGCGATAGGTCGGCCCGGTGCCATAGGTGCGATGTTTCTCAAGGGTGCGGATGGATATGCCGAGGAAGCGCGCGGCTTCCTTGGTGCGCAACAGGCGGGGCGGCAGGCCCGCAAGCGGGTTGGCCATGGATCACCTCCAGTCGGGATTGGGCTGCCAGGGGCGGCAGCGGACTGTGGCGAACCATGGCGAGGGATCGGCGGAGCGTAGCGTGCCGCATTTGCGCCTATGCGCTGGCGGCACCCCCTTGGGGGGCGGTGCTCGGCCAATAGATGAGGGATTTCAGTGGTTCGTCGTCTGCCGCGCTGAATAGGCAAAGACATTCGCGCGCGGTTCGGCTAGAAATGTAGCCGGAACAGACGCGCTGTTCCGGGGCTTAGTAACCCCTGACTAGCGGTTGGTGCCGGCCGTGACGGCACCATGATCCTCGAACCTATGGTCGGGGAGCCTATGGCGTATGTCCAAGGCTTCTCGCCCAAAGGTCATAGGGCCGTCTAGTCACGGTTACTAACTCCCCGATCACCAGGTTGAGGGGCTATTTGCGGGGGCGCACCGCAAGCAAGGCCCTTTCCAGATGAAGGGAAAGGCGATGCGGGTTCCCGTCGAACTCGATCCCGATGTGGACGACGAAGCGCCAACCGGCGACGCCATCACCGTCTATGACGAACGGCATTTCGTGACCTATCTGCGTTTGCTGGATGCGAAGGCCGAGGGCGCGGACTGGAAGGAAGTCGCGCGGATCGTACTCCACCGCGATCCGTTCTCCGATGAACTTCGCACCCGTCGTTGCTGGCAAAGCCATCTCGAACGCGCGCAATGGCTATCGCGTGAGGGCTATCGAAGGATTCTGGAGCAGGCGGCAGCCAACAAGGCGTGAGGTCAAAGACCGAGAACGATCAATGCTTGTCGGGCTTGATCGGATAATGGAGCAGCAGGCGATAGCCGCCACGCATCATTTTGATGCCGTGCGCCACCATTCGGCGGGCTTTGTTCTTGCGCGGGTCGGTCTCGAAATCCTCTTTGGTGCCAAGAAAGCCGAGCAGCACTTCGGCGATGGTGCGATAGCTTTCGCCGCGCAGCCGGGCGTCAAGCGCGCGCAGGGAGAGGACATGCCATTGCCGGAGCTGGGCAGGAACGGCCCGGAAGTCGGGACCGGGCGCACGACCGTTAAGGGACCGCCAAAGACGGCGGGCGGCATGGGCGCGCAGCTCCATAAATGAATCCATGGGCAGCGTGACGGCGTAAAACGCGGCGGCGTCCGGCACGGCCTCGGGCAGCCAGAATTGATGTTTGACGCTATCCACCTGCCAAATACCGTGCCAGCCATCTGCGGCGCGGCGCAGGACGAGACCTTCAAGATGCGCCAACATCAATATCGGCTCGGTGTCGTCGTTTTTGCGAACGACCGGCGACAACATCACGGCTTGCGGTTGAAGGCGCGGACTCCAGATCGGCGATTGCCGGTCATGCGGCGCATCGGGATCGCACGGGAAATCGCAAACCCCAGCGATGCGCGAACTCTTCGAGGTCGCGAGCAGCCGTCCCTCCGGTCAATGCGATGGTCTGGCAGTCCCGACGATATTCGTCGTTGCGGCGCAGGTATTCCCAAGCGAAACCAGCGGCAGGGATGTGTTTTGTGTGCCCGTATGCCGCCGGTGATCGCCAATCGATGCTGAGCATGGCGTCACCTCCCCAAGCCGGGATGCTGGGCAGCGCCCGGCAAAAAGAGGTTCAAGGATCACCGAAAATATAGAACCCGCTCAAAGCAGATACCTTGAGCGGCTAACCCGATCATTCTTTGGTGCTTTTAGCTTGCGGCAGCCGGTGCTTTCGAGATGCCTGCCCGTATGAGCACGGACAGGCAGTCATGTTTTCACCTGTTGGAAAACACATGCACCTCGCCGCGCGCGGTCTCGATGGTGAACAGGTCGCCGCCGATCTCAGCGTCGCGCGCCATCGCGTCCCAATCGACATAGTAGCGCAGCGCCTCGGGGACCGTGACGCTTTCGGTGGTCAGCTCCTCCATGTAGTCGGCGAGGCTGGCGAACTGACCATGATAGCAGTCCTCCAAGGTGGATTCGGCCTGGTCCATGTCGCCGCCGAACTGCTCCAGCAGGCCCGCACCGAGTGCGCCATGCTCCGCGATGAAAGCGGCCATCCGCGCCAAGCTGTCGATGCCGGTATATTCGGAGATGCTGACGCCCTCGAAGCCCTCATAGTCGTGAATGGCGTATTCCTCCGCGTCCTCAACGGGCGAACGGGCAAGCATCGCGGCGATCTCGTCCCTGATCTGGTCCGCGTCCTGGTCCGCGTCGATCCAAGCTCCATGCAGAAAACCGTTATTGTAAGCTGCAAGGCAGGCAACGTAGATGCGGGGGCTGCTGTCGGATACGTTGGTCATGTCTCTGATCCTCGGGTCTGAAGGTCAGCGAAGCGGAACGCCGCGCCTGACCTTCTGGCCGTCGCCGAGACTGGGGTAGCAACGAGCAAGGGCGGCCGGGGTGGAGGGGGATCACCCGGCCTGCACAAGCCCTTCGGGGCGCGGAAGGCTGGGGATGCCGCCCCGGACGGTTCCACTTACCTTGCTGGCGCGAGGGCAAGGCCCTTAGTTAATTTTCACAACCTAAAAGCATCTTTCGCGCTGAGCCTTCAGTGTCTTGTCTGGAAACTCTACCAAGGCGGAGGTATGGTAACATTTGGCGAGTATGTGAGGGGGGATGCCGAGTGACAGTCATAGGGTTTGTGAGTGAAAAAGGGGGCGTCGGAAAGACGACGGCCTGCTACCATATCGCCGTTGGGTTGCGGCGTTTTCACAAGAAGTCTGTTCTTGTGATTGATGCTGACTATCAGCGCGGGGGTATCACCGGGCGTCTTTTTCCCGAACTCATAGAACAATTTCGCCATGGAACATTGCCTGATGTCACATTGTTCGCCAAGTTCCAGCAGCTATATAGCGCCACCACATTTGATCCAACCGTAACAGTCCGAACCGCCTCGGTCGGTGTGGACGCAATAGTTGCGGACACTCGTCTTGCGAACGTTACCACAGACAAGCTCCCCTCGACTAACAATATAGTTGAGAATAATTTATCACTACTTCGACACTTGAAGGTTATAAGGGAAGTCATAGACAATTTAGAAAAGTCATATGATTATGTATTAATTGATTCTCATCCCGAGATATCAGATGTTCTTAGGTCTATTATATACGCATCAGACCATTGCGTATCTCCAGTTAAATTAGATTTGCAGTCATCCGTTGGCGTCCCAACGGTTGTTGCGGAAATTGGCACCGTAAACAACGATGTGGCTTTGATGAAGGCAACCATCGACAAATCGTTGGCCTACAACCCTACAGCGTTTGCAGGAGCGATGGGTATGATGGCAAGGGAATATGCTGGCGTTCCAAAGCAGACAGAGGCCGACGAAATCCGTCGTTTGCGTCGGGCAGGGACTGTATTCAACGAGTACGTTACTGAGGGCGACGGTATTCGTCGCGCGGCTCAAGAGCGACTACCAGTATATGATATTAGCGGCGCTAACGCAGTAAAACAATCGGGCCAGTTCCAACGCCTGACATCGGAGTTCATCACAAAATGCCCCTAAGTCGTGAGCAAATCCGCACAATGATCGAATGGCTCGGGGAAGAAGGAGCGAAGGCTGGGTTAGAGCGAAGCCGTTATACGGTCAAGGAACTACGTATGATTGCGGGCGAACTAAACGCCAACGCGCCAACGAAGGCTGCTCGAAAGGATATCGTTTCTGCGATTATCTCAAAGGTAGACCAACGCATTGATAAATCGGTGCAGGAACTTCTAACGATGTCGTCGGGCGATTTACTCTTATATTTTGAACAGGTTCGCCCAAATAAGGCCGAATTGCTCACCATTCTTGGCGACTTGGACTTTCATCCCGGAAGTGAGGCGCAGAAAAGTCTCTATAAATATGCTGCCCGTCAGATAGCGGAGACAGGAATGTTCCAGCGGGTGGCGTCAGGGAGTTGATTCGCGCACTGTAAATGCTGCGACCCGCCACACGAATAGGTGATGAGCCGTACTGACCCCCTCAGACTTCTCGCATGGAAAGCCTTGCATCGTAGGGCTTCGTTTGTCAGCCAGATAATAGGGGCAGTATGATGATAACCGTCGGGTTCGGTTTTTCCCAGAATCTACATCTTAAAAACAGTTCTTAGGGCCTCAGGGGTCAGACCTTGTCGCGCCACCTCCTTTGCTAAAAACGGGTAGCGCCTTTGGAGGAACCCCATCGTTATATCCTCGCTAGCATAGTCCATAAGAATGTTGCAGCGTTCCTGAACATAGTGATCGTCCTGATTGAGACGCAATGAATTAATTGTGCCCGATATTTGATTTCGAAGGTTTCGTTCTAGCGCGGGATTCGCCTTGAGAAGGCACGCCGGGATGTCCATGTAGAACCAGTCATTTTCGATCTGGAACGGGTCAAGAACATTGGCGCTGCCTTTTGAGTTGTTCAC
Source organism: Aquamicrobium ahrensii (assembly GCF_040545755.1). Classification (NCBI taxonomy): domain Bacteria; kingdom Pseudomonadati; phylum Pseudomonadota; class Alphaproteobacteria; order Hyphomicrobiales; family Phyllobacteriaceae; genus Aquamicrobium; species Aquamicrobium ahrensii. The sequence continues at coordinate 286,979 of NZ_JBEPMN010000004.1, forward strand.
TCGCCCGCTGGCCAGCCGGAAGTTCGACCATTCATAAGCTAGGTGTGGGTGGCTGTTTTTGGGCAGAAAGTGATCTACTGAACCCTGTTCCGGGAGATACATAGCGGTATAAGCGCAAATTCCCGAATAGGCAGATTGTAAATGTCTGGCCGCTTTACTCCAAAAGTTCTTCTTTCTGAATTGCTCAGATGTAGGAGTTGGACATGTGGCAAGAAACGCAGCCCCTGGACTGCGAACGTCAGCATCGAAATCTGCATACTCGGGCTGCAATGCGACACGGATCATATTTTGACCCCATGCTGCTCAGCAAAAAACAACCAACGTGGCCAGAATTTATCGTCTCCCGAAAGGTGCAGTCGAAGCCTGTCTGAAACGACCTGAACCTCATGGATTGAAGCTTCGTCCGAAAGCTGCAAACGCTTTGCATCTTCGATTGCGGCTTCAGCTTCTTTTGAACGGGCGTGACGCAGCCCGAACAATGGTGAAGTGAGCCAACCAGATGCATCGCCATATTTCACAAACGGTGTCTCTTCCAACCTAACAGTCGGTCCAACGCCGTAGAGGTGGTAGAGCACGTCCGTAGAAGAGTCGAAGACCGACTCCATGGAGGCAAGGATCATCGGGGAATGAGATGCAGCGATCATCTGTATGGTCAGGTCACTACTAAGAAGGTCACCCACACCCATCAGCGCGGGCAAGACGATCCGTTGCCACTTCGGATGCAAGTGAGCTTCCAGTTCATCGACAATAACCATCATTCGATGCAAGGGAGACTTGTCTAGCCGCTCCGCAGCCAATTCATGCTCCTGCCAAGACCAAATGATGAGATACGCAAGCAGTAAAACTCGCTGAACGCCTGCGGAAGCATGAGTAACTGGCACAACTCCATACCGATGCTGAATAGTAGGAATTTCACGAGGGTCCCCCGGCAATCGGACAGGCTTTCCGGGAATCAATGTGCCTAAGTCTTCTGGGGACAATCTCTTCAAAACAGATGCGAATTGATCGAAGGTCTTCCGATCCGATGCTGCTTGCCATTTTATCCAATCGCGGATCAGACCCTCAATCAATCCCGGCCGACCATTCCACACTTCATAGGCAGTTAGACTGCCAATCATTGGCGTGCTGTGGTTAAATTTCGCACGAATTGGATCCGCCACAGCAAAGGAGCCGTCGGCCCGTGAAAAAACCGCGAGAGCTTCAACCGTCATTGCTCCCCGCTGCCGGGACCATGAATGATTCTTGAAATCAAACTTCGCACTGTACGTAGAAAGCCGCCCTCCGTTTCCGCTGAGAGTGTATGTGACTTCCGGTACAATCTTTGTATCGTTTCCTTGCGGAAGAGCTTCGCGATCAGCCCACAGGCCAGTTGCCGCCCACCAGGCAAAATCCAGCAAGAAAGATTTACCCAGGCCATTATCGCCTGTGACAATTGTCAAGCGTTGGCCAAAATCAATCGCCATCGCTTTCGCAGGCCCAGAGTTAGCAAGATGGAGGGAGACAATCGTGCGCCCGCCTTCTGCTTTGGCGTCGGTGGGCTCCGGCAGTGCACGAGCGACGGAGTTCATTTCAAGTGGTTCAGAAACGAAAACAGGGACGGCCGCCGAAGTTCGGCCTAGAGGCTTCAATGAAAATATTCTATCTTTTTCTTCTTCTGTGATCTTATATTCTAAGAAAAATCTTTCTACTAATTCATCATAGCTTGAGATGCTTCCTAGATCAGCATCCTTGAACAGCCATACCGCTAGTGCATCAACCGGAATTTGGGAAGAGAAGTTTCGCTCCTGCAAAATCTCTTCCATTCTGTCGAGATAGTTTGAACTGAAGCCCCATTTCCGTGAGGCGCGGGTGTGCATAAATACCGCCCCAAACGTCTGAGTATTAATCGTCTGAAGACCACTCGACGGATATTTCTCTGCAACCCAACTCGCCGAACTCTTAAATGGCTGAAAGTATAAGGAACTACGCCGATCAATTCGGTGATGCGTATCCATGTGCGCGCGCGTCAGCGCATCGATACTTACATCGTCCATTGAGCCGATGCTGAGCCCATAGTGCTTGCAGGCTATAAACGTTATCCCCACGAAGGGGTGAACATCAGCTCGTAGGATGGCTACGGCTTGAAGGACAGCGTCTGCCGAAAGATACATAAACAGCCCCCGCCGTTATTCTTGCTCTTGATCTTCCTCTTCAGCAACCCTTTTGAGCTGCTCAACCATTAAGTCACAATATTCTTTATTAGCATCTATGCCAATTACTCGAAATCCGTGCTTCCGCGCGAATACTAAAGAAGTTCCGCTACCGGCGAAGGGGTCAAGAACAACTCCTCTCGGGGGCGTCGTAGTAAGCACTGGAATGCGAACCAACTCTTCGGAAAAACGGGCCTTATGCCGTCCCGGTTGACCCCGAACAGGCTGAATTTCCCAAGTGTCCAGCGGAGGAAGTACGGTACCGCTATCGGTAGTGCGCCCCACCGAGTTCTTGTCAAAATAGTACCAGCGCTCTTTAACGAAATGAAACACGTACTCATGAGACATCGAGCATCTATCTCTGACCTGATCGGGAGTAGGGTTTGGTTTAACCCAAACGTTGTCATTACGGACCAGCCAGCCGCGATCTTGTAGCGCAATCGCAAAGCGATGCGGAATAAGCAGCAATTGCTTTGGCACGCACCACTTTCCGTCTCCCTTCTTATCCTGGGGGCGGATTCCGAAACGTCTAGCTGACTGTTTCGCCTCACCGCTGCGATGCTCACCCTTTCCGCTCCAATACGTGTCACCAATATTAACCCAGAGGCTGCCGTTGTCGGCGAGCACATTGCCCGCTGCGTCAAAAACATCGGCCAAGCTTGCTATAAATTGGGAAGGATGCTCTTCAAGGCCAATTTGGCGCTCCACCTCGTAGTCCCGTTGACCATAAAATGGCGGAGAGGTAACAATGCAGTTCACTTTGACACCGGCATCGGCGAGCAGCTTTAAGCCATCGCGAACGTCCATATGCAGTACCAATGCGGTATCGTCCGAGTAGTAGGCCGCATCAGTCAGCATCTTTGCGGTGAAGCCCGCTTCCGACATGACCTTTGGATGCATGGCTTCGTTGGCTTTTGTCATTGGTCGATTCGGTTCTGTGTGGGCTTCGACCACGCGTAAAACAGGCTCGTTAGCAGTGCTCATCAATCTCTCATACTCATGGCTTTATTCGACCTTAGCCGTATCCCGACGGGGAAGCGAGCGGAGTACGCCCAGAAGGGCGCCCGCAGGGAGAAAATAGCTACAACAGTTGAGCCCACTCAACATTCGCCCGTCTGCCTTCCATCCTACTTTGGAGAGCTATGGAGGGCTATAGCGTAGGTGTAGTTCTCTGTTTCGTCGGCTTCGGCCCGCCATTTCACCGCCGATTGCGCGATATTACCGCCCATGGCCGCCGATTACCGCACAATACTTTGGGCGTTTCGATAAGGCGTCCCGCCGATAGCCCTCTATAGCGCGATAAAAGGAAGGTTCTCACATGCCCGACCAAGCAGCATAATCCACGCCGAAACCGCCGCGATTACACGCTGTAAATTGCGCTCGAATACCTGATGCCTGCCCAGTTCATGATTACCGCTTGGCGCCAAAACCAGCCATCGGGCCATCACCAGTAAGCAGACGTCGAAGGCGCAGTCACGTTCGTGGTTGAGGACTTCGCATCCTTCGCCGACTGCTCTGCGTCGCGATCAGTCGAGCCAGTCGCAACCTGACCCTGGTGGCGTCGCGCTCCAACGCCAGTTGGGCCGATGCCGGTACGGACTTACGCGCAATGACGCGTCCTCCTCAAGATATTCGCGTCCCAGCCGCCTGGCCGCAGAGCGGATCGCGTCCAGGTTATGTCCTTCACGTACCTGGTTATGACTGAATCGCTGCGGCCACATCTTGCGATCGGGAGATAGCACGCATAGGTAGGTAAAGGCTCCGCTTGGTAAGCGGAAACTCAACTCAAAAGGGGGGCTTTTGATTGATTAAGGTATTCATTTCGCATCAGCAGGCAGATTCCACAAAGGCTGCGGCTATCGCGTACAGGCTAAAAAGCCAGCACCAGATCGACTATTACTTGGATGTCATTGACCCGCATATGGGCAAGGGCGAGGATCTCGCCGCACACATTCAAGCGGAAATGTCGAGCTGCACGCAGCTTCTTGCTGTTGTTTCGGATGCGACGCGCAATTCCTCATGGGTGCCTTGGGAAATCGGTGTCGCAACCGAAAAAGACTTTCCGCTTGCTACTTTCCTTGATGGGACCGCTGCGGCGCCGGAGTTTCTGCGGAAGTGGCCCTATCTGAGGACCACTGCTGACATCGACTTGTACGCCCAGACCTCAAAGGCAGCTGAACGGTCGTATGTCGCTAAACGTGCGACCTTGAACGAAGGCGTTGCGCGCGTGAGATCGACTGCTGAATTCTTTGCCACCCTGCGCAAAGGCCTGGGGCAATAATCTTGAACATGGGGGAAATACACGATGGCTGATACCAAAGTTGTCTTTGTCGCGTTCGCGATCGAGGATCAGAGACAGCGCGATTTTCTCAAAGGGCAGTCGCTTCACCCTCGCCAGCCGTTTGAATTCATCGATATGTCGGTGAAAGAGGCGTATGACTCTGGCTGGAAAGACAAGGTCCGGACGCGCATCCGCCGCTCGCACGGGGTGATTGTTCTGGTTAGCAGCAGTTCGTTCAACTCGTCTGGACAGAAGTGGGAAATTGCTTGCGCCAAAGAGGAGCGCAAGCCGATCCGAGGCATTTGGGCCTATTCGAACGACCGGACGCAGGTTCCTGGCGTGACCACTTATGAGTGGAGTGACAAGAACATCAGCGACTTCATCAACCTGCTCTGAGGCCCCGGCAATGAGAAAAGCTCTTGTTGTTGGCATTGACCACTACGATAACATCAGTCCTCTTAGTGGCTGCGTGAATGATGCCTACGCGGTGAAGGGCATGCTTGAGCGCGATGCTGACGGGTCGGTCAATTTTCAAACTCCTCGTCTCATGGTGGGCACTGGGCCAGGCCATGGTGTGGCACGGCGCGACCTCCGGGAAGCTGTCCGGGAGCTGTTCCAGGACCGGTCCGACGTCGCTCTCTTCTACTTTGCTGGGCACGGTTACATCGACGAAACCGGAGGTTTTCTTTGTTCCTCCGACAATACAGATGGCAACGACGGCTTTCCACTCTCCGAGCTGATGACGTTCGCCAATAATTCTCATGCTACGAATAAAGTGATTATTCTGGATAGCTGCCATAGTGGCGCTGTGGGTGGCTCACATATCCATAACGCCTTCTCTGAGATCAAAGACGGCACAACGATCCTCACGGCATCCAACAAAGATCAGTATGCGATGGAGGTAGTTGGGGGCGGCGCGGGTGTTTTTACGACGCTACTTGTGGACGCGCTCAATGGCTCGGCAGCGAACCTGCTCGGCGAGGTGACGCCCGGAAGTGTCTATGCACACATCGACCAATCGCTGGGCACTTGGGGGCAGCGGCCGGTTTTCAAAACCAACGTGCAAAAGTTCATTTCGCTGCGCAAAGCCGACCCACCGATTCCACTGCAGGATCTCCACGCCTTGACCATGCACTTCCCGGCGCCAGGCTTTCAGCTGCAGCTGGATCCCGCATATGAGCCGGAGCGCAATGAAGAACAGAAAAATGACCCCGCAATTCCGCCTCCGGACCCTGCCAAAACAGCAGTATTCGCAATGTTGCAAAGGTACGTTCGGGTTAATCTCCTGAAGCCCGTTGATGCCCCGCATATGTGGCACGCCGCAATGGAGAGCAAAGCCTGCGAGCTAACGGTCCTCGGAGAGCATTATCGTAGGCTGGTTGAGCAAGGCCTCATCTGATTGGGCATGGCAGCAAACTCGTATTCTGAGGCGTTCAATGAGCTATTGGAAGAACTGGCTTCCATCGAGCACGAGCGCTGGTCGCATTGGCAGAGCTATATGCACAGCAAGGCGGTTCGACAGCCTGACGGATCGCTTCTGCTACCGGCCGACCTGGTCGAGAAATGGGAGCGTCAGATCGCGACTGATTACGCCAATCTTAGCGAGAAAGAGAAGGAAAGCGACCGCGAGCAGGTTCGTAAGTACTTGCCGTCTATTGCTAGACATATGGATAAATCAAAACTATAGAATAACTTAACGACCTGAGGCAGCATTATGAGCTGTCGCTGATCAACGCCTGGTCGGCGTAGAACGAGACGCTGCGCGAAAAGGCGATCGAATGAATTGAGCAGCGAGTTGCCAAGCCGGCTGAAAGCGCCTTCGCAAGACCTTTTAGAAGCTTGCTGCATCCTCGATTTTTTGCCCATAAGTAATGCGTCGGCTGTCGCGCGGCGACGCGGCCAAAGGGGGAGCGGATTGTCGAGCATGCGTGCGGGAGCACACGCCACAGTCATAGTGCCAGTACGGCAAACGCGAGCGACTGCAGGAGTATGCGTCGTTGGCTGATGCTTTGCTAGCGCAGGACATCCTTGATGGAGCGACTGTTCGCGACCGACCGAACCTGTTTGTCATCGGTAGTTTCGACCGGCGCATCACTTTCTATTCCCAGCAGGTCAGGGCACTTTCGCTGATCCACGCGCTCAAGGAACTCGGCTACCTCCATGCCAATCCGAGGATCGCCGTCGTCGGAGGGGGGGCGGCCGGTGTCACCGCAGCCGCAGCAGCGGCGCTGGTCACCGGGTCGCAGGTTGTATTGTTCGAATCTGCCGATGCGCTTCTACCTCTTCAGTCGACGACCGATCGACGGCGGCTCGATCCACACATCTACGATTGGCCGGCCCACTACACGACCGATCCCATAGCCGACCTGCCCATCCTCGACTGGGAATCGGGGCCTTGCCGCACCGTTCGCGACGACGTCCTGCTCGGGTTCGAGGACATCGTCGTTAGGCTCGCGCCGCGGCTCGAGCGACGGCTGCGCCATCAGGTTACCGCGCTGACATGGACGGCGGACGGGTATCAGCTCGATATCACTGATCTGAATGCGCCTCCACCGCCGCCAGGCGTGGAGCTGCGCGAACAGTTTCACATGGTGCTTCTCGCGGTCGGGTTCGGGCTCGAGCCGGGCGAACCGGTGCCGTCGATACAAAGCGCCAGTTATTGGACCGATGCAGGCGTTCCGGTTGCCGAGTTCGCAGGTCGACCAACTCCGCGGTTCTTCATCAGCGGCGCGGGCGATGGCGGACTGATCGATTTCGTGGCCGCCGGAGCCCGTGATTTCGATCATGCCGGCATGATCCGGCTGATTTCCGAACATCCTGGCATCGCGGCATTGAAGCCGGCCCTTGCCGCAATCGATGTGCGCGCCCGCGCCGAGGATGCCAGGGGAGCCCGCTTCGACTTCATGGCGGCCTATGACGCCGAGCTGCTCCAGCCCTTCACTGACATCGGCCTCGTTGCTGCGGTCGCGCAGCAACTCCGTCCCGGCGTGCAGCTGATGTTTCAGACCCAACATGCCGAGCTGTTCGACGTCTCGACGGCAATGAGGTGGACCCGTCTGGTGAGACAGCTTGGCGGCTTGGCTAAGGTGGATCGGGTTGGTTTCTACGCCGCCAATTGCTCCGTCATTTGTGCCGTA